>JBJEKI010000115.1:0-30731 GCA_051878555.1 Lepagella sp. | reverse complement strand
TAGCCGATGTTGCTATATGTTGAACTTTCAAGGTGTACTTCAATTAATGCTTACCATCCGTTTAATAGGTGGGTGCCATCTTGTTGCGGAGTCGCTTGGGGAGGTGGCGGCGATATTCCTGCCAGCCTTGGCTGAGTGCCTCTTGTGCCTCGATGTGCTCTTCGCCACGTTGGCGCAGGTCGGCTACCCGGTTCTTGTCTCCCCCTCGCTGCTCGAGTGTGTCGGCGCAGTTGACAAGCAGTCTGCCCAATTCTCGCTTCACCATATATGTGCTGTCTGACATCCTTACCGGCATATAACTGTCGGGGCAGTGTCCCATAACGATGTCGGCTTTCTCGGCCATGATCATCGCCCCCTTCAGGTCGCCATGCGCCAAGAGCCGATGCCCTGCCGATACCAATGCTCCTCTCATGATAGCAGTCTGTTGCGATGGAGCATAGTCCATATATACTTCGCGACCTATAGGGTTGGGTGGTAATAACTTGTCTGCCGCCGCGAGCAATAGTGAGTCTACTCTTTGCTCCGGTATTATGCCATAACGATAGCCATAGAGCCACTTGGTGGTGTAGGGTGTCATGCCGATGCGTTGATGGGTTGGCAAGGCTTCAATCCAGTAGATGGGTCGCGGGGTGGCGGATGCAGCGTTGGTGGCTACAATGTCGAGCATCATCAAGTCGTTGAAGTCGATGTTCTTGCCATCTTTGGTCACTCCGACCAGGTCATACACCACAGTCGAGTCGGGACTTACCTTCAGCCGCACATATCGGCAGGGAAGATTCCCCTCGACACCCTCTCTGACACGCTGCAACATCTCCACGGCATCGAGCGTGTCTCTTGAGTGCTTGGGCATTGACATGCGTCGATAGGCATCCCAGATGATGTCGCCTCGGGTCAGCGTGGTCGGCACACCCTTGGAGTCGCGCCATTGCTGCATCATATTGGCGGCATATCGGGGCATAGTGAGATAGGAGAGATTGATCACCCTCACATCGCGGCGGATTCCCTCCACCTCCTGTGCATACCATAGCGGGAAGGTATGGTTGTCGCCCGACACGAAGATGATGGCATCCGGTTCGGCGGATTCCAGGAGGCTGATGGCATTGTTGCGCGCGGCATAGCGCCCCGAACGGTCATGGTCGCCATAGTTCTCGATACCCATCCATATCACTACGGCGAGTGGGATGGCAAAGCCCCACACACTCCGTGTGCGTCGCGCCACCATTATCGCGCCAAAACCTATCCAAACGCAATATGCCAAGTATGACCCCAAGAAGGAGTAGTCGCGCTCGCGAGGTTCCCCCGGTCCCTGGTTGAGATAGACTGTTATCGCCAAGCCACTCATCACGAAGAGGATAGCCGTGATGGCGCAGGTCTGTATGCCTCGCCGGCGGTGGGTCAACAGCCAAATCATACCGATGATGCCCAATATCAGAGGCAACATATAATATTTGTTGCGCCCTTCGTTATCCTTGCCTGCCACGTCGGGTAGACGGTCTTCAGCTCCGAGCATCATATTGTCTAAGGCTGCATAGCCGGTGATGAAATTGCCATGTTGCACCTCCCCCTGCGCCGGACGGTCGTTCTGCCGCCCGCTGAAATTCCACAACAGGTAGCGCCAATACATATATGCCGTCTGATAGGTCAGGAACCATTCGACGTTCTGAAGGTAGGTGGGGCGATAGCCTGTAGCTGCTTGACGCTTCCCATCCACCATCTTGGTGACATAATTCCCTGCCGAGTCGATCGCTTCCGACACGTTGACACGCTTCATGGTAGTCGTGTCCATACCGACCCAGTCGGAATAAGACCTTATGTCGAAGGGACGACTCCCCGTGATGCGCGGAAACCACATATTCAGTTCCGGTGTCTTAACATGACGCTTTTTCATCCCCTTGACGATATAGGCATCTTTGCCTCGTGCTATATATTTCTGATTGAGCATAGAGTCTTTGGGGCTCAATCCTCTGATCACAGGCTTCAGTTTGCCATCCTCTTCGATCGGAACATATTCGTTGTGATAATAGTCGATCTCGAAATATTTATACTTATATTCCCCTGCCGAGTCTTTCTCTTCATGCAGAAGAGGACGGCTATAGGGAGTTTCTCCATAGAGCAATGGCTTGGAACCATATACTTCGCGGCTCTGGTATGCGGCAAATGAGAAGGGATTGCCCGGCATCAGCGCATTAGGTGGCGCCGGGATGCCTCCTCTTATCGGTATCAGGGCGTAAGAAGCATATCCGGTCAGAAGCATGGTGAGCATCCATATCGAGAGATAAAGGCGTCTCACCTTGAAGTTGGATCCCGACACCAATAGCGCAGCCACTCCCGCCGAGACGATAGCCCCAATCAGATAATGCTCTGATATGATGAATATCCCGGAGAGAAATATAGCAGGATAGCAAGCCACTCCCATCACTATGCGGCTCTTGGAGCGTGAGCATGCCACAGTGGCTATCATCAGCGATGTGCCGAGGGTCAGCAGATATATCACCACACCGCTGAGGTGGGGAAGTTCGAAGCGATTGACGGCGATCAGCTCAAACCATGACGCCAAGGCTATCGAAGAAGGCATCATACCGACCAATACGCAAGCCACGATGATCAGCGACAAGAGGAAGATCACGACCAACTTGCCGGTGGTGCGGATGCCGCGTCTTACAGCCCAGATCATCGCCAATGCCGGGATGCATAGCAGGTTGAGCTGGTGGATGCCGATGCTGAGCCCGAAGATGTAGGCTATCAAGACCAGGAGCCGCCAGGAGTCATCGCGGCGACTCGTGCCCGCCCATTTCGCCATCAGCCACAGACATAGCGAGGTCATAAAGATCGACATGGCATAGACCTCCGCCTCTACCGCCGAGTACCATATCGAGTCGCAAAGTCCGAATGCCAAGGTGCCGACCAGGGCTCCGCCGGCTGCCGCAAGAGGTGCCGGAATGTGGCGGCGCGGCAACTTGAGAAGTCCCCAAAGCCCGACTCGGAAGAGGGTCTTCGCCAAGAAGAAGGCGGCAAAGGCTGTGAAGAGCCCCGACGAAAGATTCACCGCCAAGGCAGCATATTCGGGAGAGGGGGCAAACATGGTGACGATGCGCTCCACCAGCATCCAGGTCGGATTGCCGGGGGGATGTCCCACCTCCAAGAGATATGCCGCAGTGACATATTCCGGACAGTCCCAATATGAGACGGTGGGCGCCACGGTCAGCCAATAGAGCGCCAGGAGGATCGCGAACGATCCCCATGCCACTATCGGCTCTGCCCATAAGTATTTCTTCTCCCCTTGTATCATACGATAAGTTAAGTTGTTATCTAATATCTAATATCTAATAACTAATATCTAATAACTGAAAATCACCTTTCAGCACGCATCGGATTGTTCAGAAAGTCTTCGTAGGCGAGACGGATGCCATCTTCGAGCTCGGTCTTATAGGTCCATCCGAGAGAGGTGGCTTTCGACACGTCGAGGAGCTTGCGTGGGGTGCCGTTGGGCTTGGTGGTATCCCATACGATCTCCCCTTCGAAACCGACAACGCGAGCCACTATCTCGGTCAATTCCTTGATGGTCAATTCTTTGCCGGTGCCGGCATTGACGGTCTCATTGCCCGAATAGTTTTGCATCAGGAAGACGCAGAGGTTTGCCAGGTCATCGACATAGAGGAACTCGCGGAGGGGAGAGCCGTCGCCCCAGCAAGTCACACTCTTGAGGCCAGCCTCTTTGGCTTCATGGAAACGACGGATCAGCGCCGGCAAGACGTGAGAGTGGGTGGGGTGGTAGTTGTCGTTGGACCCATAGAGGTTGGTGGGCATCACAGAGATGAAATCCGTGCCATATTGACGGTTGAGATATTCGCAATATTTCAACCCTGAGATCTTGGCGAGGGCGTATGCCTCATTGGTCTTCTCGAGGGCGGAGGTCAGTAAGCAAGACTCAGGCATCGGCTGTGGTGCCATACGGGGATAGATGCAAGAGGACCCCAAAAATTCAAGTTTGCGACAGCCATTCTGCCAAGCCGCATGGATCACATTCATCTCCAGGGTCATGTTGACATACATAAAGTCGGCGGGTGACTTGTCGTTTGCCTCGATGCCACCCACTTTGGCGGCCGCCAAGAAGACATATTCGGGGCGCTCCTCGGCGAAGAAGCGCTCCACGGCATCTTGACGAGTCAGATCCAACTCGGCATGTGTGCGAGTGATGATATTGGTGTAACCCTGTCTTTGTAATTCCCTTACTATCGCCGAGCCCACCATGCCGCGATGCCCGGCCACATAGATCTTTGAATTCTTTTCCACTTTATGAGATTTTTTATAGTAGTTTGCTTTTATCTATTCTCTTGTATATGATTGCCTTTCATCTGATTATATTACGCCTATGTCTTGAGATATATCTCGGTGAGTTTGGGTACGAACCATTCCCACGACATGTTGGCGGCATAATATTCGTAAGCTTTCCTCCCCATGGTGTGGCGCAATTCGGCATCAGTGGCCATCCTTAGCATCTCTTCGGCGAGGGTGTAGGCATCTGCCGGGGGCACGAATATGGCAGTCTCGCCATCGGTTAGATATTCCGCTTGCGCCCCATTGGGCGTGCATATCTGAGGGCGTGCCGACGCCATGGCTCGAATGTTGGGGAGTCCGAATCCCTCTCGCTCCACCGAGGGGAGCACGGCGAAATGAGACTGCATAATCAGCTCCATCGGTATGTCGCGAGTCACTTTCCAGTCGATCATCTCCATGACATTACGCACCATAGCTCTGCGTCTTAGAGTGTCGATATAGTCGGGATTGCCATTACCCACAATCCGAAGCCTTATCTTCTTCCCTCGCAGGGCTGTGAGTGCATCGATGATGGTTTCCAATCCTTTACCCTTGGCGAGCGGACCGGGATAGATGGCGAAGATCGGTCCCTTGGTAGGCTCGGGTTGCAATTCCATCTCCGGGAGTTTGATGCTGTCCAAGAGGATATGGACCGTGTGGAGACTCATCGGCAACTGACGCCAGGTGGATCGAAAACTGTCGAAAGCCGCTTTCGATACGAAGATATGGGCGTTGATCTTGTCGTAGATGCGCCGGAAGAGCCAGGAATTGCGCCCCGGTCTCACTTTATGACGCGTGGAAATCACCCTCACGTCGGGTCGTTTCACCAATCGCTTGGCGAGCAACACGGTGAAGGCATCGCGATAACGATGCACATGCACGTATGTGCGGTCGCATGGCACTTTGCGTAATATGTCGGCAAGTATCAACACCGATGCCGGGTCGAAGAAGCCTCTCAGCGGTGAGTGGATCAGCGGCACGCCGGCTTGTCTGAACAAGTCGTCAATCACCTTGGCATCGCGCGTGATTGCCATCACATCCCATCCCTCTTTATGATAATGCTCGCAAATATCAAGTGCATATTTCTGTGCACCTCCCCATTTATTTGACGAGATCAAGTGTATTAATGTCGTTCGCTCTGACATATTTCATCAGTTGGAGGTCGAAAGCATCACTCTGATGTCGATGCTCGGCATCGAGAGGTAGGATGCCACAAGCTTGTCGACGAGCTTGCCGTCGTAGGTCACCATGCCTCGTTGCACACCCTGTGTCGTCGCCATCATATCGTTGAAACCATTCTTGATCATCATCTCTTCGAAGAAATGGATCAGCGGGTTCGACAGCGCCATAGCCACCGTGCGGGGCACTGACACCGAGGGGTGTGAGTCATGCAGGTCGAGCACATAGACCGTGTCTTTGAGGGTCGATGAGAGGCTCTTGGGGAACTCGAAGGGGCGTGTCGTGAGTCCGGTGATGATCACATCGGCACTTTTCACCAAGTTCGCCAATACTCGAGGATGGATCGTGATTAGCTCCACGCGGTCGTGACACAAGGGTCGCGACACTTGGAGGGTGGCCACATCATTGTCGAGGAGCACCACTTTGGCTCCGGCTCCGGCTGCCGCATTGGCTGCTGCTATAGCTTCCGTGCCGCATCCGATCACGAGCACTTCGCAGGGATTCAACCCTGCTACTCCTGCCAACAATACTCCCTTACCCTCGCCCAAATAGGACAAGGCATCTTGGGCATACATGATGGCGGCGCGTCCATCGATCTCGTCGATGATGTCGGCAAATATAGCTATGTCCTGATGTGAGGTGAAGTTGTCAAGACAGGCACATGAGATCCGCTTGTCGAGCAGTGCCTTGATCACATGCTCGTCGAAGAGCCCATCTCCCATCATGCAGAGGAGTGTTGCCCCCTCGGTCATCTTCTTGATATCCTTGACTCGCAGGGGCTGGTAGGAGAGCACGATGTTACACTTCAATGCCTTCTCGCGGCTGTCGATCTCTACGCCATATTCGGCATATACTTCATCCTTGAAACTGATGTCGATGCCGGCACCATGCTCCATGGTGATCTTGATCCCGGCTGATGTCAGCATGCCGCAAGCCTCCGGTGTCAGCAGAAAGCGTGTCTCGTCGGTGTCGGAGTAGTTGCTCAATAGCCCTATATGAATCCCGCGTGAGGGGGTCTTCATCTCTTCTAAGGCCGGCTTAGGCTCAAGCGTAGTATTATTTTCCGTTTGTTTCATATTGTGGTCGGTTTGATGGAGATAATGATACCTGAATCAGGCCTCACAATCCCCCATTTTAGCAAATATACAACTTTTTTCTCAAATCATACCTATTTGAGCCTATTTTGTATCATTTTTTATGTGAGGAATGGTCGGTCTATATGAGGATATTGGCAGATCGGAGGAATGTCTCGATGTTGGAGTCGATCTCTTTGACCGATTCGAGATGCTCGCCGGAGTGCTCGATTTGGGCACGACTGTAGTAGGGTAGACGTGTTTCCAACCCTCTTGCCACCTCTTGGCGGATCTCTTCTTCGCTTTTGCCTGCCATCAGTGGGCGTCGGGAGTTGTTGATCATCAGTCGGCGCACGATACACTCTTCGGTGGCGGTGAGCCAGACGGTGAGACCGCGGTCGAGCATCAAGTCCATGTTGTCGTTGAAGCAGGGAGTGCCGCCGCCACATGCCACGATTATCCCCTCGAAGTCAGCCACTTCGCGTAGCATGGCACTCTCTTTGCGCCGAAATCCCTCTTCCCCCTCACGGCGAAAGATCTCGGCGATGGTGGAGTGATAACGTTGCTCGATATAGAAGTCAAGATCGATAAATTCTCTATTCAAGACGCGTGCCAAGGCTCGCCCGAAGGTGGTCTTGCCACTCGCCATATAGCCAATGATGAAGACAGGTCGCATGGTTTGGTCGGTTAGAGGTAGAGTCGGTTTGGGATAATGAATGCTTTTAGATGTTGCGCAGGATTCCCCACGCCACCACGGCTATCGTCAGCCCGATAATCATCAGCGGGGAGTTCAAAATGCGATAAAGTCGCGGCCATCGCTTGCGGAAGATCGCCGTGAAGGTCAGCGCCACGAGTATGGGAGAGAGGCAGAGGATAAATGCGTTGGCATGCCATGCCGCCGCGATGTCTCCTCTGAGCAGGGCATGAAGCATACGCTGGCTGCCACACCCGGGGCAGTCATAGCCTGTCAGAACACGAAACATACACTTCGGAGCCAATGGACTCAACGCCGGGTCGAATATGAAGTAGAGAGCCAGGATCACAAGTCCCCCGACGATAATCCCTATTCTGCCCCATTTGCGGCTGATCATAATGATGTCAGCATGGTGAGGGGGAGGTAGAAGATGTTGCCGATCACGCCGAGCACTATCGAGGCGATGATCCACATCTCGGTGCGCTCGGAGGCTTTGCGTGCCCCTTCGTAGTCGCGTGCGTAGTATTTGCTGCTCACTGAGGCGCTGAATACCAAGGCGATGATGCCGGCAGGAAGACAGCAGCAGATGGTTGCCAAGATAGCCCATACGGTGTAGGTGGGTGGCATCGGCTCGGGGGCTTGCTCTTGCGGTATCCCTTGCGGCATGTAGTATCCGGCGGCGTGACCGGGGTAGGGTGGCGGTGTCACACTCCCGGCGGCGGAAACCTCCGGCTCGGAAGTCTCTTGTTCTGCCATCTCTTGTTGTGACGCTTCCACCTCTTCGCTGTCGAAGTTCATACCGAGCTTCTCTGCCCACATTTTCTCTGCCTCATATTTCGGTGGCATCGCGATGGGCTCCTCTTCGGCGGCTACCTCCTCTTGTGGTGCAACCGGCTCTTCGACAGTCGGCATCTCTTGTGGCGTTTGCAATTCTTGTGACATAGACTCTTCTTGGGGAGTCAATTCGTCTCGTTTCTCATCTTCTTTTTCCATATCTCGTTCGGTTTTTGGGGTGATATGTTGATGTTGTTTTATACTTGTTGCATATCGACGAGGTGCTTGTAGATGCCTCCCCGCTCGATGAGTTGCTGATGTGTGCCCATCTCGGCTATCTTCCCTTCATGGAGCACGCAGATTTTGTCGGCATTGATGATGGTGGAGAGTCGGTGGGCTATAACGATGGTGGTGCGATCTTTCATAAGTCGCTCTAAGGCATCTTGCACGAGCCGTTCGCTTTCGGTGTCCAAGGCGGAGGTCGCCTCGTCGAGGATCAGGATGGCGGGGTCTTTGAGGATAGCACGCGCTATGCTGATGCGCTGGCGCTGTCCGCCGGAGAGACGACAGCCGCGGTCACCGATCATCGTGTCGTAGCCCTGCTCGGTCTCCATGATGAAGTCATGGGCGTTAGCGATGCGTGCCGCCTCTTCCACCTGCTCGCGGGTCACTCCCTCGGCGCCGAAGGCGATGTTATTGTAGATGGTGTCGTTGAAGAGGATTGCTTCTTGATTGACATTCCCCATCAGCGATCGCAATTCTTTGACTCGCAACTCTTTGATGTTGATGCCATCGACCTTCACCTCTCCTCGCTCCACATCCCAGAAGCGGGGGATCAGGTCGACGAGTGTCGATTTGCCCGATCCCGACTGTCCGACTATCGCCACAGTCTCTCCCGGCGCCACTTCGAGACAAATGTCGCTCAGCACGTCATGCTCGTCGGTATAGCCGAAGGTGACATGGCTGAAGGTGACACTGCTCTTGTTGTCGGCACCCTTCGGGAGGTCTTTGGCATTCTCGGGGTCGCATATTGGATTGACTGCATCCAGGATTTTATCGATTCGTTCTTTGGCTGCCATACCCTTGCGCACGGTATATGCCGTCTTGGAGAGGTCTTTCGCCGGATTGATCATACTGTAGAACATCACCATATAGTAGATGAATTCGGCGGCATCGATCTGGGAATTGTTGGAGAGAATCAGGCTGCCGCCAAACCATAGGATTATTGCTACGGCGATCGTGCCCAAGAATTCGCTCATGGGGTGGGCGAGGGCTGTACGGCGACTTACACTGTTGTTGATGCGGTAAAATTCTTGAGTCTGCCTGCCGAATCGTTCCTCCATCATCTTCTCGGCGTTGAAGGCTTTGATGACACGCAAGCCGCCGATAGTCTCTTCGGTGTTCGATAGGATCTCGCCCCATTTGTTTTGCGATGCCAATGATTTGGCTTTCAGTTTTTTGCCGACAGCCCCCATCACTCCCCCCACGAAGGGAAGCATGATAAAGACGAAGAGGGTGAGCTGCCAGCTGATCACGAGCATCATCCCCAAGCAGGCGATGATCATGATAGGATATTTGATTAGCGAGAAGAGACTCGCCATCACCGAGTTTTGCACCTCTTGCACATCGCCCGAGAGACGCGCCATGATGTCTCCTTTCCGCTCGTTGGTAAAGAACCCGATAGGGAGCGACACGATCTTGTCATACATCTGCCGGCGGATATCTCTCACCACTCCATTCTGCAAGGGGATGGTGAAAAATTCGCTCAGATATGCCGTCATCACTTTCAGCAGACAGGTCATCACCAAGAGGATCCCCAAGAATCCGAGGGTGAAGGAGGCACCATGGTCGCTGATGAGTGTCGACATGTAATAGTAGAAATTATTTTTCAGCACATCCATCAGCGATGCCGAACCATATTCCATGTAGGTGTAGATGGTATTGTCCATGCCGAATAGCATCTGCAATATCGGGATGATAAAGGCAAAGGAGAATAGTGTGAAAAAGGCAGTCAGCAGGTTGAAGATGATACTGAGTGCTATATCCCTCTTATAGGGGGAGGCATATCTTTTGATGAATAAGAAAAGTTCTTTCATTTGTTCCGCTCTTTATCTGTCGGTAGGGTGGATAGATGATGCGTTGGAGAGATGTTTTCGGAGTGATTAACGTGACGTTTGCAACTCCAAACTACAAATATAGTAAAAGTTTTACAAATGAGACAAAAGTTTGTCGGCTTTATCGCCCCAGAAGGTGTAGAAGTCGGCGCGAGTCCTCTTCCATCGTCGGTGGCTCCAGAGCCAATATTGAGGGGCTTCAAGTATGTTGGCTTCGAGCATGGAGAAGTATCGGCGGGTAATTTCGAAGTCGGGGTGCTCTTGGGGATTGCGGGCGATGGGGATGAATTTTAACTCGTAGAGACCTCGGCGGGGACGGCTGAGGTGGCAGAAGAGCACTTCGGCATCGAGGAATCGGGAGATCCTTTCCGGGCCGGTGTAGACGCCGGTGTCGTGGTGGAGGAAGTCGAGGAATAAGTGCATGTCAAATTTGGGACATTGGTCGGCAATATAGCCGGTGACGGTGGCGACGCCGCGTCGCTTCCAGTCGATATGTCGGCGCATTATGTCGCCCATCTCGATGTTGTTAGCCCCGAATCGTGTGCGTATCCGGTTGAAGATCTCTCCCATTACTCGGTTGTGAAGATAGTGATAGACTTGCGCTGAGACGGTGTCGGGGGCGAAGTAGGTGGGTAGCGAACTGACCCATTCCCAGTTACAGTAGTGACCTAAGAGCAGTGACACGCTTTTACCCTCGGCTATGGCGATGTCGACCATCTCGGGATTGACCACTCGCAGATGGCGGTGCATATCTTTGGGGCTCATGGTGAGCATCTTGATGGTCTCGACGGTGTAGTCGGTGAGGAAGGTGTAGAATTGGCGCTCGATTCGGGCTATCTCTTCCGGACTCTTGTCGGGCAGTGATTCGGTCAGGTTTTGTCTCACCACACGGCGTCGGTATCTCACCACGCTATGCAGCGACCATGACATAACGTCCGATAATAGATACAACACCCTATGGGGCAGTATGGATATGCACCATAGCGCCCCATAGATTATGTGATAGATTATCTTTTCTATTGTGTTCATAGTCAGGCATGACGCCCCGCTGTATGTTCGGATTGCCGGGGAGCATCACTCTTTAGAGATAACGCCTGAAAGCCTCTTTTTATTTTGTAGCCCGTAGGATAGGTCGGTTATTTTGTGTCGACGCTGAGGTTGAGTTGGTTTTTCACCAATTTCCAGTAGTCGCCGCGGAGGGCGAGCAACTCATCGTGTGTTCCCTGTTCGCTGATTTCGCCATCTTTGATGAATACGATGCGGTCGGCATTCATCACAGTGCTGAGGCGGTGGGCAGCGATAACGATGGTTTTCCCTCTGCCGATGTCGCGGATATTGTCGGTGATGGTCCGTTCGTTGTTGGCATCGAGCGATGATGTGGCTTCGTCCAAGAAGAGGATGTCGGGATCTTTGTAGAGTGCACGGGCTATCATAAGCCGTTGCTTTTGGCCTCCGCTAATCTCGATGCCCGACACCCCAATACGGGTGTTGATGCCCATCGGTAGTTTCTCGACAAAGTGACGAAGGCCTACTGTCTCAAGCATCTGCAGGGCTCTATCTTTGTCGGGAGTCTCATCGCTCAGAGCGATGTTTTCGAGGATGCTGCCGGTGAATATCTGTCCGCTCTGCATCACAACTCCGCAGTGTCTCAGCCAGTTGCTGTTGTCGACCTCTGCCACCGGCATTCCGCTGAGCAAGAGTTCTCCCTTGGCAGGTACGTAGAAGCCGAGCATCAGTTTGATAAGGGTGGTCTTGCCACAACCACTCTCACCGACCAGGGCGGTGGTCTTGCCGGCCTCCACTTCGAGTGAAAAGTCTTTGATGACGTAGGGAGACCCGGCTCCCGGATATTTATACCATAGATGGCGCAGGGTGATGGAGGGCTCGCTATATTTGCTGTCGCCTCGCTGCTCGCTGTCGTCGGTCATTACTTCGTCGATGCGCTCGTAAGAGAGAAGTGCATTCTGCACCGAGAGGATCATCGATGAGAGTAAGTTGAAGGGTTGTGCCAACCGTCCGGTGATATATCCCAAGGTCATCATGATGCCCATGGTCATATCTCCTTTTATCACCATTGCCGCACTGATACCGGTGACCAATAGCCCCTTGATATTGCTGATCATATTTCGACCACTGCTGTCGAATAGGTTGAGCCACGCCCCCTTGAGCGAGGTCTTGTTGAGACGGCGCTGGATTTGCTGCCATTTGCCCAGCCTGACATCTTCGGCGTTGTTGACCTTTATTTCCGGCATGCCGTTGAGCATCTCGTAGGCGTTGTTGCGATTGTCGGCGGCATCGGTGAAGTAGGCGAAGTTGAGCGATTTGCGCCGGCTCAGAAAGAGCATACTCCATCCCAATTCGATTAGTGAGAGGATAACGAAGAGCCCGAAGATCAGTGTGCTGTAGTGGCAAAGCAGGATGGAGAATACCACTAAGTTGAGGAGCATCGACAGCATCGTGTTGGGAAAGGAGACCAAGAAGTCTTTGATCGCCGACTGGTCGCCAATCTTTTGGATAAATTCCGAACTTACGCGGCGGTCGAAGAAGGAGAGGGGAAAGCGGGTGAGCTTTTTCAGAAAGTCGCTCACCATACCGATGTCGATGTTCAGTCCCAATTGGGTCAGTGTGATATTGACAATGCCGGAGGATACGAGGCTTCCGGTCATCATCGCCAATTGACCCAAGAGAAGTGTTATGACCAACCCGAGGTCTTTGAGCCCGATACCCTCGTCGATAGTGGTGCGTAGCAATAGCGGTACGCAGAGATCAGCACCCATGATCAGCAACGACATCAGGATGATCATCAAGAAACTTCGCTTGTGTCGGAACATTACATTTCCGACGTAGGCAAACATCCTCTTCAGGGGACTTGAACTCTCATATTTCCGTTCGGCAAATGTCTCGTTGGGCTCGGCAAGGATGGCGATGCTCTTTTTGTCACCCTCCGGGATCCAATAGCGGGAGAAGTCTTCGGTGCTGTATGTCACCTTTCCTCTCGCCGGGTCGGCTATATGCCAGCGTTCCCCCTTGCCGCTAATCTTATAGAGCACTACGAAATGTTTCTGTTGCCAATAAAGGATGGCAGGAAGAGGCATGCGTCGTGCCTCTTCCATGTTGATCCTTACCGGCGCCGAGTCCATACCGACCGACGCCAAGCAGAGGGTCATATCCTTAATCGACATCCCCAAGCGGCTCAGATCTGAATGTTCGCGTATGTAGGATAGTGGCACCCGTTTCCCATAGTGGCGTGCCATCATCCTTATGCAGGTTAATCCGCAGTCTGATTGCTCAAGTTGTCGATAGCATTTAAACATTATATAATACTCTAATTTAGTTACTTCAGTGCTCCCGATTCGCCGGTTGAGATGCTGCCGGCATCGATGTTTCTGTTTGTCTGCTTGCCGTAACTGATGGTATACGATAGACTTACAGTGACTTGCAGTGGCCATGAAGAGCCCCATTCGTTGTAGGAATAATTGGGCGAATCATAGTTCGACCATGATTGGACTTTGCTAATGATGTTGCTGACTCCAACTGAAGCATAGAGATCTTTTATGCCCCATGACAATGAAATACTAAGTTGGTCATTGTTTCTCGATTCTGTCATACTGAATACACTCAGAGTCGGTGTCGATTTCCTATATCTTACATGGGCATTGAAGTTGCCAAATTGATATGAGGCACTTGCATCTATTTGGAAGGCTACTTTGTCTCGTTTTAGATCACCTCCGATTTTGCCATAATCCAAGGAGGGATGAATATTGACAGTTAATTTATTTTTAAAAAATCGTCCTGTCAAATCGAGTGATGCAAATAAATCGTCAAGTCCTCCTACGTTGGAATATGTCTTGATCAAGCCTCCCATCTCTGCCGGAGCTGCCGTGTAGATTGCTCTATCAGCATTGTTAAATCGACTCCAAGTGAAAGAAGCCCCTACATAAAACATATCTGAGGGTAGCCAAGTGGCTCTGATTCCGGTGGTCCATTGATCCATACTTTTCAAGTTGGAATTACCCTTAATCCACAACAGGTCGGATGATTTGAGGATGATATCGCTCGCTTCGCTTGCCTTGGTCGAATAATTCCTATAATTGCTCGAGGCAGACATCCTGAGTTTTGAGGAGATTCTCCAATTAAGGAATATCTCAGCCGTGGCTGCGCATCGACTTTGGGTTTTCTCTCCCTCAAAATTCCAATACTCTGTGCGTATACCCGGCACTAAATAGAGATTGAATTTATCATTCGGCGTCCAGGAAAATATAAGCCGCTCGACGTTAGTGCCTCTTACTTGCTTGATGTGGCTATCATTGCTGCCGCTATATTGAGTGTCATACCATGTGCTATTCCAATCGTTCCAAAGCATAAACCAAATATATTTGTTGGTGTTATACTGTAAGGTGGCACAAACTCGGGCACCATGCACATCCTCTTTTGTGCCATTTAATATCGGGTCAAGTGAAGATGATTGATAGAACGAAGAGCTATTGTTATGAGTGTATTGGTAGGACCATAAAGCCGCTATGGTAAATTTGTCGGATGGATAGAATTTATAATCACCGACTATTTTAGGAGACAGAGACATCCCTGATGTGGATGTATTACTGGATGTTGAGTTCAAAATATCAGGTACCCATATTTCGGTCGATCGGCTGCCACTTCCCGGATTTTGATCCCATGCCAAGCCGGCAGAGTGTGTTATTACCCCTTTCTTCCCGATCCAGCGAGCACTAAACATACTCTGAATCGAGTTGTCCCGCTCCCAAAGATCGCTATGACTCCGATCTACGATCTCGTCGTAATGCTCGCCGTTGTAGTAGATATCCTTGTAGGTCGTAGTCTTCTCTTCCTCTCCAAAGTGATCCCTCCAATAACTTCCTTTCACCATAGCGCTGTATGTCATATCTTTATATACCGCCTTAGAAGAGAGAGTATAGAATCCCATATTGGGAAAGGTTTGACTTATGGATGCTTTTGTTAACCCGCCGGCTTGATATTCCTTGACGATAAAGTTGATTACTTCAAACTCACCTGCATATTGCGAATCTGCCGGATTGTGGATATATTCCACTCTCACCACATCTTCGGTGCGGAATGTGGCGATGTCGGTATCGTTGGCGCGCACGCCATTGATGAAAATTGTTACCGGCGAACCATCAATCGTATTAATGCCGCCATCTTTGACTCTAATACCGGGCATCTTCATCATATCTATCAGAGATGCCGGGTCGTAGGAGAGATTTTTCTCCTTCTGTGAAGGCACGGAAATAATCTTATTCCCCTCGATGCGATTCTTCTTGCCGGTTACGACAAACTCGTTCAACTCGCGAGCCAAGATAGAATCCCTCTCTTCAGGAGTCAATTTGCGCTCCGACTCTTTCGTTTCGACGCTTACTGCTTTTTTCTCCGCTTCCACGGCGATAGAGTCTGTAGCCGTTGCGGCAATACAAGTGCTGCTACCGCCAAGAACCGTCAGCAAAACAGCTATCGTAGTTACATACGAAGCGAAAAGACTCTTTGATGTATTGTGCGTATATTTTTCCATAATGAATGCTTTAGATGGTTAGTATTAAAGTGTGTGGAAATGTAGTTAAGTGTTACTCTTTGCGTTGCATATAGTTATGCTCGAATATCTCCATTATCATCCGGTCTTTGTTCTCGTCGCTATATTTGTAATAGCAATCATTTTCCGGATAATGGTCGACTGCCTGTTGGCGACAGCCTCCGCCACACAATGGTGCTATTCGGCATGTGTGACACACCTCTTTTGAGAATTTTGCTGTCATGCGGATGCGATATTTCTCATCCTCAAATGCAATTTCTCCATTCTCTTGAAGTTTGCCGATGCTATTCTCTCGGTTGAAGTCGCGAGCAGTACATCCATACACATCTCCATTGTAGTTAATCAAGATGTGATTCTTCTTATCTCCATAGCATGATTGACATACATCTCTGAGCAAGAAGTTGGACATTACCATAAAGCCCTTTTCTCTTAAGAAACCTCTTATTTTATGTGCCTCCTGTTCTGTGTCGTCATACTCCTTCTTACGGTCTTGCCACACTCGTTGCAAGTCGATGCCGAGGTATTTGCCCTCATCTCCGATGTCGGAAATGTCATCTATGATATGATATACACTCTCGATGTTTTTGGATGTATAGTTGATGCGAAGTGTTACCATCTGCTCTTCTCTGATCAGACACTTTACATTGTCAAGAATCTTGTCATAACTTCCTTCATTCTCTTTGGTGAATCGAGTCCTGTTGTGATTCTCTCTGTCACCATCGAGAGTAATTTGAAAGCTGCAATGATACTCTTTCAAATGCTCGATAACTTTGGAGTCGATCAGAAAGCCATTGGTGGTAAATGTAATACTATACTCTACATTATGTTCCCGGGCGATGGCAACCGTGTACTCTATGAGAGGAGCGCAAACGTCATGATAATGCAACATCGGTTCGCCACCGAAGAATCCTAAGTGGAAAAATTTCATTTCCGGGTATATCTCAAATTGGCGAGCGATAAATTTCTTGACTGCATCGATGGTCGGTTGTCCCATCACAGAACTTTCAGGCTTGTTTTCATAGCAATACCAACAATGGAAGTTGCAACTAAGAGTCGGATTTATATTTAGGATGAAAAACTTGGTATTGAAATCAGTCTCTTCAATTCGCCGGCGAACTATCTCGATTTCATCGACATTTTCAGGGATGAGCATTCCACCCTCTGTCATTTTCTCTTTTACGGAATTTTTCTCGATTCCATCACAAAAATTGAGGAAATTCTCTTGATTTATAAGCTGATCTTTGAAGACGGCAAAGCGCCTCGAAAGAGCATTGAAAAGAAGTGTGTGCTTCCCCTCCAATGCGATAAAACTATTATAAATACTCGCTTTCATCCGAAAAATGTTTTTAGTTTAGTTGACTATCCATAAAGTCAGGATTAAATCCATCTTTTATGGATAGTCAACTGCCGTGTGAGAAATTTTTTAGGGGGTGATTAGCTTTTACATTTGGTAGAGTCTGTATTGGGGTTGTCTACCAAATCATTATTGATACATGCACCATAGTTTGCTGAGCCTGCACAAGCAACTGTGACGTTCATGCAATCCCCTCCATTAATCGTGTTACCACATGCTTGTGACTCATTTCTGCAATTGCCCCTATTTGTCAACGGGAGATCACCGGGGCCTCCTCCTACTGCCGGAAGTAGTGTCATCTGAGAGTCAAAATCAAAGTCTTGAGAATCTAACGACTCTACGAATGCGCAGATTTTTTGTTCTAGTTTTTTCATAAGAATCAATTTAAGCGGTTTATAATTATTCTTCCATTTTTACGAATGGAAGATGTTGCAAAATTAACACTAAAAAAAGAAGAATGCAACAAAATGTCGAAAAAATCGACTCGCCGACAGATTTGTAATCTCCTGAAAATCAATTAATTAAAATGTTAATAAATGTAAAATTCTCGCCAAAATTTACAACTCGCTGATTATTAGCAATTTATCTATGGTGTTTGCGCGCTAACAACAAATCAAAAAATCGACTCGCCGACAGATTTGTAATCGCCTGAAAATCAATGAAATAAAATGTTAATAAATGTAAAATTCTCGCCATAATTTGTAACGCGTTGATTATCAACAAAATGAGTTTTGGCGCAAAATATGGAATTAGCTAACGAAATTTTAACACATAATATTTTTAATCTACTTGTCGATTTAGAGTAGGAGATCATTCCTCAAATATAATCATATCGGCTAATTGAAGAAAGTAGTCGTTCGACCAAATGTTTAACTCTTCTGGATGTTTGATAAATGGCAGGACATCCTTCTTTACCTGCTCTATATTTGTTGACGCCAATCTATCTTTCAGAAGAATCATGAATGACTCCCTGTTAATCTTTTCATGGTTGAATTGCAGAACTCTCTCAGCCAAATGATCGAAATCAAGAGCAATACCATGTCTTACATACCATTCAAAATCATACCAATCGCGTCCTTTTACTCTGTTTTTCCATGCTCGATATACTAACGCATGCATCTTCCCTGCAAACAAGTCCGGCAGAGTATAGCATCTCGTCATAAACGAAAATGGCAAGATAAGCAGTTTTTGCTCAGTCTTGAAATGCAATGGAGGCAGAGTGTCAACTTCTATTTTTATTTTTATAGATCGATCGGTTTGGAATGAGATGTCATATACGTCGGTATTGTCTTTAAGAAATGCCGACTCTACCTTCCCAAAGCTCTTCTTGTCTTTCTTCATGATTTCGACACTTCTTCCCACCATGCTGAATTGATCGATGATCGGTTGAAAGTATTGGGTGAAGTTAAAATTTTCATCAGGCTGTAATAGGGAAAAGTCCAAATCTTCGCTAAATCGCTGTAGCTGATGAAAGATGCGGAGACATGTACCTCCATAGAATGCCGCTTTTTCAAAGAACCCACCATTGTAAAGTCCGGCGAGTATGATTTGTTGATTAACCTCGAATATTGCATTCCGCTTCTTCTGTTCAGTTGTTATGTCGTATGCGGAAAGCATGGTGCCATAGACGTTTTCAATCATTTCTTTAATAATTTTAAGAGTGTACGAATAGATTCACTTTTTTTACCGACAGTGGCGTATTGTTCAAATATTGTCGGATTCATATTGCAGAAGTCGGAATATTCCAGTCTGATATCTTCTTCAAGATATTCGCGAGCCTCATTGAAATAACGCAGATTCACTCCCGGTGAATTAGCTATCAGATCGCAGATGGCTTTTTCCGGAGTGGCAACAACAAATGCATAATTTTCTTTCAGGATACTTGTAATACCAATCCCAAATGCCTCTTGGGAGATGTGAAGATATTCAAACCTTCCCAATGGAGTGTTGTAGGTTTTAGAGTTCTTAGAAGTCATCGATTGAATCGTGTACACTTCTTCCGGTATCAGGCCATAGTAGCGCAGAGCAGATGCCATCGACACGTACGAGGGGGTATATAGGTGGTTAGCAATTAACTCTGTGGAAAGTGTTGCCCCTGTTATCTCCGGATTGCAAACGTATATCCCGCGACGAAGACGGATGATCTTGTTGTCTCGTTCGAGCGACCTGATCTTCTGACTTCCACCTACGATCTCCGGATACAGAGACTTCAGAATAGATGTAGTTATCGGTATGTTGCCTAAATTCTTTAATTCCTTTTCCATAATGCAAAAGTAGTAAAAAAATCAATAGAAAAGTATATCGGACATACTTTTCTATTGATTTTTTAACTGTTTTGGTGTCTATGATGCCTATTTCAACGCGCCGGAGTCGCCGGTTGAGATGCTTCCGGCGTCGATCCTCTGGTCGGTCTTCTTGCCGTAGCTGATGGTGTAGAAGAATGATAACAGGACTTTGAATGGTGAAGTCGTATGGCATTTGCTATATGAGTAGTGGGGCGATGTATATTCTATCCATTGCTTGCTCTTGTTCGTGATGTTTTGAACCATGAGTTGAACATAGATGTCACCTGTGCCCCATGAAAGCGAACAACTGAGATTCCCGTTTCTTCTTATCCGTTCCATTGTATAGGATAACTCTTCCGTCGAATAGTTGTATTGAAGTGCGGCTCTGAAATTACGAAACATGTACGCCACTTTCGCCTCTAAATAGAAAGAGGCTTTGTCTCTACCCCATTCGTTGCTGCTTCTGTTATATTTGAACTCAGGATTAACCGATAGGGATAAGGCGTTTTTCAAGAATCGGGCGTTCAGATTCATCCCGATATTCAGTCGATCAAAATGTCCGTAATTTACGTATGATTGTATGATACCACCCATGTCGGCCGGCGCTTGCTCGTAAATGTAGTTCTGATAATTGGAGCGACGATTCCATATTACATAGCCTCCAAGATTGAACATATCAAGAGGAAACCAACTTGCTTGAACCATAGTCATCCAATTATCTTGGCTCTTGAGCATATTATTTCCTTTCATCCACATCAAGTCGGTGAGCTGCAGCGTAAGATCTCCGGTTTGGCTGGCATTTGCCGGTGTGTTGTTGTATCTTACGTGAGTGCTAATGCGGAATTTTGAGGATGTAACCCAACTGAAATCCATTTCGACAGTCGGCACACAATGCTTTTGGAACTTGTCGGCACCGACTTTCCAATAATCCAATCTCCATCCCGGCACGATGTCAAATGATATCTTATTGTTGGGATACCAGAAGAAGAGAAGTCGCTGCCCCGCCTCACCTCGTTGCTGCTTTTGCAGACTCATGTTCGAACCCTTGTATTGAGTGTGATACCAATATTGTTCCCAAGTAGAACTTAAGAAGAATTTGACATGGTCGCTCGCTTTCCATTCCGGTGTCAGAAAGAGCGTGGCGCGGTTTACATCCTCTTTTATGCCATTCAAGATCGGATCAAGAGGCAGAGATTGATATATAGAGTTGTTGTTATTGTGGGTATAACGATATGACCAACCACCCTCGATATTAAATTTGCCCGATGCGAGGTACTTATATCTGCCTGTGAATTGAGGCGATATAGAGAGCCCGTCGCGAGAAGTGTTCGAGGATGTGGAAGCAAATAGGTCGGGAGTCCAGCTGTCGGTAGACCTTACCCCGCTACCTTCATTCTGATCCCACGCCACGCCGGCAGTGTGAGTCACTATGACATCCTTGCCAACCCAGCGTGCACTGAAAATGCCCTTAATCGAATTGTTGCGATGCCAGATATCGTTATCGTATTTATATTCAATGTCATCATAATGTGTGCCATTGTAAAAAATATCGCTATAATGTGTCGTGCCTGATTCTTTTTCAAAATGATTGCGCGAATACCCGGCATCGACACTCAATGCGTAGGTCATCTCTTTATAGGCAAGTTTTGAGGCAATGCCATAATATCCGGAATTGGGTATTTCTTGTGCCAAACTTATATTCGTTATACCACCCGATTTATATTCTTTTACCACAAAATTCACGACATCCTGATCACCCGAATATCTCGAGTCTGCAGAATTACGTATATATTCCACACGGATCACGTCTTGGGTGCGGAATGTGGCAATGTCGGTGATATTTGCTTTAATACCATTGATGTAAATGGCAACCGAAAAACCGCCGCATGTCGAGATGCTTCCATCTTTAACGATAAGTCCCGGCATGTTCATCACATCGATTAGTGTGGCGGGATTGTAGGAGAAATTTTTCTCTTTCTTGGATGGTATGGATATTATTTTATTACCTTCAATGCGGTTTTTATCTGCAGTGATGACAAATTCTTCCAATTCACGAGCGATAATGGAGTCTTCAGCTTCGCGTGTTAACTTTGTCGTCTTATTCTCTATTCTTGTTTTGTCAGTGGCCACGGAATCGGCTGGTGATTGAGCATAACCTATTGCAACGCCCATAAAAAAGATTAAAGTAAATATTAACTTCAGTAAGAGATAGGGTCTTTCTGCCTTATTATCGTGTGTAGAGTTATTCATAAATCAATTTTTTATGTTGTAAAAATCATTTTCCCCTTTCGGGGCGTGTTCCTAAAAAGGAAAAGATTTTAGGAACGCGCCAAATAGTTAAAGTTTTATGCACAAACCGGAATGGTCAGTTAGAGTCCTTCAGCATTTTGGGGACATGTTGGTTACAGGTGGCTGAAGTCCATTGTCGCAAGTCCCACCATTTACAGCTCCATTACAATTGTCTTTTGCATTGGAGCAAACTCTAACATTACTGGAGTTGTTGCATTCACCATTCAAGCAGAAACTAACGTTTGTGCTTTTCCCGGAATCTTCACCAGCGGGTAGAAGGGCCGCTTGTGACACGATGTCGAAATCACTTGAATCCAACGATTCGATGAACGCTGTGATTCTTCGTTCTAATGAGTGTGCCATAAATTAAAAATTAGAAATTAAACATTAAACATTAAACATTAAACATTAAGACTCGTTATAGAGCTATGTCGCAAAATTAATCATAAAAATAGAAGATTGCAACAAAAGGACGAAAAAATCGACTCGCCGACTAATTTGCAACAGCCTGAAAATCAGCGTATTAAAATGTTAATAAATGTAAAATTCTCGCCAAAATTTGCAACTCACTGATTGTCAGTAATTTATCTATGGTGTTTGAGCGCTAACAACAGATCGAAAAAATCGACTCGCTGACTAATTTGTAATACACTGAAAATCAATGTGTTAAAATGTTAATAAATGTAAAATTCTCGCCAAAATTTGCAACACGCTGAATGTCAACAAATAGGTTTTTGATGCAAAATGTGGAATTAGAGCGCGTTCTATAGACAGCGTACTTAACTATTATTTCAGTGCTCCGGAGTCGCCGTTTGAGATGTCGCCGGCATCGATGCTCTGGTCGGTCTTCTTGCCGTAGCTGATGGTGTAGGCAAAATGAAGCGATATGTTGAATGGCCAGGATGACCCCCATCCGCTATATGAGTAGTGAGGGGAATTATATGATGTTCGGCTTTTTGTGCTGCTGATGATGTTGGAGAAAGTTATCGAAGCGTAGATGTCTTTTACACCCCATGCCAATGAAATGTTTAGTTGGTCGTTATTCCGGATTTCTTCCAAATCATAAATATCAAGTTGGGGAGTGCATTTGCGATAACTCATACGGGCTTTGAAATTCCCAAATCGGTATGATATATTAGCATTAAACTGAAAAGAGGCTTTGTCTCTTCTGGTTGGTGCATTTGCTACATCATACATAAGTATTGGTGCTAAGCTAAAGTTCAGCTTATTCTTGAAAAAACGCCCAGACAGATGTATCGAGGCAGAATAACTGTCAAGTGCACTGACATTAGTGTAGGTCTTAATAAGACCGCCCATATCAGCCGATGCCGCTTGATATACATATCTTGGAGCATTGTTCAGCCGCGACCAATTTGTGTTCAGACTAATATCCAGCATATCGGATTGTAACCATAACGCTCTAAGGCTGACGTTCCAATTATCCATACTCTTGAGATTGGGATTGCCCTTAATCCACATCAAGTCGGATGTCTTGAGAGTAATATCACTCGCTTCGCTTGCCTTAGTCGGATAATTATAATAAGCACTTGTGGCTGAGAACCTGAACTTTGATGATAGACTCCAATTAACATACACTTCAGCCGTGACGGCACTTCGACACTCTGTCCGGCTACCATCAAAATTCCAATATTCAGTTCTAAAACCCGGCACAGCGATAATGCTGAATTTTTCGGTCGGCGTCCAATAAAATAACAGCCTGTCAGCATTTTCGCCACGCGTTTGTTTTATCTGACTAATATTGCTGCCACTATATTGAGTGTCATACCAAGTGCTTTGCCATCCGCAATTTAAGATAAAGCGGATGTGCTGATTGACTCTGAATAGTGGGTTGATCGTGGCGGCAAACATATTTACATCTTCTTTTGTGCCATTTAAGATCGGATCTAATGAAGTGGATTGATAGAATGAAGATGTGTTGTTGTGGGTGTATTTATATGTCCATCTTGCTTCGAGAGAAAATTTGTCGGAGGGGAAGAAGTTGTAGATGCCCTTAATTTGAGGTGATAGCGATATGCCGGAATCAGCTGTGTTAGTGGATATGGAGTTTAGAATATCTGGTGTCCATATTTCGGTCGAGCGGCTACCACTTCCCGGATTTTGTCGCCATGCAAAACCGGCGGAATGAGTGATATTTCCTTTGTTGCCTACCCAGCGGGCGCTAAACGAAGTCGATATGGTGTTCTCTCTTTCTCTGAGATCACTGTGATTAATATTCTCTATGTCGTCATAATGCACGCCATTATAATAGATGTCTTTGTAATGATAGGTCCGTTCCTCCTCTCCAAAATGATTCCTTAGATAGCCACCCGTCACAATTGCACTGTAGGTCATATCTTTATATACAGCCTTTGAAGATAAGGAGTAATCTCCAATAATAGGTATTCTTTGGCTAAGATCGATTTTGGTTAAACCTCCGACTTGATATTCTTTGACGATAAAATTGATCACTTCTATTTCCCCGGCATATTCCTGTTCGGTAGGATTGTGGATATATTCCACTCTCACCACATCTTCGGTGCGGAATGTGGCGATATCGCTTTCTGTGGCTCGGATGCCATTGATGAAAAGTGCTACCGGCATTCCATCAATGGTTCCGATGCTCCCACCATCGCCTATAATGCCGGGTATATTCATCATATTTACGAGTGAAGCAGGATCGAAGGAGAGATTTTTATCCTTCTGTGAAGGCACTGAAATAATCTTATTCCCCTCGATGCGATACTTTCGGCCAGTCACCACCAGTTCATCCAACTTCGTCTCGTTCTTATCGCTTTTCGATTTCTCATCCTTTGCAATAGAATCTGTAGCTATGGAAGCATAGCAAAGTCTGATCCGGCCGACAAAGGTAACCAGTACAAAAATTATAGCCAACCGAAAAGAAAATACCCCCTTTAGAAGGATGTGTGTAACCATATTCATATCTATGTCTTGTCGAGATGCTCTAACAGCTGAAAAGATTTGTAATTGGGTTCGGGATCAATTCGGTGTTAGTACATTTGCCTCCGTTAAACGTATTTCCACAATTGCTGTACTTATTTGTACAAATCTTGCTGTTGGTGGAATTCTTACAAGATTCCAATTCATTAACACATTTCTCCCTGTTTGTCGTTTTGTCATCATCTGATGAATCTCCTTCTCCTGCCTTTAACAGGATGAAATCTCCAACCATCTCGGAATTGTGTGAATCCAAAGAATCAACAAAGGTGGAAATCTTTTGTTCGAGTCTTTTCATACGAAATAAATTATTAGGTTTATAAATATGCCTCAAATTTTACTAATAGAGGATATCGCAAAATTAACCACAAAAAAAGAATAATGCAAGAAACAGTCGAAAAAATCTACTCGCCGATCGATTTATAACTGTTTGAAAATCAGTGTATTAAAATGTTAATAAATGTAAAATTCTCGCCAAAGCTTGCAATGCACTGATTGTCAACAATTTACAAATGGTGTTTCCGCGCTAACAACAGTCGAAAAATCGACTCGCTGACCGATTTGTAACCGTTTGAAAATCAATTAATTAAAATGTTAATAAATGTAAAATTCTCGCCAAGATTTGCAACGTGTTGATTATCAACGGAATGGAATTTTTGGTGCAAAATATAGAATTAGCTGCCGAAATTTAAGGAAAGCGCTCTAAGCATAACGGAGCCGCAGAAGGCATCTTGTGATGTGGCTTCGGCGGCTCCGGGTCTGTAGTGTGTAGTTATAGCGTGTATACGTTGCTTTTCTTTTATCTTGTTTATATATGCCTTAATTTATGGTGAAATAGCCGCTGAATTCTTGCCCGTCATCTGAGATGCAGACTATTTCATACTCGCCGTCGACAAAATCTTGATATACAATCGGGTCTGAGAAATCGACATCAAATGAATATACATCCCCTGTAGAGAGGTTGCAGAAAGTAGCAGAGATGCTTTCTATATTGGTGTTGGTCGAAAACATCAGGAGGTGATTCGCAGAATCATACTCAATAGAGATCATCTGATTGCTCGGGCTATGAGGACGATTGGCGTTCAAACCACCTTTTTGAGTCACAGTCGTAGATGAATTTGTTTGGGCAGATGCAAAGTTGCCAACTATACCGCATAATGCGATAGAAAGAATCGTAACTAATTTTTTAATCATGAAGCTATGTTTATACAGTTTATATTATCTTGTTTCAAGAAAATTATCAACGAGCATTGTCGGGCAAATATGATAGATACTCATCCTTGTAGATGCTGTCGGAATTTAAAATCCTTACTTTTAGTTTGTATTTGCGAGAATGTACCAAATTGGGTTCGATGTCAAGGAAAAGGCTTGTTGCATTCGTATTGAAATTTGCTATGCTTAAGATCATCAACGTGACATCCTGTTCTCTGATTTTGGGGAAATCGTTTCGGAATCGGTCTACTATATTGTCAAGCATACTATTAGCCATCACTTCGATTTTTTTTATATAATCTCCATTACCACGGAAATTGTCGAAACTCGAAGCAATCCCATCATAGAGTTTATAATTGTCGCTAAGTCTCTCTTTGGGATTGGATTCTTTTCGTATCTTTGATTCGGTTATCGCCTGGCACAAGTTATTGATTTCATCAAATTGTTGGCCAAAGAGATTCTTTAGCAACTCCTTTGCATCCAATTCAATCTGCTTCGCTTTGCTATAGGCTATAGTGATTTCATTTCGCAACGCATTGATATCCGATTCTCTGATGGAGAGTTGTCCTTCCAGATTGTCAGCCTTGGCAATAAGCAAATCTCGATTATGCTTTTCAGACTTAAGTCTATGGACTAATCTGATGATAACCCATACGAATAGGATAGTGAAGAGCACCCCTGAGATTGCCATTAAGATTATGGTGTGGTTGCGGAGCACGATTTTCTCTTCAGAGTCCCGTTCCTCCTCCTCGTAATATTGACGTATTACAGATGCAAAATCTTTAGACCATACGTTATTAACAATAAAATCGTTTTGGTAAGTTAACGCGTTTTCGAATAAAATATAAGCTCTCTTTATATCCCCCTCTTGCAATGCAATCTGTCTCTCTAACTCAGTGTCGGTGCTATCAACAGACATAATATGATTGCTAAATTCTTTTGCTTTTGCAAACTCCCCTTTGTTAAGATATATGAATCCAATATTACGATAGTCGTCCAATTGAAGAGAATTAATTTTGAGCCCTAACGTGTATAATTGGGAATACATTGTATCTGCCTGGTTATAGTTCTTAGTGTGCATTCCTATTTCACCCAATTTCCTTAAACAGTTAACGCGGTAGTTGTCATTGTCCAATCGTTGGGCGATGTCGTATGCTTTATTTGCATATTTCCGAGCAGTATCATAGTGAGCAATGCACAATTCTGAACCGGCAAGAAGAGAATATATATCCGCTATATATATATTTGTTAATTCTCCATTAAATTTAATAAAATATGGGATAGATAGTCTGTAATAATAGGCAGCACTTGCATAATCCATCAGGATATAGTAACTGTCGGCGATGCCCCGATAGGTCATCGCCATCTGCATCGGATCGTTTTTTCCTTTCAATCGCTTCTCTGCTTTGAGAAAGTCGATTATGGATTCCATATATTTTTTTGAATAGTAATGCGTTAGCCCTAACTGTAGGTACGCCCTCCCAAGTTTGTTGATGTCTTGCTCCTTTTCGTAATAATGGATTGCGTATGGCAGTCGGGTGTTGATCGTGTCATCGTATGCCGCTTTGTATCTTGCCTCGGCTTCCAACAAGATGAAGTAAGCAGAGTCCCTCTCCGACAGCGAACGATGCTTGGAGTGTCGTATCCCCTCCAAAAGCATCAGACAAGAGTCGGGGTGATCTTGGATGTTCTGTTCGATCGCTTCCAACTTTGGGTAGATATCGCGATTAGACAAACTGCACCCGGCGACTATCAGGAGGATGATCCCCATCGCCGGCAGTCGCCTCAAAATAGAGAATGTAGTATCTTTCATTGCTTGTAAGGTTATGATCTCAGATTAGATTAAACGGATTGAAAAAAGTTTCAACTTGCAAAATTACAAGTTTAAATCGCAAGATGCAAGAAAAATCGACTCGCCGACCCGTTTGTAACCTATTGATAATCAGGTGTATAAAATGTTAATAAATGTGAAATTCTCGCCAAAATTTGCAATACACTGATTATCAAATGCTTACAAGTAGCTTTTTTTCTCGTGTATTCGATGAAAAAATTGGCTCGTTGCTTCTTGCTATATCGAATTGAAAATCAATGTGTTACAAAATATGATCGAAAAAATCTCGAAAAATCCAATAAAATTAAGATGATCAGCAAGATGGGAATTATTGCAAACAATCGTTCAAAACTCGGTAGAATCGTAAGAGTGAGACGGTGAAATCTATAGATAAATTCGCGACACTTAAAGTCTCATTGTCTATATCATTGTCTATATACTTGTCTATATACTTGTCTATATACTTGTCTATATACTTGTCTATATAAGACAATATAACTATCTATGATACTGGAACTTGACAAAAGCGTATTTTTCAATTACAGCATTAACGCCCTGAAAGGGCAACTTGCACATAGCCCAGGGCAAAGCGAAGCGACACCCTGGGGTAATTGATAAAGGTTCCATATCGCCCTGAAGGGGCAAAAGCACAACCGTTGAAAGATAGCGTTCGTTGATAAAGACAAATACGCAAAAATAACGAATTCCGACGGAATATCAAATAGCAAAATACCCTCGGCGAGAATTTTGTAATTTGCAACTTTCTATCACCTTGTTAATCAATGTGTTGCAAATGCGTCGGCGAGAATTATTTTTTTGAAGCTGTTAAAAATTTTCCTATGCAAAACGCTACTTTGTAATCATTTGTGTTTCAGGGTGTTATACAAAATGGCGAGAAATTGTCAATTTACTACTGTTTAACACGCTGTGTATCAGCTATATAAAAAATGCTCGGCGAGTCGATTTTTCTTGCATTATCGCAAGTTTCATAATAACTTTGCGGCGTTAACAATAGCTTCCCAAAGCTTTAGAGCGCGTTCCTTAAATTTTTTGGGTCGTAGAGGCGGATATTTTTGAGCAGATTTTGAAAGTCACAGCGGGCGCAATGCGTGCATTGTAACCGATGTGAGTTTCGAAATATGCCAAAAAGATCCGGACAAAGGTAACTAAATCTACCAATATATATTGCTAATTTTTGTTGTCATTTTAACTTTTCTATAGAATAGTGTTAACAAAATGTTAATTTTAATTTGCAATTCCGAAAATCTATGGAACGTTGAAGTGTCCTGAGTCTCGTATCCTTGCCCGCTTTTAATCACTTGCTTTCAGTCACATACGTGCGTATGCTCCTTACAGCAAGTAATCAAAATCGACTCAAGGCTACGACCTCTACGGCCCAAAAAATTTAAGGAACGCGCTCTTAAGATAAGAATGTTTGCGCAAACGATTCGACACTGAGCATTACAGTGGGTAAGAAATGCCGGATGTGCTGATCTCCGTAAATTTGAAGCAAAACAAAAGTTGGTTTTACTATAAGACTAACACTCGGTTTGGGTCGAAACAAATTGATGTCGCCCCCAACTGCTCCATGAGATTTATAACTCATTTTTTAACCTAAAATTAAACTGCTTTGAATAAACAATTATTTTTATTAATCTGGATTATTTGTTTGGCTTCATGTCAAGAAAATATGATTCCGTTGGATCAAGATCAGAATACACAAAGATTAGAACGAGACTTACAAGCCGGTATGCAAAGGATAGTGGCATCATCTCCAGCAGAGATTGAACTACTTATTGCGCAAATAGGTGATGGTAGTACACCACGAACAAGAACTCTTGCTTCTACTTCGTTCTCAAATAATGAAGAGCCCTTTGTTTCTCTTGTAGAAGCGAATCGCATAAAGGTGATGGAATCTCTCACTCCATTACAGTTGGACTCTATTGACAATGATGAAGACGAATTGGAGTTTTGCCCTGCAGATTCAGTTATTGCTGATATTCAATTTGCGCAACTTCTAAATGCGGAACGAGAAATACAAGTCGGACAAACGGTATACAAGTATATGCCTAATGGAGTCGCATATACCGATGAAGCAAATGCCGAAGATTTAAAGACTATAGAAACTATTACGTCAAGTATTCAGGTCACACCGGAGAATGAAGGGTCTCCAATGCGAGTGTCACCTAATGTGGATTTTATACCTGTGCAATATCAGTATGTAAAATTTGAAGATGAATGGGATGACGGAACTGGAGGAGGGTACTTCGGAGGAGGTTCTCAATCCGATTGCAATTCCGAATCTAATGGAGACAATACAACAGGGTCTTCTTCCGCATCAGGCATTACCCTTAGCAATGGAGTCAAAATACCGTTAAGTGATATCCGTGATATAAATTATTACGACAAAGGTGATGGAAATTGGTTTCATAGAACCTGGACCGGAATATGGGGTAGAAATGTTGTCGCAATAAAGAAGTTTACTGATCATAAAAAGCTAACCATGAATTTCTATGATCAGAATTATATAATCTATGCAAATATTGGCACGAAACTAAAAATGCAAAAGAATGTATGCGGAATATGGTGGAATATAAAAGCTGATGAGATGGTTCAAGGTTGGGAAACCGTTACCATTAAATACACAATGCCTGAACCTTCTTTGCCTAAGTTTGTAAATCCATTTAATAACAAAAACGAATATCCGACTCATGCTTGGAATCCGTTTCCTTATGGGAAGGACAATATTCTTTTGTTGACAATACCCTTTATTAATTATGACTTTACAACAAATGATTTAAATAAGGCTTTTAATATGGGATTGAATTTCGCATGGAATAAGGCCACAAGCTATGTAAGAAATCTTATCAATAATGACAAAAATAAAGCCGGACTTATGTCGTTCAATAATATGGAAACATATCTCATATATGGTCCGTATTCAGAGGGCCATTCTCAAAAGAAATCTGTGGAAACAAAATTCTATGCAAAATGGTTCCCGGGAACTTATCAATTTGGTTTTTCCTTAGGATCAAGCATTAAGAGCGTGTTCCTTAAATTTTTGGGGCCGTAGGGGCGGATATTTTTGAGCAGA
>JBJEKI010000114.1:0-7617 GCA_051878555.1 Lepagella sp. | reverse complement strand
GCCCGCTGCGACTTTCAAAATCTGCTCAAAAATATCCGCCTCTACGACCAAAAAATTTTAAGGAACGCGCTCTTAAGCTTTTTGGATTCATTTACCGGGCTATTGCATACAATGGCAATCCTGTTTAACCCCAAAATGTCCGGTTTTTCAATTGTCTTATTCATAAATTTATAATATTTTTAATTATAGGTATCACACTATGCGATACCTTTCTGCATAATAAAACAGCAAAAATCGTACCAAAGTGTAAAATTTGTTTTGAAAAGTTGAAAAATTGAGCTATTTTTGTCAAAAATGGCACTGCTCCTTTGGCTTGTTCATTTTCTTGTTGTGTAAAGTGGCTGTAAATCAATTAAAAACCGTTGACGATTTGAATTTTGCCATCTGTGACACAAATATACTTGAACTTTGTCAATAGGCGGCAATGATGACATTTTTTAGGTTTTCACAAATCGGAAGTAATTCAAGTCGAATTTTTCAAATTTTAATTCATTATGAAGATCACCAAATATTTAGTGTTGGCTATCTTAGCTGTTATATTGTCCTCTTGCCATGATGATCCGGAGCCTACACAAAAAGATTTAAGTTTACAAGGATGGGGAAAATACCTTGGAAAGCACTTCACAAGCGAAACTTCTGACCAATTCTATTTGACACAACACTTTTGGGATAGTTATGACGATGTTGACAGTAGTCATACAAATTTTTTACATGATTGTAAAAATGATATTAATTATCGAAAAAGGTTTCTTGAAGAAAAAGAGTTTGTAGAGTTCGTTGATTTGACAGGCTCTCAAATTACGATGAGAATCGGCAATGATAATGTCACCTTCTATAATTTGGCAAGTATATCCGGCAAGCAGATTAACGTCAATGTAATGTGCCCAAAATCTTTATCATGGATCAATCAAGTGATAGAGATTCCCTTGAAGTTTGATTATAATGCTAATCCTTCTTATTGCTTTTTAGATGGGAAATATACTGATCAATACGGATTTGCTTACAGAAGTTGCGGCTACATAAGATCAGGCTACACTGTTAATGGTCAATTCGTAACAAAACTGCATATCGGATTTATTCGTGAGGATCCTACCTCTCCATTTCCCCAATTAAGGGAGATAAGATATGTCGAATTAGGTAGTTCTAACTATCCTGAAATGTTTATTAAGGATTTAAGCCCAATTGCTTATTCTTTCAATAAAACCACATTAAGATGCATACAATCTCCGGTTTCTATTCAATGGCATAGTACTGCTTGGAAAGGAGAAGTGGCATCGTTGATGCCCGGTCTTTCTGATTTCCTTCAGTTGTTATTAGGTATACCTGTGCTCAATTCCACGGAGTATTATTTCAAGGGTATTAAAGATAGTGAGATATCCATCGAAAGAGTGATACGAACAGCCTTCCCGGGAGTGATAAAAAAGGGTATTAACAATGACTATCATACCAAGCCGCTTGGAGATTATGTAATAATGTTTGAAGAATATGGACCTATGAATTCTGCGTTGAGCATTGCAAAGATCGATGATAATAGAATGTGCATAGTGGTCGATGCCAGGGATATTTCATTAGAGAACTCTAAACTCAAAGATCGTTTGTTCTATGCCAACATCCTCCGGTCGCTTCTTTCGGAAGAAAGTTGTCACTTCGAGTTGAATTATAAATTGATTAATACCCTTCTATCTGATCATTCCGTGGAGCGCGAGTTCCAAATGACTCTGACGGATCCGCAACACTCTCGCAATATCATGGAGTATGTGATCCTCCCTTTCATCATCGAGAACCGACAGGCGATCAAGGACTACATTCGCCAAGACACCGAACTGTCTCAGCACGCCGACGAGCTCTGCTCAGCAGTAGATCGCCTCGAAGAGATCTACGCCGGCACCACCGACCTAACCCTCGGCTACCGCCTCGTCGAGCACCAGTGGGACTAAGAGCGCGCTCAAAAATATCCGCCCCTACGACCCCAAAAATTTAAGGAACGCGCTCTAAATAAGATACTCTTTGATGGAGGTTTGCCATTTTGATGGCGGCTACGGCTGCTTCGGCGCCTTTGTTGCCGAGGCAGCCGCCGGCGCGGTCGAGGGCTTGCTGCTCATTGTCGACGGTCAGCACACCGAAGATCACCGGCGTTTCACCTTTGGCATTGAGTTGGGCTGTGCCTTGCGCCACAATGTCGCAGACATAGTCGAAGTGGGGTGTATCGCCGCGGATCACACACCCTATCACTATTACGGCATGATATGCTCCCGGCACGTTATTAAATCTTTTACCATGAGCTGTATTAACTGCCAAAGCGGCGGCATTGACCAATTCGACAGTGCCGGGCACATCAAAACGGTCGATATCGCAATCATTCACTCCGGCGCGCTTTAATACATCGATAGCTCCGTCGCGTAGAGCATGAGTGATCTTCGGATTCCACTCTGCTGTGAAGATAGCTACCCTTAGAGGTTCTCTTACCAAGACCGGCGGAATCTCAAGATTGTCGCCATTGGTGTTGAGTATTGTTGACATATAGTGCTTTAAGTACTTGTGTTTATGATAGATGGATTATTTCTCTTCCGGGGTTGTTTCGGGAGTCTCTTCCGGGGTTGCTTCCGGTTTCTTTTTGCGGATGAGCTTTGCGGATTGTTGTAGTTTTTCCAAGAAAGAGCGCCACATCGGTTCGTGGGTTTCGTTGGCATCGATCTGCTCGATAAGGCTGATGATCTCCTGTTCCAGATCGATGCTCTCGAGAGCTACGGCATGCGAGAGGACAGCCGAGAGGAGTCGTTTGCTACGCGCCAGATCGCTGCGGTTGTGCATCATGACACGTGCCATGTCGATGGTCATTCTCACTTCGCGTCGACTCACACGCCCGGTGCGCTTCTTGGCGAGCTTGATTGCCTCCATATAGAACTTCACCGCGCCATGATAATCGCCGGTCTGCGCCATCATCTCCGCCCCCTTGCGCATCGACTCTACCAGCTTGTCGGTGGCGGCAGCCACTCCGGCATTCACCTTCTCATAGAGCACGCCGGTGTTAATCTGCTGCTTGGCGAGCAGGTCGAGAGTCTTCTTGCGTGAGCGAAGGATACGAGTCGAGAGCTCCATCGCCAATATATGATATTCGTTAAATCGGTCGGCATCTATCCTCAGCAGCGGGTCAAGCATCTTGAAGATCATCTCGATCTCCTTCTCGCTCTGCTTATAGTCTTTGAGCATATAGTGGGTTTCGGAGATGTCGAACATCAAGCCCAACAGCAAAGCGCGGAACTCGCAGTTGCTGTAATCGGGCCACTCGCGCAGAGCGCGGAGTGCCTCCACCGATTTCTTGAGTGCATCGTCATATTTTTCAGCCTCATAAAGTGCAGCGGCTTCGCCGCGAAGTGCTATTACGCTGCATGCTGTCTCATGCTCTCGGCTCCCTTCTGCCAGGTTCTTGAGGATGATCGGTAACTCTTTAAGTGTCATATCTTTGTGGTTTTAGATGTTTCAAGATTTATTTGCGAGATTTCTCTCCTAAATAGCCTCCGTGATGGCGCTTGGCATACTCCTCCTTGGTGAAGCCGATAGCCTTCATCACGCCGACCACGAGCACATCGCCGATGACTGTCATCATCGTGGTGGAGGTGGTGGGAGTCAGTCCCAAAGGACACACCTCGGGGCTCCCTCCGGTAGAGATCACAACGTCGCCCGAACGCCCTAACAGACTATCCGGGTTCCCTGTTATAACAATTATAGGCACTCCCGGGTTCAGCGTCCTTGCCAATTCCACAAGTTCGACGATCTCGCGAGTCTTGCCGCTATTGCTCAGAAGCAACAACAGGTCGTTCTTCTGCATGATGCCCAAGTCGCCATGTTGCGCCTCCGAGGGGTGGAGGAAGGTGGCGGGTGTGCCCGTCGAGCAGAAGGTCGTCGCGATGTTCATCGCTATCTGTCCCGCTTTCCCCATCCCCGAGGTGATCAACTTGCCGCCTCGATGATTCACATACTCCACGATCAGGTCGATCGCCTCTGCGTATGCGTCACTTACCGGTATGCTCATCACGGCTTCCGATTCTCTCTTGAGGATGTCGAGCATCATCTCCTTTACTTTCTCTCTGTTTTCCACGATTATTCAGATTATGTTGGTTTTGTCTTACTGTTTTATCTTGTCTATTGTGTAGATAACTATCGATTTATGCCATGGATTGCTCCAAGGCTTGTCTCCATTGGTCGGGGAGTTCCACCGATTTCTGGGTCTCTCGGTCGAAACTTACCATCACTGTCTCCGCCGCTGCCTTTATCACTCCGGTCGTCTCCTCCACCAGTACTTGCTGCAAACGGAAACTCTTGTTCGAGATGCTCATGCAGCGTGTGTAGACTCGGATATTTTCTCCGAAATAGATGGGGCAAATGTAGCAACAATCGATGTTGGCTATCACCACGTCGACCCTCTTCCAGTCGATATTGCCTCGGACAATATACTCGAAAAATCTCGCCTTGCCCGTGTCGAAGAAGGAGAAATAGACCGTGTTGTTGAGATGTCCGAGTATGTCGATGTCGTTAAATCTGAGTTGCAGATCTATGGAGTGAGTAAACTTGGATAATTCGGGTAGTGTATTCGGATCCATGTTTTGTTTCTTTCTGAGATGCTTTCTTTGTTTTTAATAGAACGCGCTCGGGAGAGAGAGTGTCCTATTGTCGGTTATAAGAATTTTATTTCGTTGATGACCGTGCGTCCCAACTCTTCGTTGAGGATGCGGATCAGAGTCGATCGGCTCATGTTGAGTTCATGTCGGAGTGGGGCACTCTTGACATATACAGTCATAACCCCTCGCCACACGGAAGGTCTCGAGCAGAGATCCGCGATATGTTCCCCTACCACGAGAGGCCAGATGCTGATGGCACGTGCCTCGTAGAGCCGCCCGGTCATCCCCTGCTGCTCGAGAGTGCGTCGCAACACATCTCCCAGACTTTCAGCCTCTTGCCTCTCCATAGCGGATATCGGGTTAGTCGTTTTCTTTATCTTTCGTTATCTCTTCCTCTGACTTCGAACCTGCCGTCGGTCACTTCGAAGAGGCGGCTCTCGGAGCGGATGCCGGAGAGGGTCTCATCGAGGTGCTGCAGGTTGGTGTCGGTGATGAATATTTGACCGAAGTTCTCGCTGCCGCTGACTTCGTCGATGATACGAGCCACACGGCTTGAGTCGAGTTTGTCGAATATATCGTCGAGCAGAAGGATGGGCCGTTCGCCCCCTTTGCGTCGCAGATAGTCGTAGATGGCGAGCTTCAGGGCTATGGTGAAGGTTTTGACCTGCCCTTGGCTTCCGAGTCGCCTCATGGAGTAGTCGTCGAGTTGGGTGTAGAGGTCGTCGCGATGGATCCCCGAGGAGGTGTAGCCTAACGCCAGGTCTCTCCCTCGCTCGGCGTTGAGCACCTCTTGCATCGTATGGTCGTTGAGCACACTCTTGTAGGTGAGCGAGGCTCGCTCGGCATCCCCGGAGATGCGGGTGTAATAGCGCTCGAAGTCGGGTTGTATCTCGGTGGTCCAGTCGGCGCGTGACTGGTGGATATATGCTGCCGCCTCCGCCATGTTCACCTCGATTGATTCGTAGAGCAGATGGTCGGACACCCCGGCGCGCAGCATCTTGTTGCGGCTTTCCAACGCTTTGTTATAGCGGATAAGTCGGCTCAGATATGCCCCGTCGGCTTGCGAGATCACCACGTCGATGAGTTTGCGCCTCACTTCGCCGCTGCCGGTCACTATCTCCGAGTCGGAGGGGGTGATGCTGACTATCGGGAATTTGCCGATATGCTCCGAGATGCGCTGGTATTCCTTGTCGTTGCGTCTCAGGGTCTTACCCTTCCCTTTGACTATGCCGCAGCTCACACTCTGGCTGCTGCCATTGTCGAGAAGATAGTGCCCCTTGACCATCAGCGCCTGCGAGCCGTGACGGATCAAAGCACTCTCCGGCATCGAACTCATCGGGCGCACCATGCTCAGAAAGTGGATAGCCTCCAAGAGATTGCTCTTACCCATGCCGTTGAGACCCAACAGACAGTTCACTCCGGCGGAAAATTCCATCTCCGCCGAGGCGATGTTCTTAAAGTCGATTATCTCAATCTTCTCGATCTGCATAATATTAACCTATAAACTGTAACCCGTAACCCGTAACCCGTAACCCGTAACCCGTAACCCCTACTCACTACTCCTTCTCGCCGTAAGCCAGGTCGCCGGCATCGCCGAGTCCCGGCACGATATAACTGTGGGCGTTGACCTCATCGTCGATGGCTCCACACCATAGGGTGGTGTCGTCGGGAAGGTGCTGACGGATATATTCGACGCTCTGCTTGGAGGCGATGACGCTTGCCACATGGATATGCGCCGGAGTGCCCTTGGAGAGGAGTGCACGGTATGCCAGGTCCATCGAGCTGCCGGTGGCGAGCATCGGGTCTACCAGAATCAGGGTCTTGCCGTCGAGTGAGGGGGAGGCAAGATATTCGATCAGCACATCGAAGGTGTCACCCTTTTCCTTGTAGCGACGGTAGGCGCTGACAAAGGCATTCTCCGCATGGTCGAAGTAGGATAGAAAACCATGGTGGAAGGGGAGTCCGGCGCGCAAGATTGTCGCCAAGACGATCTGCTCGGCAGGCTCTTGACAGAGGCACTTGCCAAGAGGGGTAGTGACTTCCGTATCTTTGTATTCCAATCTCTTTGAGATCTCGTAAGCCATGATCTGACCTATGCGGTCGATGTTTGTGCGGAAGCGAAGGCGATCATTCTGGATGTCGACGCTACGCAATTCCAGCATATAGCGGCTTACAAGGCTCGGAGTATTCGCAAAATTAATTACTTCCATATAGTCAGACTTTAGAGCGCGTTCTAAATCTTTCGGGTATCTATCCTTGTGACATCCCCCTCCGTGAGAAGAAGAATAGGCATATCATCAGGACGAATCCACATAAATTTAACAAAGATAATAAAATAATTTCATAATCCCACTCAAATCTCCCCGATTATTTCAACCGGAGCCTGAAAAATGCGCAAAAATACCGGATAAGAAAAGGAAAAACAAGGAATGAGCTCTAAGACTTTCTGTAAAAATCGCCATTCTACAGACTGTTTTTTCTATAAAATTCGCCAATTAAAAAAATATGATTATCTTTGCACTGGATAATCAAAAAACTTATATCTGATTGGGTATCAGAGTAGAATGAAGGAGTTGCAGATTTATGGTAACGATTTAGCGAAAGTGCAAGTGCACTGATATTCTGTGATTTACTACGCCTCACAACTCTATTTGCAAAGGTACAATTTTTATTCGGGTGCTCCAAGGAATTGCTCATTTTTCTGTGTTTTGAGCGTGATTTCTTGACCTGTTCGTTACTGTTCTTCCGTAAAAGTGAGTTTTGCCGTCGGAAAGGCGTTGGCTGAAACAAGTTCAGACAACCTCTTTCCTACTATGGCATATCCGAAAGGAATGTCCGCTTTTGAAGCCTAAACTCTCGTTTAGACAATCGGCAAGCGGACAACCCTTTTATGGCTATGCGAGAGAGGTTCTTTTACGGGATCTTGCCGTTTCCTCTTTTGTTGTTCCTCTTGGCGCAAGTGAAACCGTGCTGATGATTCACCCTTCCAAAGTAAGGG
>JBJEKI010000113.1:0-30985 GCA_051878555.1 Lepagella sp. | reverse complement strand
TAATAAACTGTTACGGCGATTTTAGCACCCATTTTGACCTATACGCCTAAAAAAAGCTGTGTCGCGAAAATGCGACACAGCCACCCTTTAAAATTTCAAAATATGAAAACAGCCGAATCCGGAGGATTCGTAGTTTTTTAGTCTGCGTTCAAGTTGATGCGCTTGAAGTCGGTCACTACCAAGCCCTTCATAGTCTTGTTGAGGAACTCGCCGACAGAGATCTTGGCATCCTGTACGTAAGCCTGCTCCATCAAGCAGCTCTCCTTGAAGAACTTGTTGAGACGGCCGTTGGCGATGTTCTGGATCATCTGTTCGGGGAGGTTGGCAGCCTTAGCTTCGCCGGCTTCCTTCATGATTTGACGACCCTTCTCAGCCTCTTCAGCTGTGATCCAGCCCTTGGTGATGTTGCTCTCGATGTGATCTTCAGAGTCGAAGTGGTTGGGGTTGAGACCGGCCTTGCGGAGAGCAGCCTCTTGAGCCTTAACTACTTGCTCTTGTTTGGTCTTCTCGACAGCTACGCTGATCTCCTGATCGATAGTGGCCTGGGGCACATCGTTGCGAGATACGGCTACAGGGTTCATCGAAGCAATCTGCATGCAGACTTCGCGACCTACCTGAGCATCTACACCCTCGAGGTTGAAGCCGGCGATGGCAGCGAGCTTGTCGTTGAAGTGATTGTAAGAAGCAACTGTGGCAGCCTCTACACATGCGTAGTCGCCAAGTTCCATCTTCTCGCCTGTCTTACCGATCTCGTCAGTGATGAGCTCGGCTACAGTGCGACCATCCAAAGTAGCAGCCTTGAGCTCTTCAGCGCTCTTCACCTTGTTGGCGAGTGCCACTTCGAGGATTCTCTTAGCCAAGGCGCGGAATGACTCATTCTTGGCTACGAAGTCAGTTTCGCACTTCAGAGTCACTACAGCTGCGAAGTTGCCATTGACGCCGGAGAATACGCAACCCTCAGCGGCATTGCGATCCTCACGCTTGGCAGCTACTGCCTGACCCTTCTTGCGGATGATTTCGATGGCAGCCTGGATGTCGCCATCTGTCTCGGCGAGTGCATTCTTGCAGTCCATCATACCGGCGCCTGTCATGTGGCGCAGTTTCTTGATATCTTCTATACTTACAGCCATTGGTTTATTTAGCTTTTTTTGCTCCGCAGGCTCTTGGCGAGTCTGCCGGAGTCGGTTGTTGTTTTTATGGTTTAAAAGTAATTAAGGGGCGTGTCAAAACATATGTTTTGGCGCAGCCCCTTGTATGTGGTTTGAATAGGCGAATCGCTTAATGCGAAGTCACTTATTCGGCTTTAGGTGCCTCAGCCTCTTCAGCTTTGGGAGCCTCTTCAGTGGCTGCTGCTTCGTTGCGACGCACGCGACGACGCTTAGCGGGAGCTGCTTCACCTTCAGCTGCTTCCTTATCTTCGGGAGCATCGAGCTTCTCGATCTTACGCTCTTCGAGACCCTCTGCCATAGCCGAGCATACAGCGTCGAGCACGATCTCGATGCTCTTTGATGCGTCGTCATTTGCCGGGATTACGAAGTCTACATCCGAAGGATCGGAGTTGGTATCGACCATTGCAAATACAGGGATGCCGAGACGCTTTGCCTCTGCCACTGCGATGTGCTCTTTCATTACGTCGATCACGAAGAGTGCAGAGGGAAGACGACCGAGGTCGGCGATCGAACCGAGGTTCTTCTCCAATTTGGCACGCTGACGTGTGATCTGGAGCTTCTCGCGCTTTGACAAGTTGTCGAATGTGCCATCCTTTGCCATCTTGTCGATGGTGGTCATCTTCTTTACTGCCTTGCGGATTGTGGGGAAGTTGGTGAGCATACCGCCCGGCCAACGCTCTGTCACGTAAGGCATGTTGATGGCGCCTGCTTTGCTCTCGATTGCCTCTTTGGCCTGTTTCTTGGTCGCTACGAAGAGCACCTTCTTGCCGCTCTTGGCAATCTGTTTCAGAGCGTTGGCTGCCTCTTCGATCTTTGCTGCCGTCTTATATAAGTCAATAATGTGGATGCCGTTGCGCTCCATGAAAATGTAAGGAGCCATTGCCGGATTCCATTTGCGCTTGAGGTGACCAAAGTGACAGCCTGCCTCAAGAAGTTGTTCAAATGTCGGTGTTGCCATTCGTTTGTTTGAGTTTTGTTTACGTTCTTTGAAATTCAATCTCATGGTAGGGAACGTGTCCATCCATGCGATTTAGATACTAAACACTATGCGGCATTCGCATAAATTCGATTAACGCTTGGAGAACTGGAAGCGCTTGCGTGCCTTGGGACGTCCCGGTTTCTTACGCTCTACCTCGCGTGCATCACGGGTCATGAAGCCCTCTTTGCGAAGTGTTGCCTTGTCTTCCGGATTGATCTTTACAAGTGCGCGGGCGATAGCCAATCGCAATGCCTCTGCTTGACCCTTGTAGCCGCCACCATCCAAGTGTGCTACTATGTCATATTTCTCTGCTACCTCAAGCTTGGTGAGAGGTTGCTTTACTACGTACTGAAGAATCGAAGAGGGGAAGTAGACGTCGAGAGGACGCTTGTCGATAATGATGTTACCGCTACCCTCGGTGAGATATACTCTCGCCACTGCTGCCTTGCGGCGGCCTATTGCATTTACTTTTTCCATCTTCTTCCTTATTTCATTTTATTGATGTCTATTTCAACCGGATTCTTGTCGCTAAACGGATGCTCTGATCCATTGAATACGTGAAGGTTGGTCAGCTGCTGTGCTCCAAGTTTGGTCTTGGGAAGCATGCCTTTTACCACCTTGATGAACAAGGGGTGCTTGCCCTGCATGGTCACCTTGTATGACTTGTTCATCAAGTCCTGAGGTGTGAAGGTGCGTTGTCCACCCGGATAACCTGTGTAGCGGAGATACTCATGCTTGGTCATCTTCTCTCCGTTCATCACTACTTTGTCGGCATTGATCACAATCACACAGTCGCCACAATCCAAGTTGGGAGTGTAATCCGCTTTGTTCTTGCCTCTGAGGATCTTTGCTATCTTGCTGCAAAGACGACCAAGTACCTGGTCGGTCGCATCAATTACCACCCATTTCTTCTCTGAGGTGGCTGAGGTTGTTTTGTAACTTAAAGTATCCACTTTATTGCTTGTTTTTTGATTTGTTAAGTTTCACTCTTTCAAAGCTTTAGTCGGCCAAAACTGTCTGCTTTTCCCCGAGCGGGTTTGTTAACTGGATATAATCGGCTCGCAAAATTAATAAATTTTTCTGACTTTTCAATGATTCTTTCTATTTTTTTTGAAAGTTTCCCTTTACGCTGATTCTCCTACATCCTCTGGGGATGTTCTATCCCACAGGTCTATTTGCTGTTCTGCCGTCTCTCCCCTTAAAGCGCGCTCTTAGTAGAGCTCTTCGTAGCCCTTTACGATGTCGCTCCAGCGGTAGACACGCTCGGCTATCCGGCGCAATTCTTCTCCTCGAAGATCGTCGCGATTTAATAGCGTATTGAGTTCGGTCGCATCTTTGAAGTAGTAGGCGCAACCTCGGGTCGTCGCCCGGTTGTATTCAACATCGTATGCCAAGATCGGATGCCCGAAGAACATCGCCTCGACCAGCGACGGATTTGTCCCCCCGGCGCTGTGCCCATGCACCGACAGCCGTGCATTCTTCCTTATCGTATATAAGGTGTCGCTGTCGTAGATGCTGTCGATCAGATGGATGTTGCCATATCCTTGATATTTCTCCCTCAATTTCCTGCCGTAGGCACTCCGCTCCCAGTTGCCGATGAACACAAATTCCTGCCCATTCTCGGCATAAGCCTCTAAGATAATATGACAGTTGTTCTCCGGCTCAACGCGAAATATCGACACTCCATACCTCTTCGATTCGAGCCCATATCGATCCAGAATCTCCCCCTGACGATCTTCCGGCACTCCTCGCAACACATGGTCACCACCGTAAGCTATCAATGCGGAGTCGCGCCCATAACTCTCTGTTACATAGTCGCGGATGATCTCCGTGTCGGCGATTATCGTGTCGGCATATTTTACGGCTATCTCTTCACTTTTCTTCAGGAATTGACGGGCTCTCTTACCCCACTTGGCGCGTGTATGCTCTCGCCCATCTATGTGGACTATCACCTTGCCATGACACATCCGCTTGAACAGCGGCAGAAAGAGACACCCCGACACCCCGAGGATCATCACCGTGTCATAGCCCTTGGAACTCCGGATCATCGAGATGATGTCGTATGGCATACTCTCCACTCCATTGGCATGAAATAGTGGTATATATCGAAGGCGTGCCCCCTTATATCTTCTCATCTTGACGCTATAGTCGCGTGCCGAACAGTAGATGGTGTATTCGATCTCCGGGTCACTCTTCTTCTCGATGAGATTTTCGACCAGTGTCTCGAAGCCGCCATATTGTGCAGGCACTCCCTGGATCCCGACTATTGCTACTCTCTTCATGACCTGTTGGATTCTTCTTTCTTACTCTTTGATGTCTTGCATATCCGATATAGGGGCGTTTTGCATTATTCCCGGAAGATGCGCTCGATCTCAGTCGTCATATTCACGGCATCATAGCGATATGCTCGCTCTCGTGATTTGCACGACAGATCCTCGTATTTCTTCCTGTCGCTGAGCATCAGCCGGATCTTCGCTTCAATCCGGGCAGGATCTTGAACGTCGATCTTATACCCGCTTACTCCATCTTCCACCAACTCGGCGATACCCCCTTCGGTGGGCACGATCACCGGAAGTCCCGCATACATCGCCTCGAGCATCGTCAGCCCGAAGGTCTCGATGGCTCGATTCTTGTCAGTAAGATTGATCACTATCGAGGCTTCTCGATAGAACCTCACCACGTCGCGCTGGCGTGGGTAGATGGTTAGATTGCTCTGACTGCTCCCATCGATCTTATGAGTCTTGAAGTATCGGGAGATCTCCTCTTCCGTGTCGTTGATCACCAGCGAAAAGTCATATTCCGGCATTCGCTTCGACAGCTCCACAAATTCTCCGATCCCTTTATATTCTCGCAGCGAGGTGAGCATCATCACTCGCTGATGGTCGAATGTGCTCCCTCCGATTTGTGTCAGCTCGGTGACATATTCCTCGGGCAGGGTGTTGGGGATCACCATGACCTTGTTCTGCCGACGCAGGTGAGATGCCTGATATGCCGACACACAGATGATATCATCTGCCAGTCGCTCCATCATCCATGCCAAGATCCGGTAGACTCTCCCCTTGCTGCGAGCATTCTCATGATAATGATACACCACTCGCTTGCCCATCATCTTCCCCGCCAAGGCCGGCCCCACGGGCAGGATCGTGTTGATGTAAAACACTACATCTCGCCCGAACATCCATCTCAATGACATAAAGAATGTATAGATCTGGATTAGGGCATATCTCGCCATCGTCACTATCTGCCGCGATGAAAAGTTATAGTTGTAGCTGTGTCGCCTGAGTCGGTCGCTCTCTTCGATCGTGTCGAGGATGCCACCCTTGGAGGTGATGAGGTCTACTCGATGTCCCCCCTTTAAGAGGATGTCGAGCACCATCTTCAGCACCTTCGGACTCCCGCTGAAGTCATTGTATAAATGAAAACATACTATATGTTTCCTATCTTCCTTCATATCGGTTTCATCGATCGTGAGCATTTCGCTCGGGTTATCCCTTATCCTTATTAAGAATGTCGGGGGCTATCTCCAAGACATATTGCCAGGCTGCATCATGTTCGTAGGGTATACGCCCCTCGATGATAGCCTCTTTGACTGCCGATTTGATCTCGGCGATCTCTTTGCCCGGCTCTATCTTGAAGTAGTCGATGATCTCATTGCCATTCACCGGATTCTTCCAGTTGCGAAGCGCATCGGCATCGCTAAGTTCGCTCATGCGTTTGCGCAGTCGGGCAAATCCCTCCAACTGGCGACGAACTTTGGCAGGATTCTTCGAAGTGATATCCGCCTCTGCCAAGATCATCAAGTCGTCGAGGTCTTCGCCGGCATCGGTGATCATCCTCCTCACTCCCGAGTCGGATACGCCATCTTCGCCGACACTCTGAGGCCGCATGTGCAGCCCCACAAGCTTCTCGACATATTTCATCTTTTCGTTCATCGGCATCTTCATCTTACGGAAGATCCGACTTATCATTTTCTCTCCCACGAAGTTGTGATTGTGGAAGGTCCATCCCAACTTTTCGTCATATCGCTTGGTTTGCGGCTTGCCAATGTCATGGAGCAGCGCTGCCCATCTGAGCCATTCGTTGTCGCTATGTGCCGCCACGTTGTCGACCACCTGCAGGGTGTGGTTGAAGTTGTCTTTGTGTCCTTTACCCTCCATGATCTCCACTCCCTTCAGCTCGCAGAGCACCGGGAAGATCAACTGCAAGAGTCCGCACTCGTCGAGGAGGCGTAATCCGATCGAGGGTCGTGCCGATCGCATGATCTTGCCCAATTCGTCATTGATCCGCTCGCGTGTGATGATCTCGATCCGCTCGCGATTGCGCCGGATTGCCTCAAATGTCTCGGGATAAATCTCGAAGTCTAACTGCGTGGCAAACCGGATGGCGCGCATCATCCTTAATGGGTCGTCGCTGAAGGTGATGTCCGGATCCAGCGGCGTGCGGATGATTCCCTTATGCAGGTCGGCTATGCCGCCGAACGGGTCGACCAATTCGCCATATCTCTCTGCGTTGAGACATATCGCCATAGCATTGATGGTGAAGTCACGGCGATTCTGATCATCTTCGAGGGTGCCATCTTCCACTATCGGATTGCGGCTCTCCCGATGATAGGACTCCCGACGAGCCCCCACAAATTCCAACTCCAAATTGCGATATTTGATTTGAGCCGTGCCATAATTGGCATAGACCGTGAGATGATCGCCTCTCCCTAACGCCTCTGCCACCTCTTGAGCCAAGGAGATGCCACTCCCCACGGTCACAAAGTCGATGTCATTGACCAGACGCTGCAGAAATATGTCGCGCACATAGCCCCCCACCACATAAACCTCACGGCCCATGCTGTCGGCTATCTCTCCTATCCGGCGTAACACCGGCTCTTTATTTAGATCTTCCGCTAAATTCAATATATCGTTCCTCTCCTTATTATTATATTGTTTATATGTTGTTGTCTGTTTTATCCATCAAGTCGGGTCATCTCTTCAGGATTGAAGGTGAGATTCTCGAGTCGGTCGGCATGCACCACGTAGGTGTTCTCCACACCCACAGCTCCGACACCGGCAAACACGAATTTTGGCTCTATCGCCAAGGTCATACCCTCGGCTATCACCTCTTTGTTGCGCTCCATGATCACCGGCATTTCGTTCAATTCGATGCCGACGCCATGGCCGATGAATGACACCTTGTTGACATGACCCATAAAGTGCTCTTCGAGTCCCGCCTCTTTGACTATCGCCACGGCGCGTCGATAGATCTCTCCGATCTCCACTCCGGGGCGGATGAAGGCTTCGCAGTCGCGAAGTATGGCTCGCGAACATTCATGCCCTCGCTTCACTATCTCCGGCACTTCGCCCACCATGCGGCAACGGGTCATGTCGGTCTGATAGCCGTTGTAGCCACCATTCATATCAAACATCACGGTCATCCCCGCCTCAATGCGTGTGCCATTAGCGCCCACCGGCAGCGAGGGGTCAATACCCTCTCCTCCCATGGTGAAGTCGTAGGGAGACGCTACGTCGGCATTTCCACCGGCGATCAGACTCCCAAGGCTTATCTCCATCCGTGAGCCTGCCGCACGAAGATAGCCCAAACATCCCTCGCGACGCATCTCTCGCTCTATATCGGCTTGCAACTCGATGTCGGTCATGCCCGGGCGATAGAGACTGTCGATGTGTGAGTAAACACGACTCTGCTTGATGCCATCTTCTCGCATCTTCGCAATCTCATAGTCGGTCTTAATCATCCTGGCGCGGCGCATCGCCGTCGACCCATTCATGACCTTGACACCCTCGAATACTCGCTTCAGTCGCTCCACTTCTCCATAATAGAGATCATCATATTCCAACCCGACACTCTCCGGATGCCGATAGCCTCGCCGGGTCAATACTTCCGATATCTGCTCCGGTTTGCGAATCTCGACCTCATTGTCATGTTCCGAACGTGCCGGTGACATCTTGAAAAAGAGTGGCTCTCCCTCTGCCGGAAGGTAGTAGTAGCCTCTACACACTCCCCCGGTGAGGTAATATAGATTGACTGAACTATGGATCAGGAGAGATTCGACTCCCTGTTGTCTCATCTCTGCACGCACTTTCGAGAGGCGCAGAGACTGCTCGGCATGGTTTTCAGGATAGAGTAAGGGAAATTTCATTGTTGTTCGCTTTGGCTTAATATCAAGCCGATGTTGAGTATTCCTTTTGATATATCTTGTGCCACAAGTGGCGTTAATGTCACTGCATAGCCTTCGCTCAGGGTGAAGGCTCGCTCTAAGGGGATGCGAACCTCGTAGGTGCCGTGCATCTCTTTGGCCTCTTCAGCCTGTGGAGTCTGCATACCCACATCTATAGTATCTTGACGCAACGTGCCTCGCTCGTCTTCATAACCCACTGCCAAGGGAATATGCTCTCCTCGACAAATCCTTTTGCTATATCTGACGATCATGTCGAGGTCGTAACGCTGTCGGGACAACATTATGCTGTCTGCCGGCATCGGCTCGAACACGATGATGTCGGTCGGTGCCCACCCTCGGAGTCCGATCTCTTCGAAGTGGGTATAGACCACACGCCGGGGCTCATTCTCACATGATCCCATCATCAGCAGCAACGCTGCGACCGAGATTATTCCAATGAGCCTTCTTATCTTCATCCCTCTTTCTGCTCCGTGTTCTTATTCCCTCCTCCCGGACGCCGACGCTGTTTGCGCTTGCGTTCCTGGTGCTCGGGGCGCTTCTCGCCATCTTGACGATGGTCGCCGACAGGCTTGGATTTCTTCTTTTTCTTCTTCGACTTGTCGAAGCGAGTCAATGAGTCTTGTCCCACCAAGTCTACATACTCCGTGGCTTGTGCCTTTTCTTCAGACTTGGTGTTGTCGAGGGCTTCGACTTTCTCTCCCTGCTTGTTAAGGGCTATTACCTCAATCGCCCTCTCGGCACTTATGGTCACCAAGTTGGCGGGTATCTTCTTGTCGGTAGAGTAGGTCACTATGCCTGCCAATACATCCTGTTTGAAGAAGTAGTAGTCGGTGTCCAAGGTCTGAAGCACGGCATCTTTGGGAGGCATCTTGCGTTGTGCCTCGCTATAGACATCGGTCTCAAAGTTGAGACAGCATTTCAGTTTGGCGCATTGTCCGGCAAGTTTCTGTGGGTTCATCGAGAGGTCTTGCACGCGAGCCGACCCGGTGCCCACTGACACGAAGTGTGTCATCCAGCTGGCACAACATAGCGGGCGACCGCAAGGGCCGATACCGCCGATGCGCCCCGCCTCTTGGCGCGCGCCGATCTGCTTCATCTCAACCCTCACTTTGAACGTGTCGGCAAGAATCCGGATCAGTTTGCGGAAGTCCACTCGCTCGTCGGCGATATAGTAGAAGATGGCTTTCCCACCATCTCCCTGATACTCCACGTCGCCAATCTTCATATCGAGCCCGAGCTCTTCGGCTATCTTGCGCGTACGAATCATCGTGGAGTGCTCTTTCGATCGAGCCTCTTCGAATTTCTCCATATCCGCCTGGGTCGCCAAGCGATAGACGCGCTTGAGTTCTTCTTCATTCTTGACTCCATTCTTGCGCATCTGCAGACGCACCAAGCGCCCCACCATGCTCACTCGCCCGATGTCGTGTCCCGGATTCCCCTCCACTGCCACAATGTCGCCGATCTTCAGCGTCAGCCGCGAAAGGTTGCGATAGAAACCGACCCGAGTGTTCTTGAACGATACCTCCACGATATCACAGTCGTTGCTGTCCGAGATCCCTTCAAGCCAGTTGGTGGCGTAGAGGTTGCCACGCGGGCAACCCCTCTCCGAGCAGTATCTTTTTTTTGTCTTATCTTGTTCCAAAGTTGTTCCCCCTTATTTATTTGGCGAAACTTACAGCTCTGGTTTCGCGGATCACGGTTATCTTGACTTGTCCGGGATAGGTGAGCTCGTCTTGGATCTTCTTGGCAATCTCGGTGCTCAGCTTCTCAGTCTCTTGGTCGGTGATCTTGTCGGCGCCGACGATGACACGAAGCTCTCTGCCGGCCTGGATGGCGTAGGTCTTAAGCACGCCGGGGTAGGAGAGTGCCAGTTGCTCCAAGTCGTTGAGACGCTTGATATAAGCCTCTACGATCTCGCGACGCGCTCCGGGGCGCGCTCCCGAGATGGCGTCACACACTTGTACGATGGGCGCCAAGAGGGTGGTCTGTTCCACCTCGTCGTGGTGGGCGCCGATGGCGTTGCAGATGTCGGGCTTCTCTTTATATTTCTCCGCCAATTTCATGCCTAAGAGTGCGTGCGGCAGTTCAGGCTCGTCGTCGGGCACTTTGCCGATGTCGTGCAGAAGTCCGGCACGTCTCGCTTTCTTAGGATTCAGTCCCAATTCCGAGGCCATAACGGCACATAGATTGGCTGTCTCGCGCGAGTGCTGAAGCAGGTTCTGACCATAGCTCGAGCGATATTTCATCTTGCCAACCATGCGGATCAATTCGGGGTGTAGACCATGGATGCCAAGGTCGATGGTGGTGCGCTTGCCGGTCTCGATGATCTCTTCTTCCACTTGCTTGCGCACCTTAGCCACCACCTCTTCGATGCGGGCGGGGTGGATGCGTCCGTCAGTTACAAGCTGATGCAGCGCCAAGCGAGCTATCTCACGTCTCACCGGGTCAAATCCTGACAAGACGATAGCCTCGGGGGTGTCGTCGACGATGATTTCGATGCCGGTGGCAGCCTCAAGTGCGCGGATGTTGCGCCCCTCGCGACCGATGATGCGTCCCTTGATCTCGTCATTGTCGATATGGAACACGGTCACCGAGTTCTCCACGGCGGTCTCGGTGGCTACGCGCTGGATAGATTGGATCACTATGCGCTTTGCCTCCTTGCTGGCAGTCATCTTCGCATCGTCCATGATGTCGTTGATATAGCCGGCTGCCGCTGTCTTCGCCTCGTCTTTGAGCGATTCGATAAGCTTCTCTTTAGCCTCTTCGGCTGAGAGTCCGGAGATCTTCACAAGCTCTTCTTGTGCCTGACGATACATGTGCTCCACTTCGTTGCTGCGGCTCTCCAAAATTTGCTCGCGATTGTCGAGCGAGTTCTTCAGATTCTCAAGCTCTTTCTTGCGGCGTGATTGCTCCCCTTGCTGCTGGTTGAGCTGGATCTCGCGCTGCTTGGCACGCGCCTCAGCTGCCTGTACTTTCTGTAATCGCTGGTTGGCGGTACGCTCGGCCTCGTTGAGGATCTTCATCTCCTCTTCTTTGGCCTTGAGCATGCTCGACTCTTTCATCACATCCGCTTTGCGTCGCGCATCATCCACGATGCTGTTGGCCTTGGATGTGGCATTGCGCTTGCTGATCATCATCGCTGCGACATATCCTATAATCATCGTCACCACAGCGACTATGACCCATATTATGGGTGTTATATTATTCATCTCTGTCGTTTTTTATGGTTTTTATTTATGATTTTTTATTTGTTTGATTTTGTTATTTGATAAAATTACTTCTTGGTTTAATACAAAATAAGTATACGCCTCTGCCCGGCGCAAGCGCCGTTCGGAGGTTCGCTTCTTCTTTCAGTTGCCGCTATGTCCGGGGAAATGTCGGTAGGCTCGATGCCCGATTCGTGATTAGTCTTCGTCGCTATCTGTTGCAGCCGACTCCTCTTCTAACTGCTTGAGACAGTCGGCGGCTATGTCGGCAGCTTTCTCATATCTCTCTTTGAGCTCGTAATAGAAGGAGGCAAACTGATAGGCTGCCATAGCGAGAATCTCGCCGTCGTCTTTGGTCGGAAATTTCTTTCTCCATTTGCGATAGAGACCATCCACTTCCGACTCTACGACTCTTACAAATTCCTGGCGGGCGAAGGGCGATGACATCTGTATCCGCTGATCGCCTATATTGAGAGTCATTATTATTTTGTCCGAATCGTTCATCTTATCATTCCTTTAACATTGCAAGGCAACGATCGATGTTGCGAATTAATTTGTCAACATGGCGCCGTGTCTCCACCAGTGTATCCGGATCGTCTGCCAACTTGTGCGACACTGCCAAGTATTCTGCATCCAACTCGGCTCTCCTCCTTTTTTCCTCCGATTCGCGCATCTGACGACGCATCTCTTCACATTCCGCCGTGATCTCTGCGTCGCGTGCTCGCAGACGTGCATTCTCGGCGGTCAGAACTCCGATGCGTTGACGCAATCTCTCCAATATTGAGGTCAAGGATTCTGCCATCTTGCCAAATTTTTACAAATTTACAAATTTTTTTGTCAATCCGCAAAATTTGTTTTATTCTAATACCATTTTACTCCATTTTGTGCCCTGGATCGCTGGTCGTATTTCAAATCTTTGAGTATCGAGGATTTTACGGCGATGTGGAAGTTGTAGGATTTGTAGGGACCCACCGGCACAAACGATGCCGTCATCGTGAAGCAGTGCAGGTCGCGACTTATGCTGCAGTTCATGTAGGCTATCTTGTGGGCAGTGAAGTCGTAGCTCGCCGAGAAGGAGAAGTTCCAGTTCTTCGTCGGACGGATGTTGCCACTGAAACTCAGGTTCTGTGTCCATTTCCCTTTGTAGTCCATCTTTTCGTAGTCGAAGTCGCCATAACCATAATTGACTGAGTAGTTGATCGATAGACTCCAGGGTATGCTCCAGGAGGAGTAGCCGTCGGAGTCGGAGCTCTTTTCCTCTCCTTTATCTTTACCTTTCTCTCGCTTGCGGCGTGCCTGCACGGCAAAGTCTCCCTCTTCTTCGTCGCCCCAGTTGTCGTCGTCGGTGTTGTTGGTCTGGTTGCTCTCTCCATTTTTCTTGCGGCGGAAGGTGTCGTTGTTGAAGGTGTAGGAGAAGCTGGTGCCTGCCGATGATAACTTATAGAGTCCTTTCCCCTCTTGCACACGGAGTCGATCCACCTTCACCGGAGTGCCATTGGAGTTGAGCTTGTAGACGTAGGGATCCCACGTCGTGTTGAGGTTGAGGTTGAAGTTCTTGAGCAGTCGCAACATGATGTTGGCCTGTAAGTTGCTAAGCCTCAGCGAGTCTGCGGCGAAGTTGTAGCTCTGTGTCAGTGTCAGATTCTCGATCAGAGAGATCTTCTTGACTCCCGTGGAGTCTTTGTCGCTCTTGACCTTCATCTCTAAGTTGTTGGCAATACTGAGTGTCACCAAGCCGCTCTTTCCACTGCTCGGCGCTCCGAAGATGCCATGCTGGAACATGGAGTAGTATTTCCGGATCTGGTTGCCATTCTGATCGGGCATCAGATAGTAGTCGTAGATACCCCATCCTTTGGCTCCAAAGTCGGGATGCCATCCCACCGAGATGGTGGGAGTCATGACGTGACGGATCATCTGAACTTTGTCGCCAAGGAATTTCATCGGTTTCCAGAATCCATAGATCTTCGTGTCGAATCCCATAGAGATGTTGAAGTCGAAGAGGTTGTAGAAGCCGTAGGTGGTGTCTTGGATCTCTCGCGATGCCTGCGAATCCCATTGTCGGCGCACCTTGCTGGTATACATGCGGTCGTTCAGCGAGATGGAGGGGGATATGTTAAGGTATTTGAAGAGGGAGAAGGTAGCGGAGATTGGCACGGAGTGCTGCATACCATTCTTCCAGTCCTTGATCAGGCTCTTTTTGAAAAATTCATTCTGTGGCGAGGTGAGTTGGTTTTGTAATCGTCCTGTATATGAGAGCTTTATCTTCTCATACCAGCGTTCGCCACCCACAGATTTTTTGCGCTTGAAGGGTGCTGTCTGCGACATGGTCACCGTGACGTTGGGGAAACTTACCGAGAGGGTTGAGTCTTGGCTTCGCTGTGAGATGCTCGCGGTGGTAGAGAGGCTCCATTTGCTCCCCGGAAAGCGATAGGTCAAGTTGATTGTACTCGATTTGGTGTTCTCGGTGAAGTTGGAGTTGTAGTAGGAGTTAAGATCGTTGCGTGAGTAGCCGGTGGTGGCAAAGTTGACTGACGCTGAGAAGGATAGGTTGGGATTGGCCTTGGCATCCTGGGTGTGACTCCAGAGCACCTGGAAGTTGCGCATCTGCTGATAGTCGGGTGCCCCTTTGTCGCCATAGACGGTGTTGAGGAAGGAGATGTCGAACGATCCCTTGAATTTGTATCGCTTCACATAGTTGGAGTGGGCACTGACTCCCCACGACCCTTTGGTATATATCTCGCCCCTTACAGCCAAGTCTACATTGTCGCTGATTGCAAAGTAGTAACCGCCGTTACGGAGATAGAATCCCTGGTTGTAGTCTTCGCCGAATGATGGGAAGATTACACCGCTCGAGTATTTCTTTGAGAAGGGAAAGTAGCCGAAGGGGAGCGCCAAGGGGAGGGGCACATCGGCAAGCACCATGTAGCCCGGTCCGGTCACTACATCTTTCTCCGGACGCACTTTGCCTCGGGTCAACTGGAAGTAGAAGTGGGGATTCTCATGGTCGTCGCAGGTGGTGTAACGACCATTCTCCATATAGAAACTGCCATCTTCCATACGTTTGGCTTTACCACCCTGCAGGAAGCCCTCTCCCTGCTCGGTGATCACGCCGGTGATGTAGCCTCGCTCGGTCTTGAAGTTGTATTTCATCGTCTCCGACTCATATTCCCCAGATTTGTCTTTGAACACCGGCTTACCCTCCACCGTTCCGGTCGTGTCAGCCATACCCTTGGCATAGACCAGACTGCTATCCATATCCATGCGGATCTCGGCGGAATTGAGCTTGAAGTCTTGATATTCTACGGTGCTGTTGCCATACAGCCGCGCATTGTTAAGACCTGATAATACCAAGGAGTCGGCAGCGGTGAAGTTGACCGATGTCTCTAAGTCGACTTTCTGGCGGCTGATGCGCGAGATGCCGCTTTTGCCTCGGGTCATCGTGTCAAGTGGACTCCCTCCGCCGCTGTATGCTTGATCGCGTAGCGTATCGGCAGCTGTCGTGTCTCCTCCCGAAAGTAGAAATTCCGGTATATCCAACCCCGCCATGCCACTCTTAGCCGGGATGCCGCTGTCGGCACGCAACGTCTCGGACACCGTCGCTACAACTGTGTCTATAACGTTCGAACCTCGTGATACCACCGGATCAATCCGAGTCGTCTGTGAATAGGCGATGCCTATCAACAGGGCACCAAATATGTAGAGTAAAAGTTGTTTCAATTCTTGTGTTTATGCTCCCGCATATCTTCCATTCGAGACATCTCGAAAACGGTTTTTCTCGCGGTCGCTTTCATTTCAACCTACAAAGTTATATTTATTTGTACAATCTTCAAAATCTATTGCCCCATCTTTTTATCTAATTCCCCCCTCTTATCCCTCTGTTTTAATATTTTTTTAGCCTTTTTTTAATATTCAAGGTTAATCTTATTACATTTATCATTGTCTTATGAGTGAATTAGAACTTTTTTCTGAGACTTTTCCATCCGAGTAGGAAGTCTCTTTTTTCCTTTGAATCCTTTTATATTTAATATGAATTTTAAACATCTTTTGACAGCGACTCTGCTGTTCATCCCTCTTATTGCGTCTGCCGATGGCTCGGTGACGGGTCGTGTCGTAAATAAAGATAGCGGCAAGGCGATGGATTATATCACGGTGCAGGTGATAGATGCCAAGACCAATAAGCCGCTGAATCTAAGCGTCTACACCGACGATAATGGTTATTTCACCATCCCTTCTCTCGCTGATGGTAATTATGTAGTGAAAGTCTCTAACGTGGGTAGCATCGATCAGGAACGCCCGGCTGTTGTAGCCGGCAAGGATCTCGATCTGGGTACTATCCGTCTGGCTGATGATGCCAAGATGCTTCAGGAGGTCGTGGTGGAAGGCGTGCGTAGCCAGATGCGTTTCGAACTGGATCGCAAGGTGTTCCAGGTCGATGCGAATATCGCTTCTGCCGGTCAGTCGGCTTCCGAACTCCTCGAGTCGATCCCCTCAGTAGAGGTCGATCAGGATGGCAATGTCTCTCTGCGCGGCAATGAGTCCGTAACCGTCTGGATCAATGGCAAGGAGTCCGGCCTTACCGCCGACAATCGCGCCCAAATACTCGAACAAATCCCCGGCGAAAGCATCGACCGTATCGAGGTAATCACCAACCCTTCTGCCAAGTATAGCCCCGAGGGTTCTGCCGGTATCATCAATATCATCCTTAAGAAGGATCGTAGAGGTGGATATTTCGGTAGCGCCGAACTCTCTGCCAATACCAATGGCGGCGGTAATGCCTCGGTCAATATCAATTATAATACCGCCAAGTGGGATACTTACGCCAGTGTCGGATTCCGTATGCGCCATAATAATGGTGGCAGCGAGATGAGACGACTCTTTAATGACGGTACGTTCACCAATTCCGATGCCTCTTCCCGACGTCATGGCAATAATATCTTCATACGTCTTGGTGCTACATATCATCTCTCTGACTATGACGATTTCTATGTCAATGGCTTCGGCATGTTCGGCCATCGCTGGGGTAAGTCCCTGACCGACTATCAGAGCAATGTGCCGGGACAGTGGATCGCCGATCAGCAGATCTCTCGCAATCGTAGCGACAACCGTGGCGCTCATGCCGAGTTGGGATATACACATAAGTTCTCCGACACCCATACCATCGATGCCAACGTAAGTTATAACCATTGGGGCGGCCCAAGTTGGAACTCTTATCTCGAAGATGAAACCTGGACTGATTTTGAGGCTGAGGAGGGCGTCAGCCACAACGCCTCTTATCGCGAGCAGACCATGCCCATCAATGTCAATACCTGGGAGGCAAAACTCGATTATTCCAATGTCTTCAATCAGTATCTCAAACTCGAGCTCGGCTATGATGGTAATTATTCCCACGAGAATACTCCCAACACCACTTGGCGCGGCACTTGCGTTGAGGATATGACTCTCGCCACCGAACTCTACAACCGCTTTATCTATACCAACAATACTACCGCCTTCTATTTCACTCTCGGCGGCAAGGTGGGCAATTTCAGCTATTCAGGCGGTTTGCGTGCCGAGGCTTGGCAAGTTAGAGCCCGTTCGCTCGAGTTTGGCCAAGCCAAGGAGGATGTCGAGGAATATAAGCGCGATCGCTTCTCGCTATTCCCATCGGTGTTCTTATCATACGCATTCCCTCATGACAATGAGTTGCAGATCAATTATACTCGACGCATCCGTCGCCCATTCGGCGGTCAACTCAATTCGTTCCAAGATATCTCCGACCCTACTTCGATCTCTTACGGTAATCCCGAACTCGAACCGGAGTTCTCCAATTCTTTCGAACTCAATTACTTGAAGAGCTGGACTTATCACATGATCTCTGTCTCGGCTTATCTCCACCAAGCCTCCGATGTGATGGATCGTCTCAGCTATTTCGAAAATGAGGTGCTCTACACCACTTGGGCTAATGCCGCCAAGCGCCTCGATGCCGGTGTCGAAATCGTAGGCAAGAACCAACTCTTCTCCGGTTGGCTCGACCTGACCACTACCGTCAATCTGTATAACAATCATATCTCAGCATGGACTTATAAGATGCCGACTCTCTCCGGCGATGTGAAGGAACTCTCTAATAAGAGTCAAAATTCTTTCGCCTGGGATCTGCGCGTTATGGCTAATGTGAAACTCCCCTGGCAGCTCGCTTTCCAAGCCACCGGCCGATATGCCTCGGAGCAGAAGAGCGCTCAAGGCTCGCGTCAACCGGGCTGGAGCATCGACCTCGGTCTCCGCAAGACGGTGGGTAATTGGTCGTTCTCGCTCAATTGCCGTGACCTCTTCGACTCTCGAAAGTTTAAGGATACGACTGTCGGCGAAAATTATACCCAGTCCAACAAGCGTTGGCGCGGCGGGCGACGTTTCGGCCTTACCATCAAGTATTCTTTCGGAAATGTAAAGGGCAAACAAAAACGCTCGCAAGACGCCGAACCAATGGATCAATCCGGATACGGAGATTCCGAAATGTAAGGAACACTCTCTTAGTTTGATCCCAATGCGACTTTATGCCGATTTTGGTAATTCTTTGATATTTTTCTATATTTGTGGAGAAATTATAAATTCTAACCATAAAATCTGAAAATCTATGAAGAAGTTGTTGTGTGTGGCGCTATTGGCTCTGTTGGCATCTTCGGCTGCCAATGCTACTGTTTTGTTCTCTTTCTTTACTGATCTGGCTCCCGAATATAAGGTGATGTTCGAAAGTAAGGAGGAGAAGAATGTGCAGATCGTGCTCAAAGGAGACTCCGCTTGGGGCGGCTTGGATGCTTGTCAGAGCTTCTTGGATGATGTGATCCCCGAGGATGTCAGCAAGTATCTCGATGGTAAAGGCATGATAGTATATAAATCTACCTTCCACCGAGATGAGGTTGATGTCATCGACACCGAAAGCAATATGGTGTCTGCCATCTATTTGGTCTGTGATGGCAAGTCTGTAAAAGTCTTTTATACCGAAAGCTCCGGCACCCAGCAGAAGGAGTGGGAAGCCCAAATCACCGGCGGCAAACTCTAAGAGCGCGTTCTAACGGATCTTGAGCCTTATCCAGAGTGATCGTGGTATCATCTGCCAGAAAAATACCACGATCCGATAGAGCCAATTGATCGTAACCACCGATCTCCCTCTCTCGATGGCATCTACGATCTTACGAGCTACCGGGTATGCTTCAAGTTGCATGGGAAAGTTGCTCCCCTCTATCAGTGGTGTCCTCACAAAGCCGGGCCGTATGTCGGTAATATGTATGTGGCGTAGCCCTTTGATGCGTACGAGTTGACTTAAGCTCTCGAGATAATGACTTGTAAATCGCTTTGAGGCAGAGTAGGCGGGTGCCGCACCTAATCCCTTGGTTCGCGCTATGGAACTGATTACGGCTATTCTTCCCGGCTTTGTTATATCTGCTTCGAAGTAGCGGAATGCTTCTCCCACCATGCGTGCCATGCCAAGACAGTTGGTCTCGATGGTCGTCAGCTCTTTGTCTGACTCCAAGGCTATGTTGTGATATCCGATGCCGGAACTGTGAAAGTAGAGATCGATACCTCCAAGTCGTTCGATCAGCCGCCGGAGTCCATCGGTTGCCTCGGGTGTGGTTACGTCGATCACTTCGTATGATACGATGCCTTCTATCTCTGTCGCCATCTCTGCGAGCTTCGCTTCGCGTCGCCCGGCGATGCCTACTTTCCACCCTCGGGATGCCAATACTTTGGCCACCTCATAGCCTATCCCGGAGGTGGCACCCATCACTATGGCTCGCTTTCTATCTGTTTTCATAAGTCGACTTTTTTATCACTTTGGCGGGATTGCCGACTGCTATGCTGTCGGATGGAATGTCTTTCACCACAACACTCCCGGCGCCGATTGTGACATTGTCTCCGATTGTAACTCCGGGCAAGATCGTGACACCTCCCCCTATCCAGCAGTTGTTGCCTATTACCACTGGCTTCGCCCACTCCCGACGTGAGTTGCGTTCTTCCGGATTGGTGGAATGACATGCTGTATAGATGCTCACACTCGGCCCGATGAAGCAGTCATCGCCTATCGTGACGTATGCCTCGTCAAGAACTGTCCAATTGAAGTTTGCAAAAAATCGCTTCCCTACTCGGATATGCTTGCCATAGTCGCAGTAAAAGGGCTGGTTGATCAGCGTATGTTCGTCACATTGCCCCAAGATTTCGTGCAATTTCTTATTTCGCTCTTCTATGAGTGTGGGACGTATATTGTTGTATTCCCAACAATAATCTTTACAAACATTCAGCATCGTTAACAACTCTTGATTAGCGGCGTTATACATCTCGCCGCTAATCATCTTGTCATATTCACTTAGATTCTTCATATTGGATGATTCTTTTGTTCTTTTTCGATCTCTAACAATAGCTTTTTCGCTTCCAATCCACCGGCGTATCCGGTCAGTATCCCGTGACTCCCCACCACTCGATGACATGGAATAAAGATGCTGATGCCGTTGGCGCCGATAGCTTGCGATACAGCTCTGACGGCTTCCGGCCTGCCAATCTTCCGTGCGATCTCCATATAGCTCCGTGTCTCGCCGTAGGGGATGTCAAGAAGTGCCTTCCACACTTGCTGTTGGAATGGAGTGCCTACCGTCATTAATGGAAGATCAAATTGCCGACGACGCCCGGCGAAATACTCTTCAAGTTGCTCGATAGCACGCCTTATCACCGGAGTGGAACATTCTCGGACTGAGCCTCCAACTTCATTAGTGACGCGCCGAAGATTACGATCCAAATGTCGGTTTGCCACCCAATCGCATAGTGAAAGCATATCCCCGCATGAAGCCAATACCAGCTCCCCACACTCACACCGATAATTCTCTATAGCCACCATTTGTCACATTTGAACGCGCTCTAAGTTATTTATCTCTTGTTGTATAGCCTCGAGAAATCTTGCCCCGTGGCCTCCATCCATCTGTACGTGATGAAATTGAAAAGAGATCGGCAGGGTAGTCCTTAGCCACTTCTTTCGATATTTTCCCCACATCACCATTGGATTGAAGAATTTGTCGGTATATTGGTTGACGATACAGTCAAGCTCTGTCTCGATCATCGCCGATGTGCCGATCACCATATATCCCTCCAAGAAAGTACTCCTGCTCTCTTGCGATGCCTCCCGCGTGAGCCGATGATAGTCTGACTCAAATTGGTGGATATCTTCGTCGTAGGGTATGTCGCAAGAATTGATGCCTCCTCGCTCGTTGTTGACAATGACATTGATGGCTAAGCGGTCATACTCATAAAGCCGATCACCCTCCGGGAGGGTGTAGAATTCGGATATTCCGCTTGCCGCTTTGCCTATACACCAACAGAGGAGCATATTGATGCTCTGTTGATGCTTGCGACTATACCTGACAAGCCGACTAATATCTATGGTCTTCACCAATGTCACCATAGGCATCGGCGATGTTATCCAGAGACGAAAAGCCTCGGATCTGCCGCTATCTGCCGGATCTACCTCTCTCTTCATATTTTAAGTAACGCGCTCTAAAGTTTGTAACGTATGAGTTCTTTGCTTACATAGCTGACTTCATCAATTATCTGACGACATCTGGCCTCCGACATCTTAATGTTTGTACCAACTGATATGAAATCTGATAATCTTGGAAGACCTGTACCATTCACAGATGTTGCATGTTCTCCATTATATCCTTCCGAACTTAGTGTGAGGTCGTAGGCCGGCGCAAGTCGCCAACTCCATCTGTCAGTACCGCTCTCCTTGACAACATAAAAACTGAAATTCTTGCAGTGATCATCCTTATTGTCAGTAAGATAATTGAACAACATACGACGATACATTTGTTCCACATCTTCGGTACATTGTGTTATATAGCCGGTAAGAGCAAGAAGGTTGGAGTAGTCCATGAACGGTCCCTGTAGCGATACACACAATAGACCTCCGGCTGTGGCGGTATGAAGCCGATTGCCGTCGTCATCGATGTCAAATCGTCGGGAAGCAAAATATCTATCATTGATAAGTCGAAAATCCGGTACAATTATGCCGCATTGTCGGGCGATTTCGTTGTATCGGTATTCTTGTTGTCCTATGTCGGTCGGATCGTATATGTGTCTAAATTTGACTATCCAATGGCCATCTTTATCTGAGATTACCACTTTGGGTCGGGCTCCACCACTATTGCCACTATTATAGAGCAATACCCCGGCGTCTTTGTCCTGTTGCTCTCTGAGCACTTCAAGAGCTATCTGTTGAAGCCTGTCAAAATCCGTAATTGTCGCTTCTTCTTCCATAAGTATGGCCGGCGAGTAGGTGAGTGCTCCCATGCCACTTTCTCCTACAATGGCAAGCCTGTCTAATGAGGTTAATTCTTTATCATTGATGCCTTGACGAAGCAAGGCTTTGTGTAGCAGATAGCGACCATAACCATCCGGCAGACTATCCTCGAATATGCCGAAATTACCATTGAAGGGATGTGGCTTGGATACATATATGCCGGCCTTTAACGGAAGCTCAAGTGGCGATATGCTAAATCCATTGGCTATCCATGATTTGTCGTATTCAAAAACATTCAGACGACTGTCAGGTGTTAACGATAATCTGCCGACTATCTCCCCTCGAAATAATACGTTTAATTTTTCGGTCGTTTCCATCTTTCTCCTATCTTATCTTTTTTGAATATGCTCTTTTGTCTCCTCTTTTCCGTCGTATCATGTCCAACTCATCCATGGTGTCAAATTTTGATGCGCCGAATAGATTGCGAATCTCTGATGTATAACCTAATGCCATGGCTAATTTGATTAGAGATTCTAAGGCTATCAGTCCTCTCTGCTCAAAGCGGGCTATCGAGGATAACGGCACTCCCGACATCTCCGATATCCGTTGTCGTGTGATATTTTTCTCCACACGCCGTTTCCGAAAATCATGTGAAATCTGATGCGCGATATCCTCTGCATTATCTAATGTGAAGTTATCCAAAATAGATAATAGATTATTACTATTGGGGTATTCTGCCATAATACAACTAATATAATAGCACAAAGATAGCAATTATTTCTGACATATCCACCTCTACGACCCCAAAAATTTAAGGAACGCGCTCTAAGGCGCTTTATCTGATATAGTCTTGGTGTATTGATGTTATTTTACGATTTCAACTTTGGATTTCCCGTTTGAAACGCGTATGTAGAGACCATTGGAGGGATTCTCTACCGGAATACCTTGAAGGTTGAACCACTGCGTGTATTCTGCTACTTCTGCCTTAATTCCCTCTAAAGAACTCTCTGCGATAGAAAGTCGAAGTTTGCCGGTATTGGTGTCAACGGTCATTGTAAACCAGTGGGACTCCCAGGACTGGTCATAGCATAAACCCCACCGCCCTTCGCTCTCCTCATCTATCGTTGTCTCATTCTTGACTGAGATTCGAAATTCCCAGGTTCCAGAACGTCAAGAAAGAGCGTCTGATAAACGCCTTTTATTATGTCTGCTGACCCTCTTATTATGTCTGCTGACCCTCCCCTATACCCCAACCGAGCCTCTGCGGAGTAGCCTGCAAATGCAAATTTATATTATTCCATCCATTTGTGCAACAAAAATCGGTCAATTTTTTTTGAAAACTTTGTTGTTCCATAGGGCGACAACAACCCCCGATACACAAGTCGCCCTGTTCCTCCTTATATTACGGCTTCTAAAAGTATGTTTTGACGGCGAAGAGGAATTGGTCCATGAATATGCGCTTGAATGCCGCGATATTGTTCTGCTCGTAGAACATCAGCATCGCCTTCTTGTAGTCGATCGAATCTACTGTGCGAAACGAAATAGGGCAGTACCCATTGGCGATGAGAATACCATTGCTCACGATTCGTGCTGTGCGCTTATTGCCATCGGTGAATGCCTGAATATAACTGAGCAGAACAAGTGCGAGAAGCGCCTTCTCGAAGATATCGTTCTTGCCATTGATCAGACGAACCATATCTTCAAGTGCCTCGCGGATCTGGAACTCATTGTCAAGCGGAGTGTAGTTCGTGCCCGTTATTCCGACACGACGATGTCGGATGTTTCTCTCTACACCTGATTCTTTGGTAAGCAATGCATGAATTTCCTCGATACGCCCCACCGTCAATTCTTTCAGATAGTCCGGCTCGTCAAGTATAAAGTCAAGAGCATCCTTATGGTTTAGGAGCATCACAGCTTCCTCTTTGGTCTTTCCGCTTGCTGTCTGCTTCTCTTTCAACAGCCTTTCGGTCTCGAGCAAAGAATATGTGTTGCCTTCTATCTGTGAAGATTTCCACGATAGGTCGATGCCGAGACGTTCCATCTCTTTGCGATATTCCAACTCCGACATTTCTGATATATGCTGACGGAACAGCTCCTGAGCCTCTTCAAGTTGCTGTAACTCTGCCGGAGTGAATAAATTCACTTTTGGGAGAATCTCATTTATAAGCTCAAAATTGAACGACTCTTGCACCCGACGTTCATCAATATCCTTATCAAAATATGTGTCAAGATTCAACTCCATCGTTACATGAGCCTGAGGAGTAAGTCTATAGCGTGTAGCAGGACCACGACCCACCACCTCAATCTGTCCCTTGGAGACACATTCTGCAATAAGTCGTTTTAGTGTTGCCACGCTTGGGGCATTCGTTAGTGCAGAGCTTATTTCAGCCCGTTTTGCCTCCGGGTTGTAGTGAAGGAACTGAAGTATTTCAATCTCTTGAGTCATATCTGAATATTTTATCGGCTCAAAATTACGAAATTTTATTGGATTATCGGCTCAATCTGAGCCGATTTTTGCCACCTTTACTGTTTTTTGATCCGATTTCTTGTTTGAACGCCCTCTAAGCAATAGACCGCCCATTATTCCCGGTCGAGAAATTCTCTTGCCAATCGAGTAAGTCCATCAGTATCTCTCTTCTCGAATAACACTGCTATTTTTTCAATGACTTTTATACAGCTTTCTGATTTTTCTTGAAAGGGTGCATACAATTTTGTTTCTTTTTCCTTGATCCGAACGAGGCGAGAATGAAACCATCCTCGACTTCTACTCCGGCGCCAAACTGACAGAGCCCGAGCTGATATGGGTAGCCACCCACATCCAAAAAGACCTCATCCCGGCACAATAATGACCACCTCCCAATCCCGACCACCCCACGCCACACGATCCAGCCGCCTCGTAACAACCATCATCCCGAGGCGTTATAATGTATATTTTAATCGCCAAAGTGCGTGAGAGTGCGTAAAAATCATTAAATTTGCAACATGAAATTAGTACACGTTCACTTCAAGAAACCTTTTCAAGGAAAGGATGATATGTACTTCGGCTCATTCGCGGCAATTTACGAGAATGTGCCGAGAGAAGATATGGGTGTCAGCGAGAGTTACCTTTGCGACACTTGCCGCTTGCATGGCGGCTTCTATGAGAATAAAAAAATCATCGTCAAGGTAGGCGAGTTCATATCAAAAAAGAAAAGCAAGTCCAATGAATAAAGAATACCAAAAGAAAGCCTCTGAAATGGCGAAAGCAAGCATTTACCATGATGCAGAATATCTCGGCACATGGAATGGCTATGAAGTATTCGAGCCTGTCTTTGATGATGATGAAGTCCACTACATCGGCTTCCCACAGTTCATTCTTTGCAAGGACGGTAAAGCCACATGGACGCAAACTGTAAATCAATCTCAAACCATTATGGCAAAGTTTTATCCGAGCGAATAGCAAAAAAGTTTAGAGTTAGGCATTGTGGATTAGAAAATAATGCTTAACTTTGCATCAGAAAACGCGAAGAAGCGAGGGAATACCACTCCCGCTTGCGTTTAATAGGCAGGGCAACCTGTCTATTTTTTTATCTCCAATACCACGCCTTTGCCTCCGGTGTTAAGCACACAGATTACTTTCTTCAATCTGCCACCGATATTTTTCCTCACTTTTGACTCATTGAAGTAGGTGGGGTCTTCAAAGTACAGGATAACACTGGACGCGGTCTCATCATTTTGCTCGTTAAATCTTCGCAACTGGTCTTTCTTGCTTGTTAAAGCGTTCTTGATTGTTCCGTGGTTGTTTTGGGTAATGGCTTTAATGTCCATGTACTCATCGTTAGTGCGTGTGTCAAGAAGCGAGAGCTGATTTTTGGTAACAGGATTAAATTTAGTCTCATCTTCAAGTATGCACGAGAACCCATTTTTGAAAAGAATATCTTGGCAACGCATCTCTAACTGCGTTGAGGTGTACTTGCCAAAGAATAACTCATCATTAGGATTGCTATGTATGATGTGACCTCGGTGTAATGCTTTTAGTCCACCAGTTTCTTCATCAAAGACAACATTTGAATAATCTTCGTTTTCTTTGAGTTTTTGATAGCGACTATGATTTTCTTCCCACCGTTGCAGTCGTTGTGCTTCTTCGATAGTCCTTTCAGTCGCCTTCAATTCTTTGATTTTAGCAATACTTTTGGGGTTGCCAGTAATGCCAATCACCGAAGTGTTTCCTGTAGTGGCCTTTGTGCCGCCTTTAGCAAGAATGTCGGCAGCATATCCCGGTTTCACTCGCAGGTTATCAACCCGGAGCAGGTTAATGCCTCGTGACAGGTCTATTTCTTTGATGTATTCAGTAAAGTCTGAAATAACCTTTCCGGTCTGAGGGTCATAATAGCGTATGGTGTCACCAATCTTCTCTACCGTGATGATGTGGCCGGTGCGCTTTTTGCCACTGCTTTTCCAAGTCCAATCAATATGATAGCGTCCATCTTCGGAGAGGTTCGCTTCAAGTTCGGAAACAAGCCGTTTCCGGTTAGGAACGGTCTTTGAAAAACCTTTTTTATGGCGTTTGCCAGAAGGGTCTATGTATGACCATTGATTAAACTCTGCACCAATCCTAATCTTATTTGGAATATTGCCATCTGCTTTTTGCCAAATACCGTTTGTAAACTTTGAGAGTTCTTCAGATTTACTACCTTTAAAATTACCGAGAGCCTGTATATTGAAGCCGCGCCTACGCAACTCATTAGCAACAACGCAAGTTTGGCAATTAACACGGTACATCTCGGCGACTGCAAAATTAGGATTACTGCGCATTTCATCGGCTTCAAAGAAGGTCATTAACTCTCCTTGTTCCACTCCAAGAGCCTTTGCAAGAGCCTTCATATTCTCAGCATTTGCTTTTGTTGCCATAAATGCTTTTGCCGCCTCTGTTTCTTTAGAAATACGCTTTTCAAGGTATGCTTTAGCTTTAGCATAGTCCTTGCTAAAGAAATCAAATCGTTTAATGTCGACTTCATCTTGCAAAATCTGAATCCACTCAAGCATTTCTTTATCTCTGAATGAGCCGATTCTTTCAGTTTGTGAGGCAAGATTATTAAGCAATCGTTGATTCCAATCCGTCTGAATCTGCTCGACATCAGCCGCAGTCCGCTTCGCATGATGCTCAGCCGCAATTTCCTGCGGCGTTTTCTTGCCATTACTTATGCCGAGGATCTCATCAACTATACCTTTGTTGTCTCGGAGGAAATAGGGCAAACTGTCCCCTTTGGCTATCCGGTCGGAGTGTGCCTCCACCCAGTCGGAGAATGCGGCAGGAACGCCCTCTACGGCGTTGACAGAGGTGGAAAATGGGAAAATGTGTCCCTATTATCCTCACATTCCTGTTGAAGCCCTTCCTGTGTGAGAAAAAGTAAAAGACTTTGGAACGCGCTCTTGGCTTTATGGCTAATAATAGTAAAAACGGTTTAGAACGTCATTTTTTTAAGTTAACTTGCATGTAATTCAAAATAATACAGTAATTTTGTATCCGTAAATAACTGTGTGCGATAAGATAAATGTCATAAACCGACATAACTTATTATGCACGCGTAGATAAACTATGCTGTTATGGTGGACTATTATGAATATTCCGTACCCGAACTGATAAAGTTGCTGGGCGCAAGGTTCAAGGATTATCGTCTGCGTAGTAATATGACGCAGAAGGATGTTGCTGAGCAGTCAGGCGTGTCGATCAATACGATTACCAAGTTTGAAAACGGCACTACCGGCAGTATGTCGCTTGGAACCTTCCTCTCGCTTATGAAAGCAATAGGTCAGATCGAAGGGTTGGACGAAATGATGCCGGAACTCCCTGAGTCTGCATATCTGCAGAAGGGTGGAAAAAAGGTTCAACGAATAAGACATAAACAATCATGATTACCGGTTCGCTTAAAGTCTTGCTGTGGGGCAAGGAAATAGGTCGTCTATCGTGGGATAGAAGACGTGGCATAAGCTATTTTGAATATAGTCGGGAGTTCCTTAAGGGGGATCTTGACCCATTTCCATTGATTGCTCCTGTCAAGTCTACTGCCAGTCGACGTCCGATCATGGGTGATAAGGAATCTAAACTTTACCGCAAGCTGCCACCATTTCTTGCAGACTCCTTGCCAGATACATGGGGTAACCGGGTCTTTGAATGCTGGCGACTGGAGAACGGGATTCGCAACCGGGAGATAACTCCCTTGGATATCCTTTCTTTTATAGGCAAAAGAGGTATGGGAGCATTAGAGTTCCTCCCGGAAACATCAGGATTAAGGAAATCGGAGAAGTTGAACCTTGAAGCATTGACGACATTGGCTCAGCGAATCTTTGCCGAAAGAGAGAACGCAAGGATTCTTCCGAATGAATCTCTGACCATGCAGTCGTTGATTGCTGTTGGAACGTCTGCCGGTGGCCGTCAACCTAAGGCAATCATTGCCATTCACCCTGAGACAGGCGAGATGCGTAGCGGTCAGATTAGTGGCCAAAAGGGTTTTGAGTATTGCATAATTAAGTTCGGAGATATGGAGCGGTCGTCGGCTGAGCTTGAGATGGCTTACTACGAGATGGCGATGGCAGCAGGTATTCAGATGATGCCTTGTCGACTGGTAGAGGTAGATGGAAAGCGTCATTTTATCACTCAGCGTTTTGACCGTCAGGAAGACCGAAAAATCCACATGCAGACATTGGCGGCACTCTACCCGCAGGCAGATAGCTATGAAAAACTGCTGATGGTATGCCGCAAGATGCGTCTTCCGGAATCTACCCAAGAGGAGATTTTCCGTCGTATGGTTTTCAATTTTCTTGCCAATAACACCGACGATCACAATAAGAACTTCTCATTCCTGATGGATGAGAATGGACGTTGGCGACTATCTCCAGCCTATGACATGACTTACATCTTTAATACCGGAGGTTATCTTCCTGAGACCATGCATTGCCTCATGATGAGAGGACAACTCTCCGGCTGGACGAAGGATGATGCCATGTCTTTGGCAAAAGAAAATGGTATTCGTAAGGCAGAGTCAATTGTCGCAGAAGTTGCAGAGGCTATCAAACGCTTCCGCTCATTTGCCGAGCAATATCTTGTCCGGAGTCGTTGGATTGGTGCTATTGAGCAAACGCTAACCTCCAACCTGGAAGCATGGGGTTTGATCAACTCTGACAAAGGCATCTCCTTGTTACTCGATGGTCACAAACTGGCAGATATACGTGTTGAACAAACCTACAAGGGCAATTTCCATCTCTTAGCTACCATTGATGGTGTTGAGCGTAAGTTTGTCATAACAAAGAACAAAGAAGAATACCTCTTTATTGAAAGTAAAGGTGTATTAAACCTCACTGAGGAGTTCCTCATATCGCTTGTTAAGAGATATATGTTTTGATAAAGATATACAATATCGCCATTTGTTATACACAAATCTCCAATGTGGATATTTGGTCGACAGTAGCCGCCATTGGCGCCCTCTTTAAGCAAGTAATCAAAATCGACTAAAGGCTACGACCCCTACGGTCCCAAAAATTTAAGGAGAGAGCTCTAATAAGCTATGAAGGTTATGTCAGAGCAAAAAAGTAGGAAAATGTGATAAATCTGCCTGAATTGTTTGGAAAAATGTGATAAAATCGCTATATTTGCATAGAAAAATGTGATAACCTATGGAATTGCTCAGACGAAAGATAGATAATTTCCTTGAGGAGTGGAAGGCGGATGCCAATCATAAACCTCTGATAGTGAGAGGTGCTCGGCAGATTGGCAAGACTGAATCCATCCGCCGGTTTGCCCGGACTCACTATGCCAATGTCATTGAAATAAACTTTGTTTTCCAAAGACAATATAAGCAGATCTTCAGTGATGGGTATGAAGTGGATCAGATTATCAAGAATATTTCTCTGATAAATCCCTCACTTACTTATCCTGATGGCACATTGTTTTTCTTTGACGAACTCCAAGATTGTCCGGACTGTGCCACGGCTCTGAAGTCATTTAAAATGGACGGACGTTATGATGTCATTTGTTCCGGCTCTCTTATGGGATTGTATTACAAGCAGATAGAATCCAATAGCGTCGGCTATAAGCAAGACTACGAGATGCACTCCATGGACTTCGAAGAGTTTCTTTGGGCTAAGGGCTATAATGAGACGCTGACTTACGATTTGTTACAGCACATGATAGAAGTGAAGCCCCTTTCTGAGACCCAGATGAAGGTGCTGATGGACATATTTAAGGACTATATGATAGTCGGCGGGATGCCTGAGGTCGTCAACACTTATATCCGGCAGGGCAACTTCAGCGGGATACTAGAGCTTCAACGCCAGCTGCTATTAGACTATGAAGAGGATATCACCAAGTATGCACAAGAGGGCATGGAGCGAGCTCGGATTCTGAGAATGTTCAGACACATCTCTGTCTTCCTCGCCAAGGATAATAAAAAGTTTCAAGTTACGAAGATCTCTGCCCAAGCAAGGAATCGTGAATACATCGGCTGCGTAGAGTGGCTCGCCAATGCCGGCATCATCAACCCTTGCTATTGTATGGAGATGCCTGAATTGCCTCTTAAAGGCAACTACAATCCCACACAATACAAGATTTATTTCAAAGACACAGGTCTGCTTATTGCCTCGCTCGATGAAGAATCGCAAGAAGACCTTAGAAGTAACCGTAATTTCGGTACTTATAAGGGTGCTATCTACGAGAATATTGTCGGCGATATGCTGGCAAAAGCTGGATATGAACTTTATTACTACCGTAATGAGAAAAGCACGATAAAGATGGATTTCTTCATTAGGGATGCACATACGCTCATACCAGTAGAGGTGAAATCGCAAAACAATAGCACAAGGTCACTCGTCAAGCTCATAGAGAACAGCCGATATCCCGATATTCATTATGGTATCAAATTCGGCTATCGCAATATAGGCTTCAACGGTCGGTTCTATACCTTCCCCTATTTCCTTACCTTCCTGTTGAAACCCTTCCTGCGTGCTCTAAGAGACATAGGAATACGCTCTCATGAAAGCAATCGGTCAGATCCATGAACTCCTATAAGGAACACCCTCTTATAATTAGAATCCGGTCCGCACGCGGCATCGTTTGCCTTGGTGCTGGATCGGATTCTACTTTTTTAAGATAGTGGTTTTAGAGCGCGTTCCTTAAATTTTTTGGGTCGTAGAGGCGGATATTTTTGAGCA
>JBJEKI010000112.1:0-8152 GCA_051878555.1 Lepagella sp. | reverse complement strand
AAGACGAATGGGTGTTTTTCAGCGAGAAAAACACCCATTTTGACCCATAGGCCAATATTTTCATATATTTGTACTTGACATGCGCTCTTATGTGTACTTGGCGCAAGTTTCTTAGAATTGGCGAAGGTAATCTATCAGTTTGTCGGGGCGTTCGAGGTTTAGCTTTTTGCGGATTCGATAGCGTGTCATCTCGACGCTGCGGAAGGAGATGTTGAAGAGGGGTGCGATATCCTTGCTTGAGAGCCCCATCTTCAGATAGCAGCATACACGCAGTTCGGTCATGGTCAGGTCGGGATGCTTAGCGAGCAACTTTTTGGTGAAACCCTCGTAAGCGGCATCGAAATTATGGATAAAATTGCGCCAATCATCGTCATGGCTGATGTTTTGACGGATTAGGTCCAATAGGCGCGAGATGCGACGATTCGACTCCGTCTGCGACTGCGTCTGCTGTATCTTCTTGAGTTGAGTAGATATCTCCAACAGCATCTCATTCTTGCGAGCCACATTCATCGTCAGATTGGATAGTTCCTCCGCCTTATGCTTGATATCCTGCTCAAGCTGTTGACCCTTGAGTTCGGCGATCTTATAATCCTTCTGAAGAGCCTCCTCTTGTGCTTTACGTCTCATCTCCTCGAGTTCAGCCTCCTTGCGATCGCTTATGCGCTTCTGCTGACGGCGTATCTGCCGACGCCCCCAAAAATAGATGAGTATCAGTATGATAGTCGTGATGATGGCATAGATGATATATGATATAGTCGACCGATACCATGGGGGACGGATCGTGAAACGCAGACTGCACTCGGAGATGGCGCGTGTCAACATATTGCGAGCCTTGACATGCAGGATGTAGTTACCCTCCCGAAGCTTGGTATACTCTTTAGATGTATTGTGGAAATAGGCACTCCACACCGGCTCATAATTTTCCAAATAATAACTGTACTCCATTACCTCGTCATCGCTATATTCGGGCGATACGAACTCAAATCGGAGTGAATTGTAGGTATATTCGATATCCAGAGGGGCTATCACGCCATCGAAACCGGCACTCGTCAAGAGGGAATCTCCATTGGTGTAGATACGGTCGATGATCACCTTGGGGGCTTTTGCCGGCTTGGCATTTCGCTGAAGATTCACATCAAAGAAACCATCTTGCGACGACACAATCAGATGATGATCCGAGATGAAATTCAGATGCTCAAACCCGGGTATCAGATGAGGTGATATCGAGGAATAAGAGACGGAATCGACCACCGTGCCACCTGAAGCCGACTTCGATGCTACCGACAGTTTATGTTCGGCGATACACCATATATCGCGGTTGGGCGCCTGGACAAGGCGTGCCGGGCCATAGACGGCAAATATATGAGAGAGATCGGTAGCATAATTAAAATTCTTGCCATCGAAGCGCATAAAGCCGCCGTCTGAGCCGAATATCAGATTGCCATCCACCTCCGCCACCGTAATATTATGATTGGTCGGGAACCCACTATTGTTATCATAGAATTGAGAGGCGGTAATTTTACAATGCTCCGGATCGATAGCGAGGCGATATATACCTTTGAGCCAGTGACTTATCCATATATTGCCATTGTTGTCCTGAATGAAATGGCCTCCGATGTCGGAATATCCCGCCACTCTGCCGGCATTGCGCCAACTTCCCGCCTCATTCTTCATAAGGAAGAAGCCATCGTAGGTAGAGACCAAGACATAGTCGGGATGCTTGCGGAGCTGCTGAGACGACCAGACGCCGCCGATATTCTCCACGCGGCGAAACGCGCCGCCGCTCCCGATGTATAATCCGGCATCACTCCCCACGAAGAGTGTGTTGTCTACGCTGCAAATATCCCAGATCTGCCCCCGTATCAGCATCGGCAACTTCGGCGTCTCCGGCTGTAGTCGTGGAGGATATGCCATCATATAGAGCCCCTGATTGGTGCCTAAATAGAGGGTATTACCTACCAAATGTGACATATAGCCGGCGCCATATAGATGCGGTGAACTCACCAAATTGGAATATATAGAGTTCAATTTGACAAAGTCAATACCATCATCAAGCCCGAGCCATAGATTATCATCACGATCGAAGTGTAACGACAGAATGGTATTATTCTGGATTCCGGTGGCCATATTGGCATATTCCACATTGCCATTCGACATATCCTTGACTATAAGGCCATTGAATACCGATCCGAATGCCAATTTAGTACCCTTGGCGGCAGCGCAGAATATCTGATTCTCCTTCAAGAAAGAATCGATGTCGGTGGCAAATGGGGTGATGACACCCTCCACCACCATGAAAAGCCCGTCTCGTTCCGTCGCCACCATCAGATCCTTGCCCCAGGGAAGGATACGGATTATCTTCTTATTGCGGAAAGTGCCGTCGGTAGTGAGACGATCCAACCGACTCCCCTTCAACTCGTGAAGACCGCTATTCTCCAACGCTAAATAGAGTCTGCCTCCGATCATTTCCGAGGTCTGTATGCGTGCCGGCATGGCGACTGTTTCTATCTTCTGACCGGGAGTATAGCGAAAGATTATCTTATCTGACTGAAACCAAACATCTTGGCCATGCTTGAAGATGTTCCAAACCTCCTTGAACGTTCCCTCCCTTTGGCGCATTTGTTGCGATAGCGAATGATAAGTCATGGAATGGCTCTGATCATCTACATCGAAATAGCCGAACTCCTCCGACGAACCGACATACAGGCGCTGACTCTCCTCATCGATCATACAGGCGCGTGGGGTAGTGCCGTAGGGCAAGGAATATAGATGCCAAGTGCGAGAATTGAACACCAACAAGCCGCTATTACTGCAAAAATACATCCTGCCGATCGAATCCTGTGAAATATCCCAAATCTGCGAACCCCCAGCGTAGGTCTTGCGTGAGTAATTGACCACCATCGGAAAGTTGGCAAACGCACCGAAACATATCGATGATACCATCACCAATATGAACAGCAGATGTATAAATAGATGTTTTTTATGCGTCATTGCCATTATCGGATTTTAAGGAACGCGCTTAGATGAACGGAAAATCGACGATCTTCACTTACAAAATTATAGAAAATCGCGAAAATATAGTTTTGTAAAAAATATGTTATATAACATATTTAAGATAACACGTTGTATACCAGAATAATAATATATTATTGTTGAGTAGTTGTAGTGTTGATAAAAACATATTGTAGAGTTTTTGTGAGGGAAAAAATTTGACAAGGCGCTTGCTCATTACCTAAATTTGCAGCGTGATCGGCGCAAATCGGTCAATAACGAGCATAAATCGGATGATTTGAAAATATTTAACCTAATATAAATAAAAGTGTGATAGCATGAGAAACGTAGTGCTTTATCTATTGTTGATGGTTACTTCGATAGGAGCGACAGCGCAATTGAAGGTGACCGGAACAGTGATCTCAGCCGACGATCAGGAGCCACTGATCGGAGCATACGTTCGCGATCTTGGTAAGCGCACCAATAGTGTTGCCGTTACCGATATCGATGGAAAGTATGAGATTGTTGTCAGCCCCGGGAGTACGATTGAATTTTCCTACGTCGGGTGCACTCCCGTGCGTAAAGTAATTAACGAGTCGCAGACACTTGACATTCTGATGGAGTCAGCCAACCAGCTTGACGAAGTAGTCGTGGTGGGTTATGGCACGATGAAGAAGAGCGACCTTACCGGTTCGGTGTCGACTGTAGCAGCCGACAACCTTAAGAAGACCCCGGCAGCTTCATTGGCGAACGCACTTCAAGGACAAGCCGCCGGTGTGACCGTCAACTCGCTAACCGGACGTCCCGGCCATAGTGCTGAGGTGCGTATCCGTGGTGTCGGTTCGGTCAATGGCAGCTCTCCTATATATGTAGTGGATGGTGTAATCACCGATAATATCGACTTCCTGGCACCCGGCGACATCGAGCGCACAGAGATCCTCAAGGATGCCTCTGCCACAGCTATCTATGGTGCACGCGGTGCGAATGGTGTCGTATTGGTAACTACCAAGACCGGTTCGACCAACAAGCGCGCCACCATCTCGCTTGATGCATACGTCGGCGTTCAGTCTCGTTGGCGCAAACTCGACGTGATGAATGCTCGCGACTTCGCCGACACTTACGTGGCTATCAATGGCAATGCTCGCGCCAAGAAGATGTATCAAGAGCAGGGATTTAACGCTTGGCTCAAGACTTTCCAAGGCGTCGGATCTTCTCCTTATTATCCTACTGTGTATGACCCGGAGACCAATCCGACAGGCTTCGACTATAGTGCCGTTGACACAGACTGGCAAGATGAGGTATTCCGCGACGCCATGATCCAGAACTATCACCTCTCTATAGATGGAGGCACCGACAAGTTGACCTACTCACTGTCGGGAAGCTGGTTTGGCCAGCAGGGTACGATCATCGGCTCCGACTACAGCCGCTTTACCGCCCGCCTCAACACTACTTATAAGGTGACCAACTGGCTGAAGGTAGGAGAGAACCTCTCCTTCTCCGCCTCGACCGCCAAGAATGCCTACGAGAGTGGCGACAACTCGGAGAGTGCCGGCGCCAACATCCTCTCGGCAGCTTTTGCCATGGCGCCCTGGGATCCCACTCGCTATCCTGAAGGATCGGTCAACCGCAACGGTAAAGATCTGAGCGGTGGCATCTCTGCCGGGTCGAACTTCAAGAACGTTACCAACCCTCTGAGCATGGTGGAATACTCCCACCCCAAGTCGCGCAACGAACGCTGGGTCGGTAATGTATTCGCTGAGATCCAACCCTTCAGCGACCTCACATTCCGCTCTTCCTACAGTTTTGACTATCGTCTCGCCACTGACAAATCATTTGCCGAGGCTTACGAAGTGAGTGCTTACGACAAGCGCACCAAGAACTTCCTGAGCTCTTCGATGGCTCGTGTCTTCAGCTGGAACGTCGACAACATCTTGACCTATACCCACACCTTTGCCGACAAGCACTACTTGCAGGCTATGGTGGGACAGACCGTAGAGCAATATGACTACTACAGCATCGGAAATAGCGGTGCGAACATCATCAACCCGGTGGAGAAGAACTGGTATCTCTCGCAAGTCACAGAAGACTTCGGACGTCCCGGTGACTCCGTGGCACGCAACCGTCGCTTCTCCTGGCTCGGTCGTATACACTATGCCTACGACGATCGCTATCTCTTGACAGTCAACTTCCGTGCCGACGGCTCGAGCCGCTTCCCCGAGAATGCGTGGGGTTACTTCCCCTCCTTCGCCTTGGCTTGGCGCATCAGCGAAGAGAAATTCATGCAAGACTTCACCAATCTGAGCAACCTCAAGCTCCGCTTCGGATGGGGCCAGGTAGGTAACGACCTTATCTCCGACAATGCCTTCATGCTCAATGTCTTCAACTCAGGTCCGACATTTGTCGACTATGTCTTCGGTAAGGATCAAGCCCTCGCTCCGGGGGCCACGGTGCTGACATGGGTAAACCGTGGCGGCCACTGGGAGAACACCGAGCAATGGAGCGTCGGTATCGACTTCGGTTTCTGGCAGAACAAGTTCACCGGTACGGTCGAGGGATTTATCCGCGATACCAACGATATGCTGATGGGTGTCACAGCCCCGGCTCATGTGGGCAACCGCTACAGCGCCACTGCCAATGTGGGTAAGGTCCGCAACCAGGGTATCGAGATCACCCTCGAACATCGCAACCGCGTAGGTAGCGTCAACTACAACATCAGCGGTAACGTCTCCTTCATCAAGAACGAACTCCTCAAGCTCAACGGCGGATCGCCCATCTACACCAATTACAACAATGTGCAGGTGGTGGATGAGGGTCACTCTCTCTACTACTTCTGGGGCTATCAATATGCCGGAGTATATCGCACCGATCAGGAGGCGCTCGACTACCTCAAGGGCTATACCGCCGCCGACTGCCCCTTCCATGCCGGTGATGCCAAATATATCGACAATAACGGCGACGGCAAGATCAGCGACGAAGACCGTGTCGATCTCGGTAGCTCTATCCCCTGGCTCAACTATGGTTTGAACCTCGGCGCCGAGTGGAAAGGCTTCGACATCCAGCTCTTCTTCCAGGGTGTGGCCGGCAATAAGATCTACAACCAGATGCGCCACCGCCTCGAAAGCAACGGCACCACCTCCGTGCTCTCCCCCGTGATGAAAGATGCCTGGACCGAAGAAAACCCCGACGGATCGATCCCCAATCCCAAGAACTCGATCAACTACTACGTATCCGACCGATTCCTCGAGAATGGTGCTTACTTTCGTCTCAAGAACCTCCAGATCGGCTACTCACTCCCCGAGAAGCTCATCTCGCGTGCCGGATTTACCAAATGCCGCTTCTATGTGCAAGCCGGCAATGTCTTCACCCTCACCGGTTACAAGGGCTTCGACCCCGAAGTCAGCGGCGGTGTCGACTATGGCAACTATCCTCAATCTCGTTCATTCATCTTCGGTGTTAACATCACTTACTAATATCCTCTACCACAATGAAAACCAAATATTTTATACTGCCGGCAGTGATGCTTGGTCTCTCCATGACATCTTGCAATGATTGGCTCAAAGAGGAAGCCCCCGGCACACAGAATTTCGACGACTTCTACACCAGTGGAGAGGTGGCTATCCAGACTGTCAATGCCTGCTACACTCCCTTGGCTTGGGAATTCAACCAGACCTACTTCTCGGAATGGTTCATCGGCGACATTGCCTCCGACGACGCGCTGAAGGGTGGGCAGAACATCGCCGATGGTCTCGATGCTTACGACATCGACAACTTCAAGGTCAATGCCAACAACGGCATTCTGCTCGACTATTATCGCGCCAAATATCAGGGTATCGCCCGTTGCAACCTTGCCTTGCAACAGGTGCCCGAGATAGAGCTTGACGATAACTTGACTGAATCGCGCAGAGACTGCCTGCTGGGTGAGGCTTATTTCATGCGTGCCTTCTATTACTTCCAGTTGGTAAGAGTGTTCGGCGGCGTGCCGATGGTAGACTTTGTCATCGACTCCTCCGACAGATGGAAGCAACCTCGCGCCACAGCCGACGAAGTCTATGAGCATATCATCGCCGACCTGCTCAAGGCTGAATCACTCCTCTGGAACAAGTCACAATATGCCGATGCCGACCTGGGTCGCGCCACCAAGGGCGCTGCACAAGCCATGCTTTGCAAGGTATATCTCTACCACAAAGACTACGACAACGCCTACCTCTGGGGCAAGACCTTCGTCGAGCAGCAATATGGCAAGGAATACACTCTCTGCACGAAATATGCCGACAACTTTACACTTGCCGGCGAGAATGGTCCGGAGAGTGTCTTCGAGATCCAATATATGGCAGAGCCGACCAGCGACTATGGTGAGGGCTTCGGTTTCACCCGCGGCACATTCACCACGATCCTGACACGTCCCCGCGCCTCAGAGATGGGTCAGCAGAAGGGGTGGGGCTGGAATCACCCGACTCAAAACCTCTACGACGAATTTGAAGCCGGTGATCCTCGTCTGCAAGCCACCATCGGCGTGCCGAGTGCCGCCGCTCAAGAAGAGGTCGAAGTCAACTACCTCGGCTCTTGCTATTACAACAACAAGACATGCTATCAAGAGGATGGTGTCTTCCCGCCGATCGATCATGACAGCCGTGCGCCATTGAACTATCGCCTCATCCGCGCCTCCGACGTGCTTCTTCTCTATGCCGAGGCTGCTTTGGAGAGTGGCAAAGATCTGAGTGCTGCCAAGTGGGCGCTCGAAGAGGTGCGCCGTCGCGCTCGCAATTGCTCTGCCGACCCCTCGACAGTTCTCCCAGCCTTCCCCTACGGCTCTTATAGCGGCACCACCGACGACCTTCGCGCAGCCATCCGCCATGAACGCCGCGTAGAACTCGCCATGGAGGGACACAGATGGTTCGATCTCGTGCGCTGGGGCATCGCCTACGAAGTGATGGACCGAGACAACGGCTCTTACGGCAAAAACGAATCGCAAGAAGCGCGCGCCGAAATGGCTAACTTCATCAAAGGCAAATGCGAACTATTCCCTCTCCCCGCTGAAGAAATCAACCTCAACCCGATGGATCAGAACTACGGCTATTGATCCGTCGGGGGGAGGACCCCAACATAAGAGCGCGTTCCTTAAATTTTTTTGGCCGTAGAGGTCGTAGCCTTGAGTCGATTT
>JBJEKI010000111.1:0-8240 GCA_051878555.1 Lepagella sp. | reverse complement strand
GATGCTATCGATCTGGTGGCCAACAATAACACGGTGATGATACCCTCCAACATCATTATGGCGATCTTCTCCATCTTTATGGCTTACGGCATATACAAGGACATCAAGATGCGTAGAGCCTAATCCCTTAATCCTTTAAACAACTGCCAATGGAATTTGATGATAACAAACCTATATATCGGCAAATCACCGACTATGCTTTCAATAGCATCATCAGCGGACGATGGCGAGAGGGGGCGCTGATCCCCTCAGTCCGTGAGCTCTCCGCAGAGCTCGGAGTCAATGCCCGCACCGTGCTGAAAGCACTCGAGTATTTGCAGCAAGCATCGATCATCGAGCCCCGTCGCGGCATGGGTTTCCTCCTTTCCGCCGATGCCAACGCCCGTGTCATCGCCGAGCGTCGTAAGGAGTTCTACGATAAGTTGCTCCCCTCCCTCTGCGACGAAATGAAACGCCTCGACATCTCCGAAGAGGAACTCATCGCTGCTATCCGACGTATCATTAATTAGACATATACGTCGCTTCCCATAACCTGTAACCAATAACCCGTAACCTCTAACCAATAACCCGTAACCTCTAACCCATAACCCAAATAACAATGGATATTCTACTTAGTGCAAATAACATAACCAAAAGTTATACCGGCCATACCGCCCTCGACAATGTAAGCATCGAGGTGCCTCGCGGCAAGGTCTATGGTCTCCTCGGACCCAACGGTGCCGGCAAGACTACTCTAATCCGTATCATCAATCATATCACTGCCCCCGACCAAGGCTCTCTCTCTTTCAATGGCCACACCCTTACAGCTCAAGATGTATACAACATCGGTTACCTCCCCGAGGAGCGTGGCCTCTACAAGAAGATGAAGGTCGGCGAGCAAGCCATCTTCTTCGCCCGCCTCAAAGGCCTCTCCAAGCGCGATGCCATCGCCCGCCTTAAGGAGTGGTTCGAACGCCTCGAGATCAGCAACTGGTGGGATAAAAAGGTTGAGGAACTCTCCAAGGGTATGGCGCAGAAGGTGCAGTTCATCGTAACCGTGCTCCATAATCCCGAGCTCCTTATCTTCGACGAGCCTTTCTCCGGCTTCGACCCAATCAATGCCGCTCTGATCAAGCGTGAGATCCTCAAACTCCGCGATGCCGGCGCTACCATCATCTTCTCTACCCACAATATGAACAGCGTCGAAGAACTCTGCGACAACATCACTCTGATCAATCGCTCTCACGATATCCTCTCCGGCAATGTGGCTGAAATCCGCGAACGATTTGCCGACCGCCGCTACAACCTCGTATACGCCGGCGACCCCAAGAATCTACTCGAACTCGCCGACCGAACAGGCATGGAGTTCAACGCCGGGAAAAATGACGAATATGGCAATTTTACCGCTACGCTACGTCTGGCACAAGGCATGACACGTCGAGAGGCTATATCTATAATCAATGATGCCGTCGACATCAACTGCTTCGAACGTATGCTCCCTTCGATGGACGATATCTTCGTTTCTGCAGTCAAAGCCAACGAACGTGGCGAATCTCTCTTCGCATAATTCTCAATCGACAATCCAACTTATTTTCGAACATCTTTCTAAATCTGATATACAATGGCAAATCCATTAGGTCTCATCATAGAGCGTGAATATTTCGAAAGGGTGAAACGCAAAAGTTTCATCATCACCACCATACTTGTGCCCATCTTCCTCTTGGCGATGATGGCACTCCCTACTCTGATCCTTGTCTTCAGCACTCCCGACAAGACTACCATCCAAGTAGTCGACAACACCGGCGTCGTGGCTCCCCTCCTCAAGGGTAATGACGAGGTGAAGTTTGTTTCCGCTTCTCTTCCTGTCGATTCCCTGCGTGCCGACGAGAGTATCGAAAGCATCCTCGTGATTGGCGAAAATGCTATTGAAGATCCAAGCCATGGCGTGACACTCCTCTCGCGCGGTTCCGTGTCGATGGTCACCGATTCATACATCACCTCCGAACTTAATCAAGCCATCGAGGAGATCCGTATGTCGCGCTATGATATCCCCGATATCGACAAAATCATGAACTCCATTAAGGCGGATACCAAACTTTCTACCATCCGCATCGACAAGGAGACGGAGACCGAGACTTCTACCGAGTTCTCATATATGCTCGCCCTGATGATGGGTATGATGCTATATATGTTTATACTCCTCTATGGGCAGATGGTCATGACCTCAATCATTGAAGAGAAGAACAATCGCGTCCTTGAGATCATGGTATCTTCGGTCAAGCCCTTCAACCTGATGCTTGGTAAGATCCTGGGTGTGGCTCTCGTGGCTGTAACACAGATCCTGATCTGGGCTGTCCTTATCGGTACGGCTGTAATGGTGGCTTCACCCATGCTCGCCGGTCAGATGCAATCGGGCGATATGCCTGCCGAGATGACTGCCGCCATGTCGCAATTCATGGACTTCGGCTATCTCTCATCGCTCCTGATCAATACGCTCCTCTTCTTCATCGGTGGCTTCCTCCTCTATGCTTCGCTCTACGCCGCCATCGGTTCGGCTGTCAGCAATGTGCAGGATGCCAGCCAGTTGTCGTCGATTGCCACAGTGCCTATGATCGTAGCTATCATGGGTGAAATGGCAGTCATCGCCAGCCCCGATTCGACCCTATCTTTCTGGCTCTCCATGATACCTTTCACCTCCCCCACATGTATGATAGCACGCGTCACCTACGGCGTCGCCGCCTGGGAGTCGATACTCTCACTCGTGATACTCTACGCCACATTCATCTTCGCCATCTGGGCATGCGGCAAGATCTATCGCATAGGCATATTCATGTATGGCAAAAAGCCATCTGTAGGCGAAGTTATCAAATGGGCAAGATACAAATAAAAGCCATAATCTAAGAGCGCGTTCCTTAAATACATATCATACATACAATTGCCGAGAGGGTGAGCCAGCCGCGTTGCTGACCCACCCTCTCTCTTATCTTGGAGCTATCTCTCGTCAGAGTCTGCTCTATCTGTTATTTTTTATCTTTGGTAGCTTTGGTGGCTGCTGAGCCCGGGGCGGCTTGGGCGGCGGCATCGAGCACTTCTTCCTTCTCCGGAGTCGAGACAACTGTCGTGTCGGATGTCTGAGCTCCTTCTTTTATACGAGCCATGTCATCCGGGGTAATCATCGAGCCTTTCATCACACTCTTCAGCGCCTTCTCGTTCTCGGCATGTAGTGCCATCGCTTTCTCATACTTGGCGCGCACCGGCTCTTCAAGTTTTGTCGTATCCACATCCTTCAGCTGGTCTAACACCACATTGCTATACTCATATCTCTTAGACATGCGCATAAGACAATGAATTAAGTCGGTGGGGGAGTCCTTATACACTCGAGTCGAATCCGAGATCTCATTCATCGCATCGAGAGTATAGTCAATGATCACTTCATATTCCGCACTCGTGAGTTCTTGCTTTTCCACAATCTTGTCGACCACTTCTTCGACACTCGGACGGCAAGATGTCAATACCGACATCATCACAGCCGCCAACAACAGGGTAAAACATTTTTTCATCATATACGCTAAATATTAAAAAAATACAATTTTTCACGGGGATTACTATTCGCTTAATCCCTATATCGGTTGCAAAATAAGTAATAATAAATGAGAAATAGAAGAAAATATGGGAGAAAATATGGAATTTGAGGTGAAAATATTTGGAAAAAAGTAAATAAAATTCTAATTTTGTGGCGCTTATGGCGTAGCGTGCCATAAGGTGAGAATTATTAACCCTATTATTAACTTTTTAATGACTGAATCAAAAGTTCAAACCCCCATCGAAGATTTCGATTGGGAGGGCTATGAAAATGGCTCAACTGCCGGCGAGAAAACTCGTGAAGAATTAATCAACACTTATGACGAGTCTCTCAAGACAGCAAAAGAAAACGAAGTGGTGACAGGCACCGTGAAATCGATCAACAAGCGTGAAGTGCGCGTTGATATCGGCATGAAGTCTGACGCCATAATCCCTGTGAGCGAATTCCGCTACAACCCCGACCTCAAGGAGGGCGACGAAGTAGAAGTTTATATTGAAACTCTCGAGGATAAGAGCGGCCAGCTCCGTCTTAGCCACAAGAAGGCTTGCCAGACTCGCAGCTGGGACCGTGTAAACGAAGCTTTGAACAATGATGAAGTAATCAAGGGCTACGTCAAGAGCCGCACCAAGGGTGGTATGATCGTCGATGTTTTCGGCATCGAAGCCTTCCTCCCCGGTTCGCAGATCGACGTCCGTCCTATCCGCGATTATGACGTATTCGTTGGCAAAACTATGGAGTTCAAGGTTGTCAAGATCAACCAAGAGTTCAAGAACGTTGTCGTTAGCCACAAGGCTCTCATCGAGGCTGAACTCGAACAGCAGAAGAAGGAGATCATCTCCAAGCTCGAGAAGGGTCAAGTGCTCGAAGGTAAGGTTAAGAACATCACTACTTACGGCGTGTTCGTTGACCTCGGTGGCGTGGACGGTCTCGTACACATCACCGACCTCAGCTGGGGCCGCGTTTCCGATCCCCACGAAGTTGTCGAACTCGACCAGGATATCAAGGTTGTTATCCTCGACTTCGACAATGAGAAGAAGCGCATCGCTCTCGGCATCAAGCAGCTCACTCCCCATCCTTGGGACAACCTCGACGCTAACCTCAAAGTTGGCGATCATGTTAAGGGTAAAGTGGTCGTTATGGCTGACTATGGCGCATTCGTTGAGGTTCAACCCGGCGTTGAGGGCTTGATCCACGTCAGCGAAATGAGCTGGAGCCAACACCTCCGTAGCGCTCAAGATTTCCTCAAAGTCGGCGACGAAGTTGAGGCTGTCGTCCTCACTCTCGACCGCGAGGAGCGCAAGATGAGCCTCGGCCTCAAGCAGCTTAAGAATGATCCCTGGGAAAATATCGAAGAGAAGTATGCTATCGGCAGCCGTCACACTGCCAAGGTGCGCAACTTTACTCACTTCGGCGTCTTCGTTGAAATCGAAGAGGGTGTCGATGGCCTCATCCACATCTCCGACCTCAGCTGGACCAAGAAAATCAAACACCCCAGCGAGTTCACTCAGATTGGCAACGATATCGAAGTGCAAGTCCTCGAAATCGATAAGGACAACCGTCGCCTCAGCCTCGGCCACAAGCAGCTCGAAGAGAACCCCTGGGATGTATTCGAGACTATCTTCACTGTAGGCTCTATCCACAAGGGTAAGGTGATCGAAGTCCTCGACAAGGGTGCTGTTATCAGCCTCGACCATGGCGTAGAGGGATTCGCTACTCCCAAGCACCTCGTTAAGGAGGATGGCACTCAAGCTCAACTCGGCGAAGAACTTGACTTCAAGGTAATCGAATTCAACAAGGACAACAAGCGCATCATCCTCAGCCATAGCCGTATCGCCGAAGATGCTTCCAAGGCTGAACGTCGCGCACAGAACGCTACCAAGCGCACTGAAAAACGTCAAGCTTCCGAGGCTGTTGCCACTACTACTGTAGAGAAGACTACTCTCGGCGACCTCGACGCTCTCCAGGCACTTAAGGAGCAACTCCAGAAGGAAGATAAGAAATAATCATCCATTCTCGGTGTTTAATCACAGTTTGACAATTATATCCCCACAAGTTAATCCTTGTGGGGATTTTTTTATCTAATTAATAAGGTTAAATAAAAAGATTTTTGTAACTTTACACGATTATTAGATTTGTAACTATGATCAAGAGCTTAAAGAGATATTTCTGTGGCGCTATCTTGCTAATATCTGCATCGTTAGCTTGCCTGCCGGCTTACGCTGCCCAGCACAAGGGCTGGGAGCCGGTCAAGAATGAACGCTCTGATGCCAAGGTCGTGGCTCGCGATGCCGACATTGAGATTAAGGTCGCCAATGGTCTTCTGATTATCAACTCTTCCCATCCCGCCCAGGTCAAAATCTTTACTATCCTCGGCAGGCTGGTCAGCAATGAAAGCATCCCCGCCGGCAAGTCGCAAATGATCATGCCCGCGCATGGCGTTTATATCGTCAAAGTCGGCGATATGACTTGCAAAGTCGCAGTCTGATACTCAGTGTCTAATCAAATTTTTCTGAATACCTAAACTTTAAACTAACATACCTAAAAGCACATGGAAATTCCAAATTTAGATTGGGGTAAATTACCTTTCGGCTACGTTAAAGCCGATTACAACGTAAGATGTACTTTCACCAACGGCAAGTGGGGTGAAATCGAAGTAAGTGACTCTGAATATGTGCCCCTGCACATCGCAGCCAGCTGCCTTCACTATGGCCAGGAGTCGTTCGAAGGCCTTAAGGCTTTCAGAGGCCCCGATGGCAAAGTCAGAGTGTTCCGCATGGATGAAAACGCCAAGCGTTTCATCAGAAGTGCCGAAGGCATCTCTATGCAGCCCATGCCTGTCGAACTCTTCGAGGAGATGGTAAGAAAAGTCGTTAAACTCAACGAGCGTTTCATCCCTCCCTACGAGTCTGGCGCTTCTCTCTATATCCGTCCTCTCCAGATCGGTATCTCTCCCAAGATCGGTGTGAGCCCCTCTGAAGACTATATGGTGATCATGCTCGTGACTCCAGTAGGCCCATATTTCAAGGCCGGCTTCAAGCCTACTCGCGTTTGCCTCTCTCGCGAATACGACCGCGTCGCTCCCAAGGGTACAGGTTCTATCAAGATCGGTGGTAACTATGCCGCTTCTCTTAATGCCGGTCAGAAGGCTCACGAACTCGGCTATGCTGTGATGCTCTATCTCGACCCCAAGGAGAAGGCTTATCTCGATGAATGTGGCGCTGCCAATTTCTATGGCGTGAAGGGCAATACATACGTGACTCCCGCCAGCGAGACCATTCTCCCATCTATCACTAATAAGAGCCTCCGTCAGCTCGCTCGCGATATGGGCCTCAATGTTGAGGAGCGCCATATCCCCTACGAGGAACTCGCTGAGTTCGACGAAGTCGGCAACTGCGGTACTGCTGCTGTCTGCACTCCCATCGGAGAAATCACTGACCTCGACAACGGCCGTAAGTTCGAATATGGCATGCAAGAGGCAGGCCCTGTCACTACTCAACTCTACAACAAACTCCGCGGCATCCAATATGGCACCGAACCCGACGTGCACGGATGGTGCGAGATCATCGAATTTTGAACCCAATATCTATCATAGATAAGTATTACGACAAGTCGAGTCGACTACGTGCCATCCTCATGGCACATAGTCGACTCGTCGCCGATAAGGCCCTCGAGTGCGCTCGCCGCCGAGGACTCGATGTCGACCTTCAGTTTGTCGAGGAGGCTGCTCTCCTCCACGACATCGGCATCTTCGCTTGCGATGCCCCCGACATCTGCTGCCATGGTACGCTCCCTTATATCTGTCATGGCATCGAAGGTAGTCGCATCCTTCAAATTGAGGGACTCCCTCGCCATGCTTTAGTCTGTGAACGACACACCGGCGCCGGACTTACCATCGACGATATCCGGTCGCAATCTCTCCCCCTCCCTCTTCGCGACATGACTCCACAATCGCTCGAAGAGAAACTCATCTGCTATGCCGACAAATTCTTCTCCAAATCCGGCGATATATACAAGGAGAAAAGCCTTGACAAGGTGATCCGCTCTATGAGCCGCCACGGCGAAGACACCCTCCAACGCTTCCTCCACCTCCACCACCTCTTCGGATAATACCGCATGCCGACACCCTCTGCTACAACCATCGACCGTCTCGAAGAAATATATACCGGAACGCGCTCTTAGGATATAAAATGATGGAACATGCAACGAGCTATTTCTCTTTTTACGGGAAAGCCTATACAATGTGGGGCGCTCCAGAGTTCAAATAAGAGAAAAGAGCGAGTTCATCGGAACTCGCTCTTAGCACTTGAAGATTTTATATCCTCCGGGCGGAAGATATAGTTGTGAATAAATCGTGCCAAAGTGTAAAATTTGTTTTGAAAAGTTGAAAAATTGAGCTATTTTTGTCAAAAATGGCACTGCTCCTTTGGCTTGTTCATTTTCTTGTTGTGTAAAGTGGCTGTAAATCAATTAAAAACCGTTGACGATTTGAATTTTGCCATCTGTGACACAAATGACTTGGACTTTGTCAATAGGTGGCAAAGATGACATTTTTAGGTTTTCACAAATCGGAAGTAATTCAAGTCGAAATTTTCAAATTTTTATTCATTATGAAGATCACCAAATATTTAGAGCGCGTTCCTTAAATTTTTTGGGTCGTAGAGGCGGATATTTTTGAGCA
>JBJEKI010000110.1:0-33732 GCA_051878555.1 Lepagella sp. | reverse complement strand
CTGCTCAAAAATATCCGCCTCTACGACCCCAAAAATTTAAGGAACGCGCTCTAAACGGATTAACAATCTTCCTTGCGGCGGGGCGCAGTAAGGAGCGAGAGAGAGAGTTCATACGAGCCGACCGAAGCCCCCATCACGAGCACACCGATGCAGACCCAGAGGATCATGGTGATAGAATTGAACTCCGGAGCAAATCGAGACACGAAGTCGGGTATCGTCGGCATAGACACTCCTTGGATCAGAGACTGAAAATAGGGCATACACAACGCCAGGACGAATCCTACGACACATCCGACGCAGGCAGCGATGGCCATAGCCAATCGGCTACGCCGTCTCTGCGCCGCCAGATGCTGATGCACGAACTCCATATTATCAATCTCGCGCTCCAAGCGATTCATAAACTGATGGCTCGACGAGAGATCGGGGTCGAAATCAGCGAATAAACTTCTTATATTGTCATCTTCCATAGTTTGATAGGGCTAATTAGCGGTTTGTAATATATTGCGCAGATGGATTCGTCCGCGCGACAACTGTTGTCTGACAGCCTCTTGCGAGATCTCCAACGTCTGCGAGATCTCCTTGGCTGAATACCCCTCCATATAGAATAGGAGGATGGTGGTGCGTTCATGGCTCGGGATCTTCGCGAGGGCTTGATATAGAGCTTGATACTTGAAGCTATCGTCAGAGCGTGTCTCAGCTGCCAAAGTCGAGGCTTCGTCATAATCGCTGAAGACACGCTGCGAACGGCGTTGATTCAGAAAAGTATTATAGGCTATACGAAAGATCCACGAACGAAACTTCTGACTATCCTTGCAACTATCCATGGCAAGATAGGCCTTGACGAAGGCATCTTGCGCTATGTCGTCGGCAAGCTGCGTGTCGCCACAACAGAGGGCAGTGAGGAAGCGACGGATCCCTTTCTCACTACTCTTGACAAGCGATATGTATTCTTCGCGGTTCATCGAATCTTTACATTACGCCTCGGGTGTGTTGTCATAGTCGGAGGGTGCAGACTCTCCCTTTACACTCTTGCCTGTCGCAAAATATACTATCAGGAAACTTATACCAATGGCGGCTGAGATCGAGCCTAATATCAGCAAGCCTGTTTCGGCTTCAGCGATAAAATATACCACAGGCAATACCAGACCGATCAGAGTGAAGATGCAGCCTTTGAGGAGTCGGCCGGTACGGCGCTCTTCAGGTGTTTTGAGGGCTTGTTTCTTTTCATTCTCATCCTCAAGGAGTCCGGCGAGTTTCTCGCCGTCGATGCCGTTGGCCGACTCGATCATCTTGGTCAGAACCTTGGCTCGCTGGTTGTCTTTGTTGATCTTGCGATAGTTGATGATGAATACTATCCCGACCGGGAGGATTACACAAACAAATAGGGTAATCAATACTTCAGAAATGTTGCTATCCATAACTTTATATTTTTAATTGGTTGAACTTTTGTTTTCTTTCAGCCCCCGTTCAGGAGGCTTTTCGTATATAAGACACACGTCGAGATCGAAACGTGACGAGAACATGCGACTTTTTTGAAAAAATTTACCCTTTCACCTCAACTCACTCATCATCAGAATGATACTGGCTTGGCTTGACACCATATTGCTGTTGGAAACATTTGGTGAAATATGAAGGCGTCTTGAATCCGACCATATAGCATATCTCCGAGACAGTGAACCGATGCTGGCTCAACAGCATGGCCGCCTTGCGGAGTCTCACCTGCTTGATATAGTCGATCGGAGAGACGCCGATATACTTCTTGATGAGTCGATAGAGTTGCTTGGATTCGAGGTCACACTTCTTACAGAGGAGGCTTACATTGAGGTCTGGATCGGAGATATTCTCTTCGATGATTTGTGCGATCTGCGCCAGCTTCTTTTCGCTCACCGACTCGGCGGCAATCGGCTTGGACTCCGCCTCGATAATGGTCTCGATTCTTACGCGCTCTTTCATCTCATTTCGGCGGCGTAACAACTGAGTAATGCGTCCCAACAGCGTTGGCGCCTCAAAAGGTTTGGACATAAAGACATCGATGCCCTGCTTGATGCTTTCATTCTCCGTGTCGGGATCGGAGAGGGCTGTAAGCATGATGATTGGTATGCCGACCAGACGCGGATTTTGCTTCAGGCTCTTCACCATTTCCAGGCCCGACATGATAGGCATCATCTGGTCGACGATGATCAAATCGGGGAGGAACGAGGCAGCTATCGAGAGTCCGGAGCGACCATTGTCGGCTGAGATAGTGGTGTAATCGACAGATAGAATCTCCGCCACGAAGTCTGAGATCTGAGCATTATCTTCGACTATCAATATCTTGGGGCGATCGCTCTGAGAGGGATCTGCCGACCGAGTCGCCACCTCAGTGCCCTTCTTCGAAATCGGGAGGGAGACTACGAACGAAGATCCCTCACCTTGGCGACTGAATAGTTCGATATTTCCGCCCATAGCCTCGAGATATTTCTTGATAAGGTAGAGGCCGAGTCCGGTACCCTCCTTGAGTTTGGCGGTGGAGGGAGAACGGAACATACGCTGGAACACGAGTTGTCTGTCGGCTTCCGGGATGCCGACACCATCGTCGGAGACGACTATCTCGACATGATCGTCGAGCATGCTGATGCCGCAAGAGATGGTGGCTCCAGGTTCGGAATATTTACATGCATTCGAGAGGAGATTGGTCATCACCGACTCCAATTTCACGGCATCCGCCTCGATCATAATCTCCGCCGCCGAGGTGTGGAAGAGGAAGGTCTTCTGCAAGTTGTGCTCGCGGAAAGTCTTGAAGATGCCGGAGCAGAAAGCGACCACGTCGAAGGTGGAGAGGATCAAGAGACTCTCGCCACCATCCTCGATATGTTGTAGCTCGAGGGTGCGATGGATCATATTATTGAGGCGCACGGCATTGTCATATACCTTCTCGAGGCTACGGCGGTCGGCGGGGTCTTTGGCTCGCTCCTTCATGATGCTCACCGGGCCGAGTATCATCGAGAGGGGTGTCTTCAGGTCGTGGGAGATAGTGGAGAGGAAGGTGAGTTTACGCTCCACATTCTCGAGGGTGTTCTCACGTTCACGTTCGTGGAGAGCCTTGAGATTTCGTCTGCGGAAATACCAAACGATCCAAGCGGTGACACCAATTACTATCAAGGCATATAGAATCATAGCCGGGATCGAGAGATAGAAGGGAGGCTTGACAGTCATCGGGATCGCCATAGGCTTGGAGCCTGAGCCGGCTGTGCGTAGCAGGATGGTGTAGTCGCCCATCTTCAGGTCGGCGAAGCGTATACTGTTCACTCCCTCGGGGAGGAGCACCCATCCGCCGATGGTATCGGTCTCATTGCGTGCCAATTTGTACATAAAGCGATCGACTGACTCAGGAGAATAGTTGAGCGAACTGATCACCAATGAGAGATTGCCGCCGTAAGAGAGCACATGATGTTGCATGCCGGCCATTATGTCGGAGAGGTCGAACGAGCCATCCTCTTGTTGGGGCAGAATCATCCTGATCTTAGAGTCAGCCACATCGGAGGCAATATCGCCATTCACTTCAACGATCTCATCCGTGCCCCCGAGATAGGCCTTATTGCTAACGCGGTCCTCATAGATGGCGGTATACGACTTCTGAGGGATAGGGAGCAGAGTAGCCTTGAGGCTCTTGCCATTGACACTCCAGACACTGCTTTGGGTTGAAATCCAGATATCATCGCCTACGCCACCCATCGCCATGATGGTCTCATCACTATTGGTATTGGGGAAGCGCACCACTCGCGGCGAAGAGCCGTCGAAGAGCACCACACCTCCACGGAAAGAGCACCACACTCTCCCCTGATTATCCTCACAGGCGTATGCCGGATGCTCTCCGGTCAGAGCATATATGTCATAGCGGACAGCGCGATGTGTCGCCAAGTCATACTTGATGATACGGTCGTCGCGGAAGAGCAGCACCCATAGGCAGCCATTGCCGTCAAGCAGAACATTATTCACCAGGTCATTGCTCAGAGTCATATCTCCGTCATGCGTATCGGTGTTGTACGATCTCTCTGACGCCACCACTCCCCCGGGGAGGCTGAACTTATCTTTGGCCACATAGTGGATACCATTCAAGAAGCTGCCGACCCAGAAATGATCGTTATCCTCGACGATGGCATAGACCCAATTCGAGGTATGCCCACCCTTAGGGTCGACGATATGAAAGATGTCAAATCTATCTGCCGCTCTGTTATAACGATTCAATCCGGCATCGGTGGCGAGCCACACCACTCCCTCCGAATCTTCATAGATATCGCGAATCCGATTGTGAGACAAAGCTCCGGGAGTGTCAGCATGGCGATACCAGCGCGGAGCCTCCCCCTCGGCGATACGGATTACACCGTTGGTGCCTCCCAACCAGAGGTTTTGACTCCGATCACGTAAGATCGAATGTATCTCATTACCCTCGCCCGAGTGAGTGAGGCGATTCAGACGAATACTGCTGATACGAGTCGAAGTGGAGGCTATCGACACACCTCGTTCATGCCCCGCCCAGATATTGTGCTTGCCATCGGCATAGACACACCATATCTCATTGTCGGCGATCGAGAGTTCATCGCGCGAATCGTGGCGATAATGTTTCAGCCCATCTCTTGAGAGGTCGAACACGCCATTGTCGGTGCCCACCCACACATGTCCCGACTCGCCCGGGGCAAGACTCTTGACATTACAACTCTCCTCGAGGCCGACACGCTCCCAGCTCTCCAAGGCGGGAAAATAGCGATAGAGTGCACCCTCGCTGCCGACATATATGCCATGCTTGTCGGGCGATTCGAGCATACAGTTCACGAAGAGCGACCCTCCACCCGGATTGGCGATACGCTCGAAGCGTGAGTGACGCTGATCCCAGCGTGCCATGCCGGTGTAGGTGCCCACGAAGAGGGCCCCGCGACTGTCTCGAAGCATCGAATAGACCGACCTGTGTGGCAGCCCCGACGAATAGTTGCGGATCCGCTGATGTGTGATATCGTAATAGAAGATCCCACCCAAGCCCCCTATCCAGAGATGATCTCCCTGCACCATCAGCGCCCGGATCTCTTTGGGGGAATTATTGATTACCCTGACGATTCGCCCCTGTCGATAGTCATAGATCATCAAACCATTGTTGCTGCCGATATAGAGCTGACCCTCATATTCGACGATGGCATAGACCTGCACTCCCGCCATTTTCTCGGCATCCACCTGATGTGTCGAAATGCCATCGTAGAAATAGAGACCACGGTTCGTGCCGAGCCAAATGATACCCCGGCTGTCGCTAAAGGTGGTGAACACCGCACTCTTCACTCCCCCCACCTTGACATTCTTCCAGGTCAGTCCAAGCTCCGGCAATGCCGTGGCCGAATTGAGGGCGACACTCTCTATCATCAAGAGTGACAATAGAAGATAGCGTAATGTTCGGATAAGTCGTCGGTCGGTGTCCATGGTGATATCCATTTGGTGATAATATATGCAAATATATCAAAATTTCCGTTGATTTGTCTGATTTATTGCATAAGAAATATCACAAAATTGCAGTTTTTTGCATTTTGTCTGATTTGTTCTATTCTTTGTCTTTTTTCATTATATGAATCTTGGATTGTCACTTTATATTTGCAAACGAAAGGATCTATATCGACTCACGTCTCCGAGACCGGAGAGTCGACCGACACTTCAGAAACGCAAAAAACCTAAAAAATAACAACCAATGATCAACTCAAGCGGCAATGTCGTGATAAGGAATTTGCTCATGGGAATATTCTTCTCGCTACTCCTTATACCCGTAACGGCTAAAGCCCAAAATCAGCGGACAGTGACGGGTACTGTTACAGATGAGACCGGCGAGCCTCTGATAGGTGCGATGGTCAAGATCTCTGATCAAAATATCGGGACAGTGACCGATATAGATGGCAACTTTACACTCAACGTAGGGGCTAACGCCAAGAGCCTCACCGTGTCGTATGTAGGCTATACGGCAGCCACCGTAGAGATTACCACAGGGAAGATGGATATCAGACTACGCCCCAACACGGAGGTGCTCGATGAGGTGGTGGTGATCGGTTATGGTGTCCGCAAGAAGGACGACCTTACCGGCTCGGTATCCGCCATCGACGAGAAGGACTTCAATCAGGGAGTCATCTCTTCGCCCGAAGAGCTTATCAATGGTAAGGTGGCAGGTGTGCAGATTGTCAACACCGGCGGTTCGCCGACGGCTGGCTCGACGATTCGCATCCGTGGCGGCGCATCGCTTAATGCCTCCAACGACCCTCTGATCGTGATCGACGGTGTTCCCATGGAGGTGGGTGGCTCAGTGAGCGGTAGCGGCAACTTCCTCTCGCTGATCAACCCCAACGACATCGAGAGCATGACTATCCTCAAGGATGCCTCTTCGACTGCTATATATGGTTCGCGCGCGTCAAATGGTGTAATCATCATCACCACCAAGAAGAGCCGCAATCAGGGTGTAAAGGTCTCATTCCAAACCACTAACTCCATCTCGACAAAGACTCGCACATCCGATATGCTCTCCACCGATGAGTTCATCGACGTGGTGAAGCATTTCGGCACAGAGCGTCAGATTTCTCTTCTGGGCGACAGCCGCACAGACTGGAACGATCAGATCTTCCACACCGCCTTCGGCACAGACAATAACCTCAGCGTGTCGGGCCGCATCTCCTCGTGGCTCCCATATCGCGTGTCGGTCGGCGCTTTCTATCAGGAGGGTATCCTCAAGACCGATAATACCAAGCGCTTCACCGGTAATATTAACCTCTCGCCCTCCTTCCTCAACAATGAACTTCGCTTCCAAATAGGTGTAAAGGGCTCATACGCTCGCAACCGCTTTGCCGACTCTTCAGCCATCTGGGGTGGTGCTACTCTCAACCCCACCATCCCGGTATATTCCGGCGAAGAGGGCTTCGGAGGATATACCGAGGCTATCGACAATAGCGGCAATCCTGTAACCGGCGCCGTGCCCAATGCTCTGGGGAGCATCGAGCAGTATAACTCGACTTCCGACGTGTGGCGTGTCATCGGCAATATCGACGCCGATTGGAGCATACGCTGGGTCAAGGGGCTTCGCCTCCATGTCACCGGCGGCTACGACTGGTCGCACGGCCAGGGGCATGTGTATATTCCGGCTGAGGCTTACCTCAATTACACCTCCGGAGGTCGCGACTACGACTACGGTCCGCAGACCAACCACAACCGCATCCTCACCATCTATGCCAACTACAATCGCGACTTCGATGCGATCAAATCAAACCTGGATGTGACTCTGGGTTATGACTATCAGTTCTGGAGATACAGCACCCCCTTCTATGCAATCCTCAATACCCAGGGTGAGCAGCAAGAGACATCGGCAGCCACCGATCAGCGCCACGCTCTCGTGTCGTTCTACGGCCGCTTGAACTATACCTTTATGGATCGTTATCTCCTCACCGCCACAGTGCGTGAGGATGGCTCTTCGCGCTTCTCCAAAGACCATCGATGGGGTCTCTTCCCATCTGTCGCCCTGGCTTGGCGCATCTCCAAGGAAAGCTTCTTCCAGCCCATCAGCCATGTCATGAACGACCTGAAGATCCGTGCTTCTTATGGTGTCACCGGTCAGCAAGATGGCATCGACAATTATGGATATATGCCGATCTACACCACCTCGCTCGATGGCGCTCAATATCAATTCGGCGGCGTGCCTGTCTATACCATTCGCCCCGAGGCTTACAACCCCGACTTGAAGTGGGAGACCACCAAGTCTTGGAACGTCGGTGTCGACCTCGCATTCCTCGAAAACAGATTTACCTTCTCGGCAGACTATTATACTCGCAAGACCGAAAACCTGCTTGCCACAGTGCCTGTGCCGGCAGGTACCAACTTCGATAAGTTGATGCTCAAGAATGTGGGTAATGTCGACTCGCAGGGTGTCGAACTCGCCTTAACCGCCAACCTGATAGACACCAAGGATTGGCACTGGAGCCTCACCGCCAACGCCGCTTGGCAACGTGTGCGCATCCGCAACCTCACTCTGAATCCCGGCAACCCCAGCCCCGATACCGGCGTTGGACCCTGGATCGATACTTATCAGATGCAAGTTTTCTCTACCGACTATGCTCCTTACGCATTCTACCTCTATAAGCAGCTCTACGACCAAGAGACCGGCAAGCCCCTCGAAGGCATGTATGCCGACCTCAACGGCGATGGCGAGATCACTTCTGCCGACCGCTACCACTGCCACTCCCCGGCTCCCGACTGGATCTTAGGTCTTTCTACTTCGCTGAAGTATAAAGGGTGGACTCTCTCCACTTCTCTTCGTGCCAATATCGGCTGCTACGTCTTCAACGGCATGTCGATGAACACCGGAGCATGGGAGACCATGAGCTATAACGACTATCAGCTCAACAACCTCAACAGCAGCTTCTTGGACACCCAATTCACTCGCCGTCAATATCTTAGCGACTACTACTTGGAGAATGCCTCTTTCCTCAAGATGGACAACCTGCAACTCTCCTACGACTTCGGCAAGATCTACAAGAGCCTGAGTCTCAACATCTCGGCGATGATCCAGAATGTATTTACCATCACCAAATACTCAGGTGTGGATCCTGAATGTTCGACCGGTGTCGACACCAGCATCTATCCTCGCCCACGCACCTATTCAGTAACAATCGGACTCAACTTCTAAGCTAACGACAATGAAAAAGATAACTAAAATATTCGGCTTTATCATGGGACTCGGTGTGTTGCTGAGCAGCTGCACCGGCGATCTCGATCAGATGCCTGTGATCGAAGACACAGCCGACGATATCTATTGCAGCGCCGCCAATTATCGCGGTGTGCTTGCCAAGATCTATGCCTCCTACGTGCTCGCCGGGCAGGAACAGGGTGGCAACAATGGTGACCTAACCTCGATCAATGGTCATGACCTCTCTCGCGGTTATTTCAACCTCCAGGAGGCGGCCACCGATGAAACCGCCAACACCTGGCTCTCGGGCAATAACCTCTACGACCTGACCTATATCTGCTGGAACGATAAGGATTCCTGGGTGGCAGACACATATTATCGTCTCTACTATACTATCGCTCTCTGCAATGACTTCATCCGCAATAGCAGCGACGATGCAATAGCCAAGTTTACCGAAGCAGAGCAGGAGGATATCCGCGAATATCGTGCCGAGGCTCGATTCATGCGTGCCTACAGCTACTGGATGGTGCTCGACCTCTACCGTCAGGGTCCGAAAGTCGATGAGACCACTCCCGCCACCGGTTTTGTCCCCGAGGCATTCACCGGCGTCGAGATGTTCGATTATATCGAAAGCGAGCTGAAGGCTCTCGTGGCTGACGGCAGCCGTGAGGCACTTGCCGAGGTGACCGAATATGGCCGTGCGGCTCGCCCCGCAGCCTGGGCACTCTTGGCTCGCCTCTACCTCAACAGCGGCGTCTATCGCGGCGTGGTAGACACCAAGTATTACAGCGAGTGTATCACTGCCTGCCACAAGGTGATCGGCAATGCCTCTCTCTATCTCGAACCGGAGTATCAGAAACTCTTCAATGCCGACAATTATAAGCGTAGCCATGAGATCATCTTCTCGATGGTGTGTGACGCTACGACCTCAGTGACATGGGGTGGCGGAACTTACGTGACCTGCGGCTCTTGCGGCAACTCGAGCACACAAAAACCTGCTGATTATGGTCTGTCAAGCGGCTGGGGTATGTTCCGCGCTCGCGGCGAGTTGGTGGCAAAATTCGGCGATATCACCACTACCGCCGACTCTCGTGCCCTCTTCTATACCGACGGTCAGACACAATATTTCAGCGGCCCGATCGACAATCAAGCTGAGGGTTATTTCTATGAGAAATTTACCAACCTCACCGACGCCGGTGAGCAGGCATCGAATACAGCCGCCGTGGGATGTTCGACCGACTATCCTCTGATACGTCTGGCTGATGTATATCTGATGGCTGCCGAGGCATTCCTCCGCGGCGGTGGCGGCATCACTCGTGCCGACGCTCTCGACCTGGTGAATAAGGTGCGTCTACGTGCATATCGCGACAATGCCTCCGGCAAGATCAGCGACACCGAGCTCACCCTCGACTTTATCCTCGATGAGCGCGCTCGCGAGTTCTATCTCGAATCCTTGCGCCGCACCGACCTGATCCGCTTCGACCGATTCACCGGTGACTCTTATATCTGGCAATGGAAGGGTGGTGTGCTCGACGGCCGAAGCGTCGATGCAAAGTACAACATCTACCCTATCCCCGACACGGAACTTACAGCCAACAGCAATCTGTCTAACCCCCTTTATTGATCTGCAATCATGAAACTAAATAAAATATTCAGTATGGTCTGGCTGTCGGCATTAGCGGCTCTGTCGCTGACTTCTTGCGATAGCGATATGGACCTGGTATATGTCAATCCTGCCGACGATATCTCCTTGGCAGGGGCCAACGGGGATATCATCCTATCGCCCGAGCACCCTTCGGCACTCGCCCTGACCATCTATTGGAGCGGCGATGGCATCCTGACTCTCACCGACCCCAATCTGCAAGCACCCATCAATGCCGCCGAGGAGCGTATTCAGCTCTCGGGAGATGAGAATTTCAGTGATCTCGTCGAGATCACTGCCGGCAAGGGCGTGCGCCAGCATCAATTCCTCTGCGAGGAACTCAACGCCCTCTTGGCTCGCCTCAATTTCGAGCCCGATAAGATGGCTCCCCTCTATATCCGCATCGCCTCCTCTTTGGCGGCGAATGTCGATCCTCAATATTCCTCTATGCTCAAGGTGAATGTTCAGCCTTATAGCGTGCGTCTGATCCTTGGCTCGGTGCTCGACAAGAATGGCGTCGACACCGGCATGACCCTCGCATCGCCCGAAGAGAATGGCATCTATGCCGGATTCCTCGGTGTGGGCAGCTGGTATAACTGGTGGTTCCTCGATCCGACCAATGTGAAGTGGGGGAATGTGGGTCAGAGCGGCAAGACTTTCTACGCTTCGTCGGCTGCCGATAGCTGGAACTTCTGGTTCCCCGGCGTGGGTGGTTGCTATTATACCACTGTTAACACCGTCGAGGGATGGTGGAGCGCTCTTCACATCGACAATGTTACCGTAGCAGGCGACATCACCGGCGAGATGACCTATAATATGAAGACCAACCAGTGGACACTCGACTTCACCTCCGCCGCAGCCGGCACTGCCAACATCACACTCAGCGGCGCCGGAAGCCTCTATAACAAGGATACGGGCGATATGGGTCCCGCCATCGCTCAAGAAATCGCATTCGGCGGCGACAGCGAGAACCTCACCTTCGGCACTACAGGCAGCACCATCTCTATCAGCGTGCCCGCCGGAGCCACTACCCTGATCCTCGACCTTACCAACCCGTTGGCTTATAAGGTAGGGTGCGGAGAGTCGGAAGAACCTGCCGAGACTGATCCTTACCTCTATTTCTCCGGTCTGGTGGATTGGAGCGGCTTCGACAATTACCTGACACTCTATGATGAGTCGGGGCTGATCTATGGCGGCGCTCATTACATCAACTCTGAGTGGGGTTATCGAGCCTACACCATGCCGGATTGGGGTTCTGCCTATAAAGCCACCGACGGATCGACAGCGCTGAGCGGTAGCCTTATCTTCGCCGAGTCCGACGGCAATATCCCGGCTCCCGAACCGGGCCTCTATGTGATGGACTTCGATATGAAGAACCTTACATATCAGCTGACTGCCGTGGAGAGTGTCACTTTCGCCGGCCTTAACGACAATTGGGCGGAAACCACAATGACACAATCTGCCGACAATCCTGAAATATTTACCGCAGAATTCGTTAAAGAAAAAGAGACCCCTTGGGGTGTGAAGGTCTTGATTAACCATAACTGGAGCCTATTCTTCGGCGGCGGCAACGGCGTGCTCTTGTTGGGTCACTCCGATTCGACCACCGGTTTTGACGGCGACAATGAGTTGACCGTCGGTGAGACCTACATCCTCACAGTCGATCTCGGCAAGCAAACATATTCATATTCTCTTAAATAATCTCAATCGATGAAGATGACAACAATATTCTCGGGACTCGCATTGGCAGGCGCCATGCTGATATCTTCCTGCACGGAAGAGGGTCCTGTGACAAATCCGAAACAAGATTCTCCGGTAGCCCCCGCCAAGGAGACAGGCTTTGCACGCGGTGCAGATGTAAGCTGGGTGACTCAGATGGAGTCGGAGGGGGAGAAGTTCTACACCTTTGAGGGTGTGGAGACTGAGTGTATGCAACTTCTGCGCGATTTCTGCGGAGTTAATTCGATCCGTCTGCGCGTGTGGGTCAACCCCACTGAGGGGTGGAACAGCATCGATGATGTCGTGGTGAAGGCAAGACGCGCCGAGCGCCTCGGACTTCGCACCATGATCGATTTCCACTTCTCCGACACCTGGGCAGACCCCGGCCATCAGCAGATGCCGGCAGCCTGGGAGGGACTCTCTTTAGACGAGCTGAAGGGTGCCGTCGCTAATCATGTCACTGAGGTGCTCACCGCTCTGAAGGGAGTCGGTGTAACTCCGGAGTGGGTGCAGATTGGCAATGAGACAACTCCCGGCATGATGCTCCCGGTCGGAAGTGTCGATAATCCCGCGCAACTCACCGCGCTCAATAATTCCGGCTATGACGCCGTGAAGAGCGTATTCCCCGAGGCTAAGGTGATCGTTCACCTCGATGCCGGCAACAATCAGTGGATCTACGACCGTATGTTCGATATCCTCCAAGCCAATGGCGGCAAGTATGATATGATCGGTATGTCGCTCTATCCCTATTGGGCTGAAGAGTCCGGCGAAGAGGGTGGATGGGTCAAGATAGTGGATGATTGCATCGCCAATATCGCTCATGTCAAGGAGAAGTATAATAAGCCGGTGATGATCTGCGAGATCGGTATGCCCTATGATCAGGAGGAGCTCTGCTATCAACTTATAAAGCGGATGATGACCCAGCCGGTGGAGGGTATCTTCTACTGGGAGCCGGAAGCACCCGCCGGCTATAACGATGGCTATAAGATGGGATGCTTCGACAAGGGAATGCCTACCAAGGCGCTGAGTGCATTTACTGAAAAGTAATCAATATGAAGACGCGACTTATCATAGCAATGGCTCTAATAGGAGCCATTGCTCCCGTCGCCGGGGCTCAGCGCCATGAGGCGACGCTCCGCGAGGGGTGGAAGTTTACCAAGGGACGTCCTGATGCGGCGACACGCTGGCAACAAGTGCGTGTGCCCCACGACTGGTCGATCTCCGGACCATTCGACCGCGCCAACGACCTTCAGAGCGTGGCTATATGGCAGAATGGTGAGACTCAAGAGTCGATCAAGACGGGTCGCACCGGCGGCCTCCCCTTCATCGGGCAGGGTACGTATCGCACTCGTTTCTCGGTCGATCAGGTGGAGGGACGCTGCATCACTCTCCTCTTCGATGGCGCCATGAGCAATGCCCATGTCCTGGTGAATGGCAAGGAGGTGGCTTATTGGCCTTACGGCTATAACTCGTTCTATGCCGACATCACTGAGGCGGTACAAGTAGGCGAGAATGAGATGGTGGTCGAGTTAGAGAATTTTGAGAAGGCTTCCCGCTGGTATCCCGGCGCCGGCCTCTATCGCAATGTGCATCTTATCTCTACATCGGCGATCCATATCCCGGTGTGGGGCACTTATATCACCACGCCGACTGTCAGCGCCGAAGAGGCTTCGGTGAGACTCGATATGGAGATCGCCGGCGTCGCCGAGGGAACGAAGGTCGATGTGGCCACTCGCATCCTCTCCCCTTCGGGCGAGGTGGTGGCTCGCAATGATGCCCCTTACGTGGCTCACGGACAGAAGCATCATCAGAATTTCCTGATCGCTAATCCTGCTCTCTGGAGCCCCGAATCGCCGGCACTCTATGTGGCTGAAACCACTCTCAGTGTCGATGGCAAGGAGATGGACTGCTACTCTACCCGTTTCGGCATCCGCGACCTGAAGTATATCCCGGATAAGGGATTCTTCCTCAATGGAGTGGCTACGAAGTTCAAGGGTGTCTGCAACCATCATGACCTCGGACCTTTGGGCGCGGCTGTCAATCGCTCGGCACTCCGCCATCAAGTGGAATTGCTCCGGGATATGGGTGTCAATGCCATACGCACTTCTCACAATATGCCGGCTCCGGAATTGGTGGAGCTTTGCGATGAGATGGGCATGATGCTGATGGTAGAGCCTTTCGATGATTGGGGATTCCGTCCCAAGTCTCCTAATGGCTATGGCGCATTTTTCCGGGAATGGGCTGAACGCGACATCACCAATATGGTGAGGCATTATCGCAATAATGCCTCGGTGGTGATATGGTCGATCGGCAATGAGGTGCCGAGTCAATGGGGTGAGGGTGGCGTCGCCGAACTCACGATGCTCCAGGACTTGGTGAAGAGTCTCGACGGCACTCGCCCGGTGACTTGCGGCATGGATCAAATCGGATCGGTGCTCGACAATGGCTTTGCCGCTTCGCTCGATATCCCTTCTTTCAATTATAAACCGCAATATTACGAGGAGATCTACGCCAAGATGCCTCAGAAGATGCTGATCGGTTCGGAGTCGGCATCGACCGTGTCGTCACGTGGGGTATATCATTTTCCGGTGTCGTTCGAGAAGGAGCATAATGAGGTGCTTCATGCCGACCATCAGTCATCGAGTTATGACAATGAGACATGCTCCTGGTCGAACACTCCCGACATCGATTTTATGATGGATGAGAAGCCCTGGGTGTTGGGACAGTTCGTATGGACCGGCTTCGATTACCTTGGCGAGCCATCCCCCTACGACACAGATGCATGGCCCAACCACAGCTCGATGTTCGGCATCATCGACCTTGCCTCTCTTCCCAAGGATCGCTTCTACCTCTATCGTTCGCAGTGGAACACCCAGTCCCCCACTCTCCATATCCTTCCTCACTGGAATTGGGAGGGGCGCGAAGGTGAAATCACTCCGGTGTTCGTCTATACCTCCTACCCGAAGGCTGAGCTCTTCATAAATGGCAAGAGCCAAGGGATGAGGGAGAAGAATGATTCGACACTTCAGACCCGCTATCGCTTGATGTGGAATGAGACCCGCTATGAGCCGGGCGAAGTGATGGTGGTGGCATACGATGAGCAGGGGCATGAGGCGGCTCGCAAGAGCATCCGCACAGCCGGCAAGGCTCATCACATCGTGCTGACTGCCAACCGCACCACTCTCGCCGCCAACGGCGATGACCTGGCTTATATCACCGTGCAGGTGGCTGACAAGGATGGCAATATCCTCCCCACAGATTCGAGACGCGTCAAGTATAGCGTCAAGGGTGCCGGCGCCTTCGAGGCTACTGCCAATGGCGATCCCACTTGTCTCCTCCCCTTCGACCGGGCTGAGATGGACCTCTTCAGCGGCGCCGCTACGGCTATCGTCAGAAGCGCTTCGACTCCCGGCAATCTCACCCTAACGGTTTCCGCCAAGGGTGTAAAAGCAGCAACAATTTCTCTACAGGTTCAATAATATATCATTTGTGTGTGTGTATTACATTCGCTGTTTCTATAAGAGCGCGTTCCTTAAAATTTTTGGGCCGTAGGGGTCGTAGCCTTGGCCGCTTTTGATCACTTGCTTTCAGTCACATACAGGAGTATGCTCCTTTCAGCAAGTAATCAAAAGCGGCCAAGGCTACGACCCCTACGGCCCAAAAAATTTAAGGAACGCGCTCTAAGTAAAAGATAATAAGGTAAAAAGGATTGTTTCTTAATAGGTCTATTATTTTATACATTTCAACAAGGATAATTATTAACGAAAAGATATCATGAAAGAAAAGATATTGAGCGAGTTTGGCGCTCGTTTTCCGCAGACTCCGGCGCTCTATGCCTCTGCCGGACGCATTAACTTGATCGGTGAGCACACCGACTATAACGGAGGCTTTGTATTCCCCGGCGCCATCGACAAGGTAATCATGGCGGCTATCGCCCCCAACGATAGCGACCGCGTGAATGTCTTCTCGATCGACATTGACGAGGAGGTAAGTTTCGGGCTGCGTGAGGAGGATGCCCCCTCACAGTCGTGGGCACGCTATATCTTCGGCGTATGCCGCGAAGTGCAGAAACGTGGCGGCGAAGTGAAGGGATTTAATGCCGTCTTCGCCGGCAATGTGCCATTAGGAGCGGGCTTGTCATCATCGGCAGCATTGGAGTCATGTTTCGCTTACGCTCTCAACGATCTCTACAACGAGAATCGTATCGACAAATTTGAGTTGGCTCGCATCGGGCAGTCGACCGAGCACAACTATTGCGGGGTGAATTGCGGCATCATGGACCAGTTCGCCAGCGTGATGGGAGAGAAGGGCAAATTGATGCGTCTCGATTGCCGCTCGATGGAGTTCGAATATTTCCCCTTCGCACCGAAAGATTATGAGTTAGTGCTCGTAGATTCGCGTGTGAAGCATGAGCTTGCCGACTCTCCCTACAACAAGCGTCGTCAGTCGTGTGAGCGCGTGGCGGCATGTCTCGGCATAGAGACACTTCGCGATGCCGACATGGAGAAATTGGAGGCTGTTCGCGATAAGATCTCGGCTGAAGACTATTCGCGTGCCAAGTTCGTGATTGAAGAGAAAGAGCGTGTTCTCGCCGTGTGCGATGCCTTGAATCGTGGCGACTACGAGACTGTCGGCAAGAAGATGTATGAGACGCATCAGGGATTGTCGAAAGACTATGAAGTAAGTTGCGAAGAATTGGACTTCCTCAACGACGTAGCCAAAGAATGTGGGGTCACCGGCTCGCGCATTATGGGAGGCGGCTTCGGAGGTTGCACCATCAACCTGGTACGCAAAGACCTGACCGAAAGATTCATAGCCACAGCCACCGAGCGCTTCAACGCCCGCTACGGCCACAAGCCCCAAATCTACCCCGTAATAATCTCCGACGGAGCCCGCAAACTCCCCCAATAATCCTCCCCCACGACCCCTCGATCCTCACCCCCATCCCCCCCTCGACAAACCCATCGACCCAACCCGTCGATTCCAACAAATCTTTTAGCAAAATTTCGGCAATAAATTTGTTTATTGCCGAAATTTTGCATACTGCCCCATAAAATCGAATCGTTCATAAGAGCTCGTTCCTTAATATGCTGAAGCGAGACGGGGATGTCGATCCTCGTCTCGCTTCATTGAAAGCGGTATTACCTGTGGCAATTTTTGTGGTGACCGCAGCGCTTGCAGTATGGTTTTTGCCATTCTTTTCCGTTGTCGATTGGAGCAAAACCTCCAGCACTGCCAAAACAAATACTTTCTTCTTCATAACATGATACCCTGATACGTGGCGGGCGCAACCTTTAATTTGCCTTATATGACATGTTTCTACGGAATGTAACCCTCTCCCATATTAATTTTTCAAAATAAAGTATTAAGAGCGCATTCCATAAAGTTTGGTCACAAGGCCGATTCTGATTATCAAAGACTTGTCCCAATTGCTTTTTATCACATACTGGATACTTGAACGCATTATTGCCCAATAGCTGCAAAAAAATTACGAAGTCGTTTGACTTTGTCGCTTTGCCGCCCACTCGAAATATCGGATGAACCAAAAATTATTAGAGCGCGCTCTTATATATTACAACTATAGTTCCAACGAATTTTCTTTCAACAAAAAATCATAAATTCCAATCGTTGTAATTCCTTGCTCGTCGCGCGTTATCGGGCACTCTTCTCCAAGGACTATAATTTTCTTGAAAGAGTCATCTACCTTTTCCAACGAAGACCGTTCTTGCTTATTCTTTTCTTCTGATTCCATTCTGTAAGCAGATTGGATGTAATACCTACGACTTCCCAAATTGCAGACAAAATCCACCTCCAAATTGGTGCGTTGAGATTTCCCTTCCTTATTCTTTGTATAAGCGACTACATTGCCGACATCAACGTTGAATCCTCGTACCCTCATCTCATTGTATATAAGATTTTCCATCAAGTGGCTTTTTTCATATTGTCGGAAGTTGATACGGGCGTTACGCAGTCCCAGATCCATAAAATAATATTTATAAGGAGAGTTGATATATCGTTTGCCTTTTATATCGTAGCGGGTTGACTTTTCTACAATAAAAGAATCACACAAAAAGTCAATGTAATCTTTGATGGTGTCGTATGTTATCTCTGACTTCTTTTCGCTGCGAAAAGTGTTAGCCAACTTGTTTGGATTTGTCAAAGCACCAATACCTGAAGCCAGTATGTTGATCAGTTCCTCCAAGTCGTCATCCTTTCGTATGGCATATCGGTCTTTGATGTCTTTAATGTAAGTTTCGTCGAATAATGTTTTCAGAAAATGAGACTTTTGCTCTTCTGTTACATACGACAATATTTGGGGCAATCCCCCATACAACATATATTCATTCAATCCGGCTTGAACCGAGCCTTCATATGCCGACATATATTCACGGAAACTCAAAGGATACATTTTTATCTCATAACCGCGTCCTCTAAATTCCGTTATGATATCTTTGGATAGGAATTTTGCATTGCTACCTGTAACATATACTTCCACGTTTTGCATGTTTAGGAAACCGTTCAACACCTCTTCAAAATGTTCAAGCAGTTGTATCTCATCTAATAATATATAGTGGGTGCGGTCGTCCTTGATTTGACTTTCCACGTAAGAATACATATTATTGGGATTACGTAACGCTCTGTACTTAAAGTCTTCCAGGTTAATCTTAATAATTTGTTCCGGTGTAATTCCTTGCTCTCTTAGATATGAAGCAAAGATATTAAACAACAGATACGACTTTCCGCATCTGCGCATTCCGGTTATGACTTTTATCATGCCGTTCCCTTGTAAGGAAACAAGTTCGTTCAGATATTTGTTGCGCTGTATCATAATTGTAATCGAAAATTGTGCTGTATACATCAAAGTTTTCGATTACAAAGTTAGTGTTTATCTCCTAAAATGCAAAAAACTAATCGAAAAAAATAAAGAAAAACACATTTTTTTCGATTAGGCGGCTTCCTATGAATTGCAAAGTTCCGGAAAGAAAAAATGATGTTTAGAGCGCTATAGAATGCGCTCTAAATTTTGTAGTAGTCACAAATTATTTAGAGCGCATTCTATTCTTTTTTAACCTTTTTGATTTCTTTTGTGATGTTTATGTCGTGGGTGGAATAGTCCATTTCGTAAATGAATCGAGCTCGCCAGTTATCTCCCTCTTCTAATATACATTCCGGTTGTGTCATATCTACTACTACCGAATCGTAAGTCTTATATGTCGGGAATATTGGAAATTCTCGATGAACTTCAAATGTTGCCGGATCTGATTTGGATTGTACTGCCAGCCACAACGAATTACCGAGATATATCAGTTGATTGCCAAGATCTGTATGCTCTTTGCCTTTCAAATATGTCGGCATTATTATGGGATAAGGTCTGCCGGGATATGAATCGGTTAATTTATGTGCAAGATTCCGATATTCATAATATGACATATCACCTCCATTGTTTACACCGTATGGCACAATAACTCCCGAAAAATTTCTATTATATGGTATAGGTGAATAAAAATCCCAATCGCTAATATATACCTTGCCATCGGCTGATGTGGAATATTGCCGTGTTACTTCTTGATAGAACGCTTGTTTCTTTAAAATACCTATCGTTTGATAATAAAAATTGACTATTAGCAATAGGGTGCATAAGGATAGCCATAATTTATTGAGGGATTTTGATGGGATGGTTCGAATGCCGATAATTATAGCCATCAGTTCAACTCCAAATCCGGCTCTGTTTGATTCGAAATGAACAGCTATATTCATACAGAATAGAGCAATTAAGCAAACCCAAAAGAAGGAGTTTTGTTTATAGATGTTCTTCCAACTTATTTTGTGCTTGAATTTATAATAAAGAACAATTATGCAAAGGAACCATATTCCCTTCAAAAGGAACAAATATCTTAAAAATGAAACGATTACTCGATTCATATTAACGCCCATAGACCCTGCTCCGCGATTCAAAGTGCCGGGAGACAGGCAGTCGGATGCTGTGCCTATCCAGAAACCAATCATAAGACAATATTGGAACAATGTCATTTCTTTCCTATGACCGATCCAATAAAAGAACAATGCTACTGACACTCCGATATTTAATGCTTCTTGACCATTGCCGATTATTATTGCCGGCAAAACACTTAGGGTAGATAGCCATGCCTTGGGCTTTAGATTCGACTTGAAGAATAAGATCAGTAAACCCATAGTAAAGGTAAACATCCATACAAAGCCTATTTGACAAGATGGCATCATCTTGGTTTGGAAAGTGAGTAATCCTAATACGATGATAGATGCTACAGACTTGAAGTTTGATAACTTTACATCACAAAGTCGGAATATGGCCAGGAAGAAAAGTATATACATCAGCCCGTTGGCTATTGCAAAAGCCGGTTGTCCTAAGAAGCCGCAGAACGACTGCACTAACGTGTGTGCAAGATAGCGACCATTGGTGTGAGTATAATGATAATTTTGAGATTCAATAGCATCTTCAAAAGAGGAGACTCGCTGGTCGAGGTGGGCATAATTATATTGATACTTAATATCATCTCCAAGCCATACTGTTTGGAAGGAAAGATAAGCGATGAATACAGCTACAAGTAGCAGCAATGTAATTGAATAATATTTTTTGTTTTTTTGTTCCATAGAGATTATTTATTGATTTTTGTTATTTCTTTTTACCATTAAAGCTTTCCACTATATAGGGAGGTCTCATCTTTGTTTCGTTATATATTCTGGCGATGTATTCACCGATAATGCCTATAGCAATAAGTTGCACGCCTCCTAAGAGAAGAATGGCTGATAATAGAGTGGGAAAACCTCTAACCGGTTCACCCCATATAATCGTTTTGAATAATACGACGAATAGATAAACGAGTGCGAGTATTGACACGATAAAACCAATTACACTCGATATTCTCAAAGGAGAGGTCGTGAAACATGTAATACCCTCAATCGCCAAATTAAAGAGACTTTTTAGATTGAAAGAAGACTTCCCATTAGTACGATCTTCTCGATCAAAAACAATCTCTTTTTTCTTGAATCCGACCCAACAATATAATCCTTTGGTATATCGCTGAGTCTCTCTAAGTGACTTGATAGCGTCAACGACTCTGCGATCAAGCAACCTGAAATCGCCTACATTTTGAAGTATCTCAATTCGAGTTGTGCTCTGTAGAAGTCGATAGAATAATAAAGAAAGATGCTTTCTAAGCCATGATTCTTTCCCTCGGTTTTTCCGCATACCATATACATCATCATATCCTTGTAGCCACCAATAGATCATTTGAGGAATGCAATCGACCGGATCTTGTAGATCTGCATCCATAATTATTATTGCATCTCCCGAAGCATAGTCCATGCCGGCAAGCATCGCATTTTCTTTACCGAAATTCCGACTAAGATTGACTATGTTGATCTCATTATTGTTTTGTCTTTGATCGTTTAATATATCAAGTGTATTGTCGCTTGATCCATCATTTACAAATAAGTATTCCCACTCAATTGAGATGTGGCTTCCATTGATCTCATCAATATTTGAGATCCTATCTAATTCCTCTATTAGATGACGAATGTTATCCTCTTCGTTGAATGCAGGTATAAGAATTGTCACCTTCTTGGGTGATTCTAATTCCACACATGGATTGCCATCAAGTGGAATGTTACAAGTTGATACCAATGAAGTCATATAAATCCTCTAAAGATGCCATTGACTCCATAATGGCTTAAAAATACAAAAAGCGGGGAGTCTATTATCACTCGTCCCGCTACTTGAGGTATGTGGCATGAACCCGTTGAAGATGGACAAGCAACAGACTCCACGCCATTGTATAATATACCTAAGTCAACCTATAAGACTGACTTGGTAGATATATACGCAAACATGGCGTCTATTGTTGCTTCACCCTTGACTTCAACTAAAAAATTGCCACATTTTCAAGTAGCCAAGACTAAAGCGCAATACACGCTTAAATATGTAAGACGCCTACATATAAATCGACACCTATTCAGGCATCAGAATATAGGCAATCCAGTATGCAAATTTAGAAATTTTTTTTAATATTCGCAGAACTACGGAGGATTTTTCATTATAATAAATTTTGAAAATGGTTTGATATCCGGGAAATTTTTTAGAGCGCTTGTATAATAAGGTACGAGAATTTGTCATCCCTGAATAGAAAGAAACTTTCCGTCAACTCACTTTACAAGATTATATAGTCTACGTTTATAGAGCGCGTTCCTTAAGCCATAATCTACATTACAAAGGAATAGATAGGGCTGACTTCGGAGGTTGAAGTCAGCCCTGTATTTATGTCGTTATCCCTTGTTGGATTTTGATCTATATGGGGAGGATACGTCGAGGTTATTTCTTGGATTTGCGGGCGGGACGGCGCTTGGCGGAGGCGGTGTCTTGCGCCTCCATTATGGCTTTTACCTCGTCGAGGGTCAAGGCTTCGGGGTCTTTGCCTTTCGGGATCTTGTAGTTGGTGGCTTTCTTGTCACCCTCTTTCTTATAGGCTATATAGGGACCGAAACGCCCTTTGAGCACCTCCAGACCGGGCATCTCATCGAATGACTTGATGTGTCGATTCGCCTCCTCTTCCTGCTTGTTTTCGATCAGACGGATAGCCTCATCGAGGGTGATGGTGTAGGGATCCATATCTTTAGGGATGGATACGAATTGTTTGCCATGATGCACGTATGGTCCGAAGCGTCCGATAGCGGCAGAGACTTCCATCTCTTGATATTCCCCGAGTTTGCGGGGGAGTTCGAAGAGTTTGAGTGCCTCGTCGAGGGTGATGGTCTGGAGGCTCTGCCCCTCGTTGAGGCTGGCGAAGAGGGGCTTCTCATCGTCGGTCGATTCGCCGATCTGCGCCACGGGTCCGAAGCGGCCGATCTTCACCGAGACACGGCGACCACTCTTGGGGTCTACACCCAGCACACGCTCACCCACCTTATGCTCCATACGCATCGAGTCGGCACGCTCCACACCGGGATGGAAATCACGATAGAAGTCTGCCATCTCCTCTTGCCAGGGGAGCTTGCCTTCGGCGATTTCATCGATCTTCTCCTCGATCTTCGCTGTAAAACCATAATCGACGATGTCGGGGAACTGCTGTGTCAAGAAGTCGATCACCACCATGCCGACATCTGTCGGTACGATATGTCCGCGAGTGGCGCCATAACGCTCAGTGCGTACCTCTTCGGTCACCTTATCGTCATCTAATGATATGACGTTATAGTTACGTTCTATACCCTCGCTGTCTCCATCGACGATATATTCGCGTGTGCGAAGAGTTGTCACGGTAGTGGCAGTGGTGGATGGGCGTCCGATGCCGATCTTATCCATCTTCTTGATGAGTTCAGGCTCGGTGTAACGCACCGGACCGAGGGTGAATCGTTCGGTGGCAGTGACATTGCGCATGCCGAGATTGTCGCCAAGGCTGAGAGCGGGTAGCAGACCCGATTCGCTGGCTTCGTCGATGGGAGCGATCGCTTCGTTTTCGCCATCGACCGATGCGCCATATACCTTCATAAATCCCTCGAAGAGGAGCGTTTCGCCCTGGAGGTCGAAGGTGGTGTCGCTATTGTCCATAGCGATGTCGATAGTGGTCTTCTCAAGGCGTGCTTCACTCATCTGTGAGGCTACGGCACGCTTCCATATCAGCTGATAGAGGCGCTGCTCCACCGCGCTTCCGTCGATGGTCTTGTTCGAAATATATGTCGGGCGTATGGCTTCGTGTGCCTCCTGAGCATTCTTGGTGTTGGTCTGATAGTGGCGAGTTTGCAGATACTCCTTGCCATATTCGGCGGTAATGGTCTTGGCAATATCGCGGATGGCGAGTTCGGAGAGATTGGTGGAGTCGGTACGCATGTAGGTGATGTGTCCCTCCTCATAGAGTCGCTGAGCCACGCGCATGGTGGTGGCTACATTGAGGTGGAGTTTGCGACCCGCCTCCTGCTGGAGTGTCGATGTGGTGAATGGAGCGGCAGGCTTGCGTTGCAGGGGCTTGCGCTCCATGTCGGAGACACTGAAATGAGCCCCCTTGCAGAGCTCTATAATCTGCATAGCCTCCTGACGCGTGTTGAACTTCTGAGGACTGCGAGCCTTGAATGCCACTCCCGAGGGGGAGATAAAGATAGCTGTAAGGCGATAGAAGGGCTCCGGCACGAAGTCACGGATCTCCATCTCACGCTCACACACCAGACGTAGCGTGGCACTCTGCACACGACCCGCCGAGAGCGATGGCTTGATCTTCTTCCAGAGCACCGGGCTGAGCTCAAAGCCGACGATACGATCCAACACGCGGCGTGCTTGCTGCGAGTTGACACGGTCGATGTCGATCTGACGAGGATTCGCCACAGCCTCCAAGAGAGCAGGCTTCGTAATCTCATGGAAGCAGATACGGTTGGTCTTCTCCGGCTTCAACCCGAGCACTTCGTAGAGATGCCAGGCTATAGCTTCTCCCTCGCGGTCCTCATCGGTTGCGAGCCACACGGTATCAGCCTTCGAGGCGGCTGCTTTCAGACTTTTCACCACCTCCCGCTTGTCGGCAGGGATGACATATTTAGGTGTAAAATTGTCTTCAATATCGACACTCATACCCCGCTTCTCGAGGTCGCGAATGTGTCCAAAACTTGACATCACCTTATAATCGGGCCCTAAAAACTGCTCAATCTTCTTGACTTTAGAAGGAGACTCGACTATAACTAAATTCTTCATATTCGTTTCCGGTAATTATGATCGGATCCACAGGAGATCGCGACATTTTATCATAAAGAGAGGAGAATTGGCAAAATTAATAAATTTACTCGTTTTACGCAAATTTAGAGGGCAATGCCACCCTTCGTGGCGAAAAACCACCGATAATCCGCCACGAACCGTTAAAAATACCCTTTCGTGGCGAAAAATCACCGATAATCCGCCACAAACCGTTAAAAACACCCTTTCGTGGCGAAAAATCACCGATAATCCGCCATGAGTTTCAAAATATTTATTATATTTGCGACACAAAAACATTCGGAACAATGAAAGAAAATATTATCGGCAGAGAACGAGAACAGCAAATATTGGAGGAACGACTATCTTCAGGTCGAGCCGAATTTATCGCTGTGTGTGGACGACGTCGTGTGGGTAAGACCTTTCTTATCAAAGAGTTTTTTGAAAAAGAGATGGTGTTCCAAACAGCCGGAATGGCAAGAGCCGGGAAAGCAATGCAACTAAAGTCTTTTTATAGCGACTTGGTCTACCATGGGTTGCCCGCAGGCACACCCCGACCTCAAGATTGGATAGAGGCATTTTCATTGCTACGCCGACTTGTCGAATCATATCCAAACCCACGAAAAGTGGTATTGCTCGATGAACTTCCCTGGATGGATACCCCGAAATCGGGATTTATTCAAGCATTGGAACATTTTTGGAACTCATGGGCATCATCCAAACGCGACTTGGTGCTTGTGGTGTGTGGCTCGGCGACATCTTGGATGATGAACAAGCTCATCAACAGTCATGGCGGATTATATAATCGCATCACATGCCGACTTATGATAGAGCCATTCACCCTGCGCGAAACAGAAAAGCTACTCCTCTCCAAGGGATTCCATCTATCACGATACGAAATTGCGGAATACTATATGATAATGGGGGGCACACCCTTCTATCTCGACATGCTGAGTCCGACATTGAGTTTGGCACAAAATATAGATACCCTGCTATTTAGTTCCACCGGCTCTCTACATGATGAATTTCGCCATCTATATGCGGCACTATTCAAGAACAGTGATGATCATGAGAAAGTGGTCGAAGCGCTGAGCCGCAAGGGTGTAGGCCTCACTCGCGAAGAATTGCTGAAAGCCTCCGGGTTGCCATCCGGAGGAGCTTTCACCACTATATTGCAGAATTTGAAATGGTGTGGTTTTATCAGAGAATATACCAACTATCATCATTCACGCGGCGAGCAAACCCTCTATCAGCTGGTGGATTTCTTTACCCTCTTCCATTACAATTTCTTGGTAGATAAGCAATCAAAATCCAACAATACATGGACATCAATCCAAGTGAAGCCCCAATTTGCCACATGGATGGGACTCACTTTCGAGCTTCTTGCACTGAACCATGTGAAGCAAATCAAACAAAAATTGGGCATTCAAGGGGTAGACACACAGGAATATGCTTGGAGATGCCCTCCTGGGCCCTCCGGAGAGAAGGGGGCTCAAGTGGACTTGGTGATAGTCCGTGACGACCGTACGGTCAACCTATGTGAGATGAAATGCAGCATAACTCCCCATCATATCACCGAATCTGAGGAGATGAGTCTTCGCAATAAGGTGGCACGATTTATGGAGGCGGATCAAGGAAAGCACTCGGTGCAACTTACATTTGTCTCTACATTTGGAGTGGAACGAGGAAGTCACTCCGGCATAGTAAACAATGAAATCACTCTCCAAGACTTATTTGAATAGCAATAAAGAAAGAGGCGTTCGGTGGAACGCCTCTTCTTTAGAGCGCGTTCCTTAAATTTTTTGGGTCGTAGAGGCGGATATTTTTGAGCAGATTTTGAAAGTCACAGCGGGCGCAATGCGTGCATTGTAACCGATGTGAGTTTCGAAATATGCCAAAAAGATCCGGGCAATGGTAACTAAATCTACCAATATCTATTGCTGATTTTGTTGTCATTTTAACTTTTTTATAGAATAATGTTAACGAAATGTTAATTGCAATTTGTAATTCCGAAATTCAAGGAAACGTTGATTTTACCCGAGTCTCGTATCCTTGGCCGCTTTTGATCACTTGCTTTCAGTCACATACGTGCGTATGCTCCTTACAGCAAGTAATCAAAATCGACTCAAGGCTACGACCTCTACGGCCCAAAAAATTTAAGGAACGCGCTCTTATTATTTTTCGGATTGGAGGATTTGGTAGTAGCGGTCGAGGACTTCGTGAGCGGCGGTGAAGGAGGACTGCTCATTATTGAGGATTCTCATCTCCTTCTGCTCGAGGAGTGCTCGGATCTCGGGGAGGCTGTAGAAGTGACTGCGCAGCTGCTCATTGATGGTTTCGAGCATCCAATACTTGGCTTGCTCATTGCGCTTACGCTCGAAATAACCGGTCTTCTTGACATATTCGAAATAGCGGTCGATCATATCCCATACCTTGTCGATATTGAGCTCGTAATATCCGCTATAAGTAGTGACTTCAGGTTTCCACTTGCTGGGAGTCGGAGGGAAGAGCATCATGGCGTTGCGGAACTGAGCCGCCGCCAGATTGGCACGGTCGATATTGTCGCCGTCAGCCTTATTGATAGCGATGCCGTCAGCCATCTCCATGATGCCACGCTTGATACCCTGAAGCTCATCGCCGGTGCCTGCCAACTGAATCAGGAGGAAGAAGTCTACCATGGAATGCACGGCGGTTTCCGACTGGCCGACACCCACAGTCTCGACGAAGATATTGTTATAGCCTGCCGCCTCGCAGAGCACGATAGTCTCGCGAGTCTTACGCGCCACGCCACCCAATGAACCTGCCGAGGGTGAAGGGCGGATAAACGCGTTGGGATGCTGGGAGAGTTTCTCCATACGAGTCTTATCGCCGAGGATCGAACCTTGAGTGCGTTCGCTCGAGGGGTCGATGGCGAGTACGGCAAGCTTGCCACCCTGCTTGAGAACGTGGAGACCGAAGACATCGATCGAAGTCGACTTGCCGGCACCCGGCACGCCGGTGATGCCGATACGGCGTGAATTGCCGGTATATGGAAGGCACTTCTCGATTACCTCTTGTGCTATCTGCTGATGAGCGTCGACTGTCGACTCAACAAGAGTCACAGCCTGCCCCAACACGGTGACATTACCCTTGAGGATTCCCTCCACATATTCGCCGGGAGTAAGAAGGCGACGTCGCGCCACCGGGCGTCGATAGGGGTTGACACTGGGCTGGGAGATGACTCCTGAGTTGACCTGAAGGCCTTTGTAATCAGGATGATTTTCGGGGTGTTCCATATTTTTGTATTAGATTTTTCTTGAGTATTATCTTTTGAATTGTAAAGTTAAGGGATTTTTCGCAATTTTTCAAATATCAGAGCACGTTCCTTAAAAAAAAGCAGAGCGCACTCCAAGGGAATTCGCTCTTAGATTGTGGAAATATTATGTTATTTCTTAAATCCGGCTACGGGGATGGTGAGATGAGGATGCAGGGGGTCGTCGGTGATGACATTGATGGGGAATCGCCATGGACCGTCAGCGAGGCGGTCGACATCTATCTCTATCTTGATGCGAGTGCTCTTGCCCGGTTTGATCTTGGCGGGAATCTTGCCGAATGTTATCGCCTCGCTCTGTGAATATACCTTGAGAGGATGCAGTTCGCACTTACCCTGATTGGTGATGGTAAACTCCCGCTTGATGCGGCGAGTGGCATTGGGATCGATTACACCGAGATCGATTGGATCGGGGGCGAGAAGACAGATGGGGTGCTTGTCACCCTGTCGGCGCATCAACATACCCTGGTCGGGGAGTACGAACGTGCGAAAGAGAAGCGACTTGACCTCCGTGCCATCCACCATAAGATGGAGGGGCACTTCGACATCGCCATAATCGCCATACTTATTACCTACAAAATCGAGGCTATATACGAGCACATCTCCAGGACCGGCCTTGGTGGTGGTGGCAGAGACACAGAGGGCGGGATGGTCTGCTTTGAGTTGAGTGTCGATGCTATCCATGCTCAGCGAATAAATCTTAAGGAAGACCATGGGAGCATGATCGGTCGTAACGGAAGGGATGGTGAGGATGGTGTCGGAGAGTCGCACCGGGCCGGCATCGACAGGATATAGCGAAGAGAGGGATTCGGGAGTGCCGAGCACATTGCCCGAGATGATGATGGAGTGGGTGGATCCATCGGAGAGGGCTACCTTGATGGTTTTGCGAAAACGCCCGGGGCGCTTCGCGGGATCGAAGGTATAGCCGATATAGGCGGTATCGCCCGGAGCAATCAATTCGTCATAGAAATCGGAGGTGGTGCACCCGCAAGTGGGCTTGACCGAGAAGATGGAGATGGTGTCGGTGCCGACATTGACGAAATGAGAGCGTGCCGACACCGGACCGGCAACCTCCTTGATCAGACCGAAGTCATGATTCTTATCCACCCAGGAGATCGTGTCGCGAGCCGAAGAAAGGAGCGAAGGGAACACCAAAAGAGCCGCCATCCAAGCGATACGGAGCGCAGAAGTGTGATATAATGCACCACATCGGGCTAATACTCGAGTTAAGAAGTGACGGGGAGTCATACCAAATTATTTATTAGGGTTGACAATGCCGGTGATCTTGAGGCGTACCTTCTTGGGCGTGCCGTTGGTTTTAATGGTAATCACCTTGGTGAAAGGACCGGGGCGATAGATGGGCTTGAAGGTGACTTTGATTTTTCCCGACTTGCCGGGGGCAATCGGCTGCTCGGGGTATTGAGGCTCGGTGCAACCGCAGTCGGCCTTGGCATCGAGGATCACCAAGTTTGCATCTCCGATATTGGTAAAGGAGAATGTATGCGACACCGGGCCGCCATGCTCGGCGATGACGCCGAAATCGAAAGTCGATTCGCTAAACTTGATCTCAGCATGCTTCTTGGCGGAAGCGCCGAAAGCGACCATAGCCATGATAGCCAGAACGACAATAGTCAAATACTTTTTCATGACAACAAAATATTTTATATAATAGACCTTGAAAATGTCGGAAGGTTTAGAGAGCGTTCCCCTTAAAAGAGTGAAAGCCGGAGTCAGCTTACGCTGACGCCGACTTTCGGGGATAGGATGGATTTGGGGAAGTAGCCCATAGCAGAGTCGAACTGCTCTTTAGAGAATGAAAATCTCTCGTCCTAACCGATAGACGAATGGGCCTACTCAATGTGCTGACCCGACACAACGAGGGGGATAGAGCTGACGCTCCCTGCCTCAGGGATCATACACGCTATGCTTTAGCCGAGCTTGTTGATGTGCTTAGCGAGACCGCTGCACAAGTTACCGGCTTTGTTCTTCGAGATAACGTTCTTACGACCGAGACGCTGGAGAAGAGCGCTCACCTTGTTGTAAGCTGCTTCAGCCTCAGCCTTGTCAGTCATTTTGCGCACACGACGCACAGCATTTCTCGCTGTCTTTGCCCAGTAACGGTTCTCAAGTCTTCTTTTTTCCGCCTGGCGGATTCTTTTTAATGATGATTTATGATTTGCCATCTTAAAAAATCTCTTTTGGTAGTTATTAATGGTAGCCCATAGCAGAGTCGAACTGCTCTTTAGAGAATGAAAATCTCTCGTCCTAACCGATAGACGAATGGGCCACAAAACTGCAACTGCACAACTCCGGCGCATTTTGCGACTGCAAAAGTAGTAATTTTTTTCTTTTTAACCAAATCTTTCTGATTTTTTATTAAAATTTCGTGATTTTCTCTCCTTTTTATTGTAAATTTGTATGCTTGGAGTCTCGTTCTCTCTCTTTTTTACTTCTTGACTCCCATTTTAGATATAAGATATTTATTTTTTCTATGAGACTAAAATATGCATCAACGCTGCTGATGGGGGCACTAATGTTGCTCCTGCCGGCCGGAGTCCGCGCTGAGTGGAATGATTCGATCCGCTATCGTGCCGAGATCGGCACCACCATCGCCGGGGGGCAAAACAACCCTCTATGGCTCAACGCCAATCGTTATGGCTTCTCGAGTACGAAACGTAATAATCTCTGGCTACGCCTCGCCGCCTTCAAGGATATGGATGAGGAGAAGCCCTTCTCCTGGGGTGCCGGCATCGATATGGGTGTCGCCTACCGCTTCCAGTCGGTGTTTATGCCTCAGCAACTCTATGCCGAGGTGAGATATCGCTGTCTCGACCTTCTGGTGGGCGCCAAGGAGATCAACGATGGCTTCGTATGCCAAGACCTGTCCTCCGGCTCGCTGACCCAGGGTTGGAACGCTCGCCCTATCCCGCAGGTGAGACTCGGAGTGTTCGATTATGCCAATGTCTGGGGTTGCAAGGAGATGTTTGCCATTAAAGGGTATGTCGCTTACGGCATGTTTACCGACAACTGGTGGATAAAGCGCTGGGCGAACCCCGAGTATAGTTACACCCTCAACACCCTGTATTGCTCGCGCGCGATATATTTCCGTTTCGGTAATGCCCGCAAGTTCCCCCTCGAGGGTGAACTCGGCATCGTGGTGGATTCGCAGTTCGGCGGCAAAACATGGAAGCAAGATGGCAAAACCGAAGGATGGATCCAAAATCCCACCAACTTCAAGGCTTGGGTCAAAGCCATGATCCCTCTATCGGGTGGCGAAGACAATGTCATCGGCGGCGAACGTTATAATGTCGAGGGTAATTTCTTGGGCAATTGGAGCATGTCGCTCAAGTGGGAAGACCCGAGCGGATGGATGGTCCGCCTATATTACCAGCATTTCTTCGAAGACCATTCGATGCTCTTCATGGAGTATCCACGCCGCGACGGACTTTATGGCGTGCATGGTCGCCTGCCGAAGAATCCTTTCGTATCCGAGGTGCTATATGAGTTCCTTTATGCCAAAGATCAGTCAGGCCCGGTATATTGGGATCATACCGACAATATCAATTATCAGATCTCGGGCCGCGATGAGTATTACGACCACTACATCTTCAATGGCTGGCAACATTGGGGGCAGACCATCTCCAACCCCCTCTTCACCTCCCCGGTCTACAACAAAGATGGCAGAATGTATCTTCTCTCCACTCGCATCCGCGCCCATCATTTAGGATTCAAGGGTGACCCCACCGATCAGCTCTCTTATCGCGTACTCCTCTCTCACACTCGCAGCTGGGGTACTTACTATGTCCCATTCACCGACCCGAAGAGCAACTTCAGCTGGCTCGCCGAACTGAAATATCATCCCAAGAAGCTGAAAGGATGGGAAGCCACATTCTCCTTAGCGGCTGATCATGGCTCGCTTTTGGGCAACTCTTTCGGCGGAATGGTGTCAATCGCCAAGACCGGCTGGTTTTAATAATGCATAATGCATAATGCATAATGCATAATGCGTTATTTGATTGATTTTTCTTAATTTGTAATTTCATTCACATCTGACTATGCGTAAGTCCTTATATATATTATTACTCTCGATAGCGGCGGTGTTGATGTTTTCGTCACTCGGGTGCAGTCGCTATTCTCACAATGGCAAGATCGATGGCTATTGGCAGATCTCTACCATCACCTATAAGGGGAGCAACGAGGTATCCACCCCCAAGACCCTCTTCATCTGCATCCAGATCGAATTGCTGCAACTCGACAATCCGGCACCCTCTCCCAAGCGCACCGGAGTAATATCCTACGACAAGGATGCAGAGATTCTGAGCGTCGATTTCCGCAATGGCCCGACCGACGAAGATCTCTATCCCTTCGGCTTTACAGCCAATCCCTGTGTGCTGAAGGTGGTGAGTGCCACCGGCTCGAAGATGGTGCTCGAATCGGATATAGCCACCATCGAGTGTCGTAAATTTTAGCCCTATCCACTATTTTTACAACCCTACACTGATCGTATTATCATCATGACAGACGATTTTGATATAAGACAAAACCGGATGAAGCCCGACGGCGCTGAGAGCGACATCGAGAAGGCGTTGCGCCCCCTTTCCTTTGCCGACTTCACCGGTCAGGCTCAGATCATCGACAATCTGAGCGTCTTCGTGGCGGCAGCCCGCATGCGCGGCGAAGCCCTCGACCACACTCTGCTGCATGGTCCTCCGGGACTCGGCAAGACCACCCTCTCCAATATCATAGCCAACGAGCTGGGAGTCGGCTTTAAGACCACCTCCGGGCCGGTGCTCGACAAGCCGGGCGACCTGGCAGGCATCCTAATGTCGTTGGAACCCCACGATGTGCTCTTCATCGATGAGATCCATCGACTCCACCCGGTCGTAGAGGAATATCTTTACTCAGCCATGGAGGATTTTCGGATTGACATCCTCTTGGACAAGGGTCCGGGGGCTAAGTCGGTGCAACTCTCCATCGCCCCCTTCACACTGGTGGGAGCCACGACACGCTCGGGGAGTCTGACAGCCCCCTTGCGCGCCCGCTTCGGCATACAGTGTCACTTGGAATATTACGATCATGCTCTCTTGCTGACCATCGTAAAGCGCTCGGCGCGGCTTCTGCGCATCGGCATCGATGAGGATGCCGCACGCGAGATCGCCCTCCGGAGCCGCGGCACGCCGCGTGTTGCCAACTCGTTGTTGCGCCGCGTACGCGACTTCGCTATGGTGCGAGGCTCGGGGCATATCGACCTCCCCATCGCTCGTACTGCCCTCGAAGCCCTCAATATCGACCGTTATGGCCTCGACCTGATCGACAACCGTATCCTGCTCACCATCATCGATAAGTTCAAGGGGGGACCGGTGGGTCTCACCACCATCGCCACTGCTATCGGCGAAGATGCCGGCACCATCGAAGAAGTCTATGAGCCTTTCCTGATCAAGGAGGGATTCCTGAAGCGGACCCCTCGCGGCCGCGAAGTCACCGAATTGGCTTATCGACATCTCGGCCGCCTCGGCGAATATCACAATCCGACCTCGATACCCGGGCTCTTCGACGACGTCGACTAAAATTCCCCGCGAAATGGGAGTGTTGACCTCATTGTGTAAGTCAACTATCTTTTAACTAGAGCGCGTTCCTTAAATTTTTGGGGCCGTAGGGGTCGTAGCCTTGAGTCGATT
>JBJEKI010000109.1:0-33758 GCA_051878555.1 Lepagella sp. | reverse complement strand
TGGTGACGCGTTCAGCTGAGCAGTACTAATTGCCCGATGTTCCGTAGTAAAAGCATCAATGCTCCCTTCCCTTAACAGAGAAGCAAGAGCAAAGATCAAAACATAGCATTTGGGTCACTCGATGTGAACAGTGATTCCCACTCATCTCTCGGCTTCCGGCCGTCACCTCTTTTGAGACCATCACATATCTCGCCTCCCTTCGAGAGAGAAGATGAGGATTAGTTTGAGAGCAGAGCATCAGCGTATGCTCCGGCAAGAAGACAGGGATATGACATAAACGAATTAAGGTGAACATAGCATAAGGGCTCCACCTCTTCCCATTCCGAACAGAGAAGTTAAACCTTATCACGCCTATGGTACTGCGAAAGCGGGAGAGTAGGTAATCGCCACCTTGCAGAGAGGCTTAGCGCTATAGCGCCAAGCCTCTCATCTTTTTAACCCACTCCCCTCAGCCCCAACTTCGTGATTAACGTTACTGACGTTACTAACGTTACTGACGTTCATATCGTTCATAACGTTCTTGACGTTCATAACGTTCTTGACGTTCATAACGTTCTTGACGTTCTTAACGTTCTTAACGTTCATAACGTTCTTAACGTTCATAACGTTCTTGACGTTTATATCGTTCTTGACGTTGTTACGTCGCTTATCATAACTTTCTCCCGGATTTATTACCCTCTTTTTTCCATCTTCTCTTATTTTACAAAAATTTAATTCATTTTTCTTTGCTTTTTGTCTTTCTTTTCAATAACTTTGTAATTGCATATTAAGCACCTGCTATAAGTGCCTTTTATAAGCAATTTTTTTTGATCAAATTTTTCCTTTAAACATAAATAAAATCATGAAAAAATTTTTACTCTCTTTAACCCTAATTCTGGGTTGTATCCCTTTCTTCGCCCAAGCTGAAGAAACTACCCGAGAATTATACAAAGCCCAATTCGGCCCCGACTATAATAGCAAGGGCGTAAGTGCATACAACGCGGATTGGACTATCACCTGCGGAGAAACTACTTGGGATGTTTCTTGCTTTAACAATAACAATAATGGATGGGAATACGTTCGTGCCGGAAGCAAATCTTTAACTAATGGAACTGTTGCTACGTTGACCAATCAGACCGCTTTTCCCGAGAAGATTACATCTGTAGTTATTTCTGCTCGAAGAACTAATGCCGGAGCAGCGGATTATGCATCTTCTGCAACGCTTACAGTTTCTGCAACTACTCTTTCCGAGCCTTTGTCATTCGACATTACTGAGCAAGTTAATGCTCTGACTACTGCTGCCGATGCTACTACTATCACTGTAGATATCGATTCTCCGGTGGAGAATGCTACATACGAATTGAAACTCGAATTGCCCAAATCATCTAACAATGGTTGGTTCGAGCTTCACTCTGTTTCGTACGTAGGTGTGCCTGCTGCCGGTGAGCTCCTCGATGCTAACCTCGCTTTCCCCCAGGATAGCTATTCTGTAGTCTTCGGCGATGAGTTCACCTCTCCCGTGGCTACTACCGATAGCGATGCTGCCATATCTTACGCTTCTGACAATGCTGATGTCGCTGAGGTCGACGCTACTTCTGGTGTTGTAACTATCAAGGGTATCGGCGTGGCTACTATCTCTGCTGCTGTCGAAGCTAATGATACTTATAAGGCCGACAACGCTTCTTATACTCTCACCGTTACTGACCCCAACATCCTCTTCTCTTGGGAAATGGGTCCCGACGGTGTATTCACTTACGAGAAAGTCGCTACTTCTGACGTGAACGCTTGGTCTTATAACTCTAAATATGGTCTCGTTGGTTCAGGCTTCGTTAGCTCTACTACCAACGTTTGCGACGAAGTTGCCGTTTCTCCCGTTATCGAACTCCCCGCTACAGGTGGCGTTACTCTCGACTTCATGAACGCTTTCAACAACTATAAGGTTAATAATACAATGATTGAAGTTGCTGACTTCCCCGGCAATTATGCTTTCTTGGTGGTTCGTGAAGAGGGTGCTACTGAGTGGACTCGCATCGGCGAACCTACCGCTCCTACTGCTTTCAACTGGACTTTCTATGCTAACGATCCTGTCAGCCTCACCGCTTATAAGGGCAAGAAGGTTCAGTTCGGTTTTGAGTATGTTTCTACTGAGGAATGTGCCGGTACTTGGGAGGTTAAGAACATCGTAGTTAAGAAGTTTGACGTTGATCCCATCGATTCCGAGATCTCTTTCCCCGAAACTGAATACAGCGCTACTATTGGTGAGATATTTGAATCTCCCGTGGCTTCTACCATCAGCGATGGCACTGTTGCTTACTCTTCAAGCGATGAGACAGTCGCTACTGTCGATGCCGCTACCGGTGAAGTGACTCTCGTGGCTCAAGGTACAACCGTGATTACCGCAACTGTTGAGGCTACTGATACTTACCTCGCAGGTTCTGCTTCTTATACTCTAATCGTAACCGATCCCAATGCTCCCGAAGTCCTCTTCTCTTGGACTGTAGGTGGCGAAGAGGTATTCTCTTTCGAGCAAGTCGCTGCTTCTGAGAATTACGCTTGGAAATATAGCTCTCAATATGGCCTTGTAGGCTCCGGTTATATCTCCGGTGCTGCTGTTGCTCTCGACGAAGTTGCTGCTTCTCCCGTGATCGACCTTACTCAAAAGAAGGAAGTTACTCTCGACTTCAAGACTGTCTTCAACCAGTATAAGGTTAACGGCTCGAACATCGATGTTACTACATTCCCCGGCAAGTATGCTTTCTTGGTAGTTCGCGAAGAGGGCGAAACTGAGTGGACTCGTTTCGCTGAACCCACAGCTCCTGCGGCTTTCAACTGGACTTTCTACGACAACGAGACTGTTAGCCTCGAGGAATATAAGGGCAAGAAGATCCAATTCGGTTTCGAATATGTTTCTACTGATGAATGTGCCGGTACTTGGGAACTTAAGGATATCGTAGTGAAGGGTAAGACTGAATCAGGCGTTGCCAACATCGAACTCGACGAAACTGCAGCTCCCGTTTACTACAACCTCCAGGGTGTGCGCGTAGCTAACCCCGAAAAGGGCCTCTACATCGTAGTGAAAGGCAACAAGTCTTCAAAAGTAATCTTCTAATATAGATCTAAAGCCAAAGCCAAAGCCGAGGCAAAACAATATCCAAGAGGGCGTATCTCAAAGATATGCCCTCTTTTCTTTCACTTTAATAAAAAATTAATCCGATTTTAATATTTTATTTTAAAAATAATTACTAATTTTGCACTATCCGACAAAGGCGGATATTTGTTCAATTTTATAAATTTAGTTTTTAAAAACATTTACTAACTTAAATAGCTGATTATGAAGAAATTTTTACTTTCTCTCGCTGCTATTGCATGCGCCGCTACCATGAGCGCTGCAACTTATACCGTTTTCGATATCGCCAATCCCGGCACTTGGACAGGCGATGCTAATGGTTGGACCAGCACTACTACCGTAGGTGACAAGTCTTTCGTCTTGACTACTGCCAAGGCTGAATCATCTACCGACCTCATCTCTCCCGTTGCCAACTCCTACGCTTGGCGTGTATACAAGGGCTCTACTGTCAACATCAAGGCCAACGGCGTGAGCATGAAGCAAATCGTCCTCACTTTCGATGACTATAGCGAAGGCTTATACGTAGGCATCCCCACCCTCAGCGCAGGCTGGACAGGCTCGCTCGAGGGCGACAAACTCACTCTCGTTAGCGCCGGTCTCGATGAGATCACTTTCACCGCTGAAGAAAAGCAACTCCGTATCGAGATGATCCTCGCTTCTGACGAGGAGGGTGCTGTAGTTCCCGATCCCGTGCCCGATGGCGTCGTTTATCAGAATGCTTTCGATTCAAGCATTGATGACTGGACCAAGATTAACGATGAGTCTCTCTCTGACTATAGCGGCTGGAAGATCAACTCTAACCCCAAGTGCGCTATCGCCAACTCTTACTATGAGCAAACTAACCATGCTGCTAACGCCAAGATGGAGAAGAGCTTCGACCTTACAAACTATGAAAACTGCAGCCTCAGCTTCGAGCAGGCTTTTGGTTTCGATTTCCCCACTGCTCAGGTCGATAACTATCGCCTCTATGTGAAGAGCGGCGAATATACCGACTACCTCGCTCTCGCTAACTTCCCCGCAGCTCCCGCCAGCGGTAACTGGACTAAGGAATGGGCTACCAACGAACTCGACCTCAGCGAGTATGACGGCTCTGTGATTACCATCGGTTTCGAATATGCTACCGACGGATCCAAGTCTCGCGCTTGGGAACTCCGCAACTTCGTGCTCTATGGCGAGGATGCTGCCGGCGTTCACGATATCGTAGCTGACTCTAACGAGGCTCCCGTTTACTACAACCTCCAGGGTGTTCGCGTTAACAACCCCGAAAATGGTCTCTTCATCGTAGTTAAGGGTAACAAGTCGCAGAAAGTCGTGTTCTAATCTCTCTTTGAGTAAGTTATAGAATACTTTTTTAGAATATATAGGGTTGTGTCACTCTTTTTAGTGGCTCAACCCTATTTTTTTATAAAATATTTACTATCTTTGCATTTTATTAAAACTATACCATTGAATCACATTTTTCTATAATGAGTGCTATCTTGAATTCGGAGTCTATCGATAGATTCCGTGACATCTCTAAAGAATCTCTTCGTATGAAGATTAAGTCATTGTCTGACGACTCAGCCGACAATGACCTCTTGTCTCGCCCTCGCATCTTGATCATCTATACCGGAGGTACTATCGGCATGATCGAAAATCCCGACAACCATGCTCTCGAACCTTTTGATTTCGAGTATCTTATCGACAATGTTCCCAAGATCAAGCGCCTTGACTACACCATCGATAGTTTTCAGTTTGAGATCCCTCTCGACAGCTCAGCGATGACCCCCTCTCACTGGCAGGATATCGCTTTTGTTATCGAAAATTTCTATAACGATTATGATGGCTTCGTCGTGCTCCATGGCACTGACACCATGGCTTATACCGCCTCGGCACTCAGCTTTATGCTCGAGAACCTCAACAAGCCGGTGGTGATCACCGGTAGCCAGCTCCCCATCGGCGAAGTTCGCACAGATGGCGAGGAAAACCTTATCACCTCTCTCCAAGTGGCGGCTGCGCGTCGCCCAGATGGCTCCCCCATGCTACGCGAAGTTGCGATCCTCTTCGAAAATTACCTCTGGCGCGGTAATCGTGCCACCAAGTATAGCGCCGACAATTTCAACGCTTTCAAAAGTAGCAATTTCCCACGTCTCGCCAAGATCGGTATGGGCATCACTTTCCGTCAGGAAATGCTCTGGACTCCCTCTCCCAATGAGCCTCTGACTGTGCATTATGGTATGGATACTAATGTGATGTACCTCAACCTGTTCCCCGGCATAACTATCAATATGATACGCCATGCCTTCAACACTCCCGGTCTCAAAGGGGTTGTCCTCAAGACCTACGGCGCCGGCAATGCTCCGACAGATCCTGAGTTCATCAGAACTATCCGTGAGGCTGTGGAACGTGGCTTGGTAATCGTCAATGTCTCTCAGTGCGATAACGGTATGGTCGACCCATTACGCTATCAGACAGGCTCCGTGCTATATGGTGCCGGTGTGATCCCGGGGCATGACCTTACATCCGAGGCTGCCATCACCAAACTGATGTTCCTCTTCGGTCAGAATTATTCGATCGAACGTGTCAAGGAGATGGTGGAAATTCCCCTCGTCGGCGAAATGAATTGACCCTTTTCCCTCCCTCCTTCTCTCGGCTTTGTCTCTGAATAATCGTATCCTGCGCCTCGCCCTGCCGGCTATCGTCAATAATATCACAGTCCCTCTATTGGGACTGTGCGATACCACCATCGCCGGACACCTCGGTAGCCCCTCCTATATCGGGGCTATGGCGCTCGGTGCGATGATGCTCAATGTCATCTACTGGCTCTGCGGTTTCTTGCGCGCAGGCACCACCGGAATGACTGCCCAGGCTTTCGGCGCTGAGCATTATGACCTGACTCGCGATGTCTTGCGCAAGGCTCTAACCATCGCGCTCGCCATCGCTTTCGTAGCCATCTGCTGCATCTCTCCTCTGCGCCGACTCCTCTTCTTGATACTCGACCCCGCTCTCGAGGTGGCTCCTCTCGCTTCTCAATATTTCGAGATTTGTCTTTGGGCTGCCCCGGCACAGCTGGCTATCATGGCGATATCCGGTTGGTTCATCGGCTTGCAGAACACTCTCGTGCCGATGCTCATAGCTGTTGGCATCAATGTCATCAATATCGCGCTCAGCATCTCGTTCGTCTGGGGTTTCGATCTCGGGTTTGCAGGTGTGGCTTACGGCACTCTCACCGCCAACTGGATAGGCCTCGTCGCAGCTGTCGCTTTCGTCGCCGCCCGCCTCCGCCGTCTTCCCGACCGGGAGTGCGGCAGACGTGTGGCGTGGGGAAGATTCTTCAAAGTTAATACCGACCTCTTCTTCCGCTCGGCTTGCATCATGGCGGTTTCTCTGATCATGACCTCTATCGGCTCCCGTATCGGCGATATCACCCTCGCCACAAATGCCGTGATGATGCAGTTCTTCCTCTTCTTTTCCTATTTCATGGATGGCTTTGCCTTCGCCGGCGAGGCAATCGTCGGTAAAGCCGCCGGCGCTCATGACTTCATCGCCATACGCCGCGGAGTAAACGCCCTGATGGCGTGGGGCGCTGCTATGGCGGCTCTTTTCTTACTAATCTATATCCTCCTCCCGGACATTATTGTGGCTTTCATCACCGACGTCAACGAGGTCCGTCTCGCTGTGGCTGATATGCACATCTGGCTCGCTCTTCTCCCTCCCATCACGGTCTCCGCGTTTATCTTCGACGGTGTCTTTATTGGACTCGCCAAAAGTCGTGACCTCCTCGTTACCACTCTGATCGCTACCTTGGCATTCGTCGCTATCGCTTTTATACCCGGTGGAATCCACTCTATACCCTCAAATTCTCTCCTTTGGCTCGCTTTTGAAACTTATTTACTACTTCGTGGCATTTTATTAGCCGCTTGTTTTATGAAATTTCAAAGGTTTTCATTAACTTTGTGATATGATCAATGATTCTAATACATATCAAGCGGTCCGTGTAGGCGATGTGGCGGATTGGCGACTGATCTGCGTCATCTCTTCCCGGCGAATGTGTGCTTATCTCAAGCATACCGATCCGACTCGCGATATAGAGGTTCTCTTTGATGAGTCCTGGCGCGATGACTCCTCTTCTCTGCTCAGCCGCATCGAAAATCTGGTTTACGACCATCCCCAGGTGCTCGATGATTTCTCTGCCGATATTGTCATCGTAGCTCCCCACACCCTTTGGGTGCCTACCTCGATGGTGGAGGAGGATGAGGAGCAAATTGACACTCTCTTCAATCGAGTATATAGTGCTGAACCTCAAGATATATCTTCGTCTGAAGTCGATGACGCCACGGCGCTCTTCTCGCTCATCCCCGGCCTTAACGCATTCTTGCAGCGTACTTTCCCCGGTGCTCGTATCCATTCCCACCTCGCCGTTATGGCTCAACGCTTCCGCGACAGAAGTTGCGATATGACTCGTGTGTATATCGATGTCCGTGACAATGAGGCGGATTTCGTCGCCTTCGACCACCGTAACCTACTGATGGGGGCTACACACTCCTGGCACGACCCCGCCGATATCCAATATCATCTCTTCAATATCATGAATGTCTATAACCTCGACCCGCGTACCACCCAGATCTCTCTCTCCGGCATCCGTGATATCAAGAATCAACTCATCGATGAACTCCGAAAGCAGATAGACTTCGTGATGCTTACCATGCTCCCCACCCTGAGCACCAAGGTATCAATGCCCCTCGCCGGAGCCCTAATGCTAAGACGAGACTAAGCTCTCCTTCCTCTCCCTCCTCCCGATTAAATTTACCTACCGCCGTCGGAAGTTTTGCTTCCGACCTAAAAGCAAAATCAGATTTACCTACCGCTGTCGGAAGTTCGGCTTCCGACCTAAAAATAAAGACCTTGAGAATAATAAGAGGAAAATATGGCAGACGCCGCTTCGACGTCCCAAAGAATATTACCGCTCGACCTACCACCGACTTCGCGCGCGAGAATCTCTTCAACGTGCTCGAAAATTTGGTCGATTTCGAGGAGTTGGCGGTTTGCGATCTTTTCGCCGGCACCGGCGCCATCAGCTGGGAGTTCGTCTCACGTGGCGCCCGACGTGTCGTCGCCGTCGAGCAGGCTGCCGTTCAGTCTGCTTTCATCCGTTCGGTCAAGGAGAAACTCCAAGATAAGGTTCTCGCTCCCCTCCGCGGAGATGTCTTCCGTTTTATCGAGCGTGCTTCCGAGGCTTTCGATCTCGTCTTCGCTGACCCCCCTTACGATCATCCCCGTTTCGCCGAAATCCCTTCTCTGATCCTTAACTCCTCGCTCGTTAAAGATCAGACCATCGTGGTAATCGAGCATAACAAGACCCATGACTTTTCCCAGCTCCCAGGGTTCTTCCGACATATCGCTTACGGTTCGGTCAATTTCTCTTTCTTCCAAGTTAATTCCTCTCCATCCTCTCCCATTTCCTAACGATTTCATTTTTATCCCCACCATATTAAGCATTTTAATTAATCATGATTAAACTTGATAGCATCCAAGAAGCTCTTGAAGATTTCCGTAATGGTAAGTTCGTTATCGTTGTCGATGATGAGGATCGCGAAAATGAAGGTGATCTGATTATCGCTGCCGAGAAAATCACTCCCGAGGATGTCAATTTTATGCTCAAAAATGCTCGTGGCGTCCTCTGTGCCCCGATCACTATGCATCGTTGCGAAGAGCTCGCTCTTCCCCGTCAAGTAGATGACAATACGTCGGTGCTCGGCACACCCTTCACTGTGACTGTCGATAAGCTCGAGGGGTGTTCTACAGGTGTCTCGATCCAAGACCGCGCCGCTACTATCCGCGCTCTTGCAGACCCCAATTCCACCCCCGACACCTTCGGCCGCCCCGGTCATATCAACCCCCTTTATGCCCAGGATCGTGGCGTGCTCCAACGTGCCGGTCACACTGAGGCCGCGGTCGACCTCGCAAGACTCGCCGGTCTCTTCCCCGCTGCTGCCCTCATGGAAATAATGAGCGATGACGGTTCTATGGCGCGCCTCCCCGAACTCCGCCGCCGTGCCGATGAATGGGGACTCAAACTTATCAGCATCCGTGACCTTATCGCTTATCGTCTCACCACCGAGTCTCTCGTGATCCGAGGCGAGGAGGTCGATATGCCTACCGCTTACGGTCATTTCCACCTTATCCCTTTCCTCCAGAAGGATAACGGCCTCGAACATATCGCACTGATCAAGGGAGATGTCGCCGGCGATGACCCCGTGCTCGTTCGTGTCCATTCCTCTTGCATGACCGGCGATATATTCGGCTCGATGAGATGCGAATGTGGCGAACAACTCCATCTCGCTATGCAACGTATCGAAAAGGAGGGACGAGGTGCTATCATATATCTCAACCAAGAGGGTCGCGGCATCGGCCTTATGGATAAGATTGCAGCATATAAGCTCCAGGAGAATGGCCTCGACACCGTCGATGCAAACCTCCATCTCGGTCATAAGGCTGACGAACGCGATTATGGCGTCGGAGCTAACATACTTCATGCACTCGGCATCCGTAATATGAAGCTCATGACCAATAACCCCGTAAAACGTATCGGCCTCGAAGGTTACGGTGTCCGTATCTCCGAAATAGTTCCCCTCGAAGTGGATCCCAACCCATATAATAAGAGATACATGACCACCAAAAAGCAACGCATGGGTCATGACCTCCACAAGGTCTAAATATTTTTTTCTCTCTCATCTTTCTCTTAAAATTCCACCTTACTATGAATTTTAGATGTTTCTGTTTCGCTTGTGCCTCGTTGGCACTCTCTCTGCTTTCCACTCCCGCTTCGGCGGAGAAGAAGGCTTTGTCGCACGATGACTTCGATGCCTGGAATCGCGTCGCAAACCTCGCTATCAGCCGTGACGGCGCTTGGTCGGCTTTCTCCATTCGCCCTCAAGAGGGGGATGATATGCTGACTCTCTATAATACCCGCACCGGCAAGCGTGTTAACATAGAACGTGGCTATAAAGTCTCGATCTCTGCCGACTCTCGATGGGCTATCGCTCAGATCAAAGCTCCGTTCGCAGTGACTCGTCAGGCGAAGATCGACAAGAAGAAGGATATGGATCTCCCCCAAGATTCCCTCGCTATCATCGATCTCCGCACTCTCAAGGTGACCAAAATTGCCGAGGTTACTGACTATAAGATGGCTATGGATGCCGGATCTTGGATTGCTTTCCGCTCTTGCGACACCTCGCTAATAACCCCAAAGCAACTCAAGGATAAGGAGGCCGGACGTCCTCTCGTGCTCCTCAACCTCGAGAATCGTGTGCGTAAGGTGACTCGTTGGGTCAAGGATTATTCATTCTCTCGCGATGGCTCCAAACTCGCCATAAATATCCGTAAACCGGAGAAGGATTCTCTCGCCACTGATGGTATCGGTGTCTTCGCTCTCCCCGACACTTCTTATACCATCATCGATCGCGACCGCCGCTTCTATAGCGCTCCCGTGTTCGATGAGGCTGGCTCCAGACTCGCTTATACCGCCTCAGACGATTCAATCAAGACCGGTACGAAACATGCCACCATCTATCTGAGCAACCTTCAGAACACACTCTCTTCCCCCGTTGAGATCAACCTCAAATACAGGAATGAGAAGGATGGCGATCTCGTGCCCAACCAGTATACCAAGCTCTCTTTCTCTCATGATGGTCGTAGACTTATCGCCGGCGTGGCTCCCATCATCGCCCCCGACGACACGACTATCGTCGATTTCGAACATGGCAAACTCGATATCTGGGTTTGGAATAAGCCCTTCAATCCCCCCATGGAGGAGAACCTCCTCAAGCAGATACGCGAGTGCTCTTATCCCGTGGCTATCGATGTCGAGTCTTACAAGTCCACTCTCATCTCCGATTGCTTCTATGGCGATGTCGAGGCTCCCAACCGCTGGGATGGCGACTATGCCCTCGTTACCAACCCCGCCGACAAAATCGTATCGTATCAGTGGGATTATTATGCCCCTGTTCGTATGGAACTGGTCAACGTGAATACCGGCGAGAATAAGTATATCGGCGATTGCCTCCGTGGCACCGGCGCTTCTCTATCTCCGCTCGGAAAGTATGTCGTCTGGTTCCGTGATCGAAATTATTATGTCTATGACACTGCCGCCGGCAAGTCGGTATGTGTCAGCGAGAAGGTGCCTTATCCCCTTTGGGATGTCGATGACCGCCATCCTTCGCCTGCCGAAAATTATGGCATCGCCGGTTGGACTGAGGGTGACGCCGAGCTCCTCGTATATGATAAGCATGACATCTGGGTGCTCGACCCAAAGGGTGTGAAGGATCCCGTATGTCTTACTGCCGGTGATGGCCGCAAACGTGACCTCCGATATCGCTATCGCAACACCGACCGAGAGGACCATCGTAATATCGCCGCCGGCGACCGACTCCTCCTCAATGTATTCTCTTACGACGATAAGCGCCAAGGTCTCGCCTTCCTGAAGTATGGCGCTCCCAAGGCTCCCGAACTCGTCATGCTCGATACTTACGAGTTCTCGCAAATCCTCAAAGCTAAAAACAAGGATGTATTCTCTTGGCAACGTGCCAATTTCTCTACATCTCCCGATATATGGCTCGCCGACGGCCTTAACCTCAATAAGGCTAAGAAACTCACTGACGCCAACCCCCAAATGAAGGATTATCGCTGGGGTACTGCACGCCTCGAACGTTGGTATGCTTACGATGGCAGCCGGTCGGAGGGTGTCCTCTATGTCCCCGATGATTTCGATCCCAACAAAAAGTATCCGATGCTCTGCGTGTTCTATGAGACCGGCTCGGAAGATCTCTACCACCATTACACCATGGAACCATCTTGGAGCTGGGTGAATTATCCCTTCTATGTGAGCCGTGGTTATGTGGTATTCGTGCCCGATATCCATTATAACTCCGGTCGTCCCGGTGAGGATGCTTACAATTATGTATGCTCCGGAGCTGAGGAGATGTGTCGCCGCTATCCCTGGATCGATAAGGAGCATATCGGCATCGATGGTCAGAGCTGGGGCGGATATCAGACTGCCTTCCTTATCACTCGCACCAATATGTTCGCTTGCGCCGGATCGGGTGCTCCCGTCGCCAATATGACTTCCGCTTACGGCGGCATCCGCTGGGAGTCCGGCGATTCCCGCCAAGCTCAGTATGAACAGGGGCAAAGCCGAATCGGCGGTACTCTCTGGGAGAAAACTCCACAGTATATTGCCAATTCTCCCATCTTCTTCGCAGATCGTGTCAATACTCCTCTACTTATCATGCATAATGACGCTGATGGCGCTGTGCCTTGGTATCAGGGTATCGAACTCTTTATGGGACTCCGTCGACTCGAAAAACCGGTTTGGATGCTCCAATACAATGGCGAAGCTCATAATATCAAGGCTCGCCAGAATCGAAAGGATATAACCCGCCGCCTCCAACAGTTCTTCGACCATTACCTCAAGGGTGATCCCATGCCCAAATGGATGAAGGAGGGTGTGCCCATGATCCGTAAGGGGCAGGAGTGGGGCTTCGAAGTTGAGTGATTTTTCTTAGACACTCATAGCGATATAATCTCTTTTTAAGATTTTTTCTTAAAAAATCACTCTGATGATAGCTTTTGTTAATGCTAAAATAAATCTTGGTCTGCAGATCGTGAGACGCCGTGAGGATGGTTATCACGATCTGCGCACCATTTTCTATCCTGTTGGCTTATATGCAGGTCTGCCTCAGAATCCGGTAGAGTTTTGCGATATCTTGGAGATTGTGCCGGTGAAGTCTGGAACTCCTTTCTCGTTCTCGACTACCGGTCGCTCTGTCGATTGCCCCATGGAGAAAAATCTTGTGTGGCGTGCCGCCGACCTCTATTTCAAGCGTTTCGCCCACCCCGATCTCTCTGTCGATATACGCCTCGAGAAGCATCTCCCGGATGGTGCCGGTATGGGTGGTGGTAGTGCTGATGCCGCCTTCACCCTTCGGCTCCTCCGAGATCTGGATCAGAAACCTATCCCCGACGATGAGGCTCTCGCCCGTGCCGCTCTTGAGTTGGGTGCAGATTGCCCTTTCTTTATACTCAATCGGCCAGCTTACGCCGAGGGAGTAGGGGAGTGCTTGACCCCTATCGATCTCAACCTCGCCGGTAAGTGGATCGCCGTCGCCAAACCTGACGTGTATGTTTCGACTCGCGAGGCTTTCGCCGGTGTCACTCCCGCTATCCCGCAGTTCGACCTCCAATCTCTCCCGGCTATCCCCTTGGAGAGTTGGCATGAAGTCTTGACCAATGATTTCGAAAAGTCTATCTTCCCGATCCATCCTAATCTCGAGAAGATTAAGGAGGAGTTCTATCGCCTAAACGCCCTATATGCTTCCCTCACCGGGAGCGGATCTTGCATATATGGCATCTTCGATGATGTGGATATTGCCACGGTGGCACTACATAATCTTAACGCTCGCCCCGATATTATTTCTACTTATCTTCTTAAGGCGTAATAGTGTATAACGTTTTGAAATACAAGTGATAAGAATCAAGAATGTCAGTGCTGTCATCTGAACTAAAATAAAAAATCAAGCCGTTTTTGAGTTTTTAACAATTATTGGCTTGATTTTTGCTATATAACAAAATGACAATGCTTTTGTAGCTTTTTATTGATGATTATGAACCAAGAAGAATATAAAGAAAACGAGAATCTGAATGAGGAGGTTGTTGATTCCGCTAATGCCGCAGAGCAGCAGTCTCCCGAATCGTGTGATAACCCCGATGCCAAGTCGGTAGCCGACGAGGATGTCACTGCCGGGCCGGAAGCTGAGGAGGATGACCTCACTCGTCTCTCGAAGGAGGTGGAGCAACTCAAAGCCGATGTCGAGAAGGAGAAGAAGGAATATCTCTTCCTGATGGCGGAGTTCGATAATTACCGCAAACGCACCATGCGCGAGAAGTCGGAACTTATCAAGAATGCCGCCGAAGGGGCTTTCAAGGGGCTTCTCCCGGTGGTCGATGATATGGAACGTGCCATCAAGGCTTCGGAAGATACCGCCGACGTGGAGGCTCTCCGCGAGGGGCTCGACTTGATTTATAAGAAGTTGGTCAAGTATTTGGAACAAAATGGTGTAAAATCTATTGAGACCACCGGCGAGGCTTTCGATGATGTCTCTTCTGAGGCTATCACCGTTGTGCCCGTGCCCGATGAGAATCTCAAGGGTAAGGTGATCGATACTATCGAGAAGGGTTATTATATCAATGAGAAGGTGCTTCGCCATGCCAAAGTGGTGGTGGGTCAGTAATCTTCCCTAATTTTTACTGTTATGGCTCAGAATAGAGATTATTATGAAGTGCTTGGCGTCGATAAGAACGCCTCTGCCGATGAAATAAAGAAGGCATATCGCAAGATTGCCATTAAATATCACCCCGATAAGCAGGGCGATAAATCTGATGCTGAGAAGAAGGAAGCTGAGGAGAAGTTTAAGGAGGCTGCCGAGGCTTACGCTGTGCTTAGTGATGCCGATAAGCGTGCCAAGTATGATCAATTCGGTCCTTCGCTCGGTCCGCAAGGCTTCGGCGGTTTCGGCGGTTTCGAGGGTGGCGGTATGTCGCTCGATGAAATTTTCCGCCAGTTCGGCGACCTCTTCGGAGGTGGCGGCGGTTTCGGTGGCGGCTTCGGCGGCGGTTATACTCAAGCTCCGGTCAATCGTGGCACTAACCTTCGAATTACCGTCAAACTGACTCTCAAGGAGGTACTCGAAGGGGTTACCAAGAAGGTCAAACTTACCAAATTGGTGGCTTGCCCCAAATGTAGCGGAACCGGCGCTAAGGATGGTACTGCCCTGAATACTTGCTCTTCTTGCCATGGCTCCGGTTATGTCACAATTACTCGCCAGTCTTTCTTTGGCATCTCGCAGAGTCGATCTGTCTGCCATGAGTGTAATGGCACAGGTAAGGTTATCACAGATCGTTGCACTAATTGCAACGGCCAGGGTGTTATCAAGCAGCAAGTAGTCGAAGAAATCAGAATACCCGCCGGCGTGGAGTCTAATATGGAACTCGCCATCAGAGGTAAGGGTAATGCCGCTATCAATGGCGGCGAAAATGGTGACCTCCGTATCTTCATCCAAGTCGAGGAGCATCCCGAATTGAAACGTGATGGTTGTGACCTGTATTATAATCTGATGCTCGATTTCCCGACTGCTACTCTCGGCGGGTCGGTCGAAGTGCCTACCATCGAGGGCAAGGCGCGTGTCAACATCGAACCCGGCACTCAACCCGGTAAAGTGCTACGACTCCCCGGGAAGGGTCTCCCTCAGTTGAACTCTTCCGCTCGTGGCGATCTATTTATCAATATCATGGTATATGTCCCCGAGAAACTCTCCGACGCCGAAAGAGCGGCTATCGATGCTCTCAAACAGTCTCCCAATATTGTCCCCTCTGAAAGCACGTCCAAGAGAATATTCTCCCGACTCCGTCACATTTTCCAATTCCATTAATCCCGGTTATGTGACTCCACATTACTCTGATCGGGCAAATAATACGACCCAAAAATTTAAGGAAAGCGCTCGTAAGGAACGCTCTCTTATAGACTTATATCAAGAATGGAAGCATCTTGCAGATGTTTCCATTCTTTTTTTCTCCCTTTTGATGTATTTTTTAGTTAAATTTCGTTATAATAACGCACTTTTGTTATCTTTCCGCAATTTTTTCATTATCTTTACGAGAAATTTGTAATTTTATAATCTATAAGCAATACTTCTCATGGCGTATCGTGCTCCTATCGACGAAAAAAAACTTATCGAAGACCTCCAAAACCCGGCCACCGCGCGCCAGGCTTTCGATACGCTTATGCGAACATACGGCGAGCAAATCTATTGGCAAATCCGTAAAATGGTTGTCAACCATGACGATGCCAACGACCTCCTCCAAAATTGCTTTATCAAAACCTGGAAGAATATCCACAATTTCCGCGGCGATGCTCGTCTCTCGACTTGGCTCTATAAAATCGCGGTCAATGAGTCGATCAATTTCATTAATAAGGAACGGCAACGTCTCGGCATCACCGAATCTTCCGACGATTCCTTCCTCCTCCAAAATCTCGAAAGCGATAGATATTTCGACGGCGATGAACTCCAGCTCCGTCTCCAGGAGGCTGTCGCCAAACTCCCCGAAAAGCAACGCCTCGTCTTCAATATGAGATATTACGACGATATGAAGTATGAGGAAATGTCCGAGATCCTCGGAACTTCCGTCGGCGCCCTGAAAGCTTCATACCATCACGCCGTAAAGAAAATCTCCGCTGCCATCGAAGGCTCCGAAATTTAGAGCGCGTTCCTTAAATTTAACATTTATTATAGATTTTCTCTCCTCCGGGTGAAAACATTTTATCCATTCTGCTTGTTTTACTAATAAAATGAAATCGTTTCATGATGTTAGGTTAGTTCGAAAAGTAAAATGGAAAACATGTAATGCGCCCGATTGAGAAACCGAGCGCATTTTTTTTATAATAAGACATTCGAGTTCGAATAATTCGTAACTTTTTTTCTTGCTTCATTAAACCATCACCCTCTCCAAGAGTCAATAAGACAAAAGACCAAGACAATGAAGGAAGAACAATATATCATCGATAAGTGCGGTAAGAAAAGCCCCTGGAAAGTCCCCGAGGGTTATTTCGATGCCGCCAGAATGGAGATCCTCGATAAGCTCCCCGAGTTCCCCGCAGCTCCCGAGCCTGTCAAACTCTCTATGTGGCAGCGCATTAAGCCTTACGCTTACCTCGCTGCTATGTTCGCCGGCATCTGGTGTATGATGCATATATTCCACGATATCTCTTCCGCCGATCAGCTCAGCCTCGATAATCCCCCGGCTCAAATCGCCGCTTATATGGCCGAACCCGAGATCGTAGATATGTACACCTCACCTTCCGCCCTCTCTGATGTCGAACTCCTCGATGAAGTCAGCGCTGACTATGAGTCTTTCGACGAGTTCGAAAAGGATTTCGGCTATCAACTTGAACCTAAATATGATAAGATAGATCTATGAGAAAGTATCTGATATTAGCCCTCTTGGCTATCTTTACGTTTACTTCTCCTCTCGCCGCCCAAAATAAAAACCGCGGCAAGGACCGTGAAGAAATGAAACGCGAAATCCAAGAGTTTAAACTTAAATTCCTCGCCCAGGAAATGGATCTCGAGGAGAGCAAACAAAAGCAATTTTTCGAGCTCTACACCCAAATGGAGGAGGAAAAACTAAAGGTAATCAAGGACACTAAGGCTCTCGAGAAAAAACTCAAAGATGCTGAAAATGCCACCGATGCCGAGTATGAGACCGTCTCTAAAGCCATCACTGCCGCTAAAGAAAAGGAGGCTGAAATCGAAAAAAGATATGACGAGAAGTTTTCTCAATTCCTTTCTCCTCGCCAAATCTTCAAAATGAAGTCCGCTGAACAAAAGTTCCGCGACAAAATGAGAGAGATGCGCCGCAATAAATGCAAATCTAAAAAGTAATTATCCATATTTTTTTGGTTATGTCATTTCGTCATATTTATTTTAAAAAGGAAGCCCGGGCTTCCTTTTTTTTCTTTCTTATTTTCGCCTGGTGGATCTTCTCTGCTCCGCAGATTGCTCTCGCTGCCTCTTCCCAGGCTTCTACTAATGCTACGGTCGCTGTGACCAAGTCTGTCAAACCATCTAAATCTAATGCTGATATGGCATTCCCTCAATCTGTTAAGACTCAGATGAAACGGGAGTTCGACAACGCGCTGAGCCGAAATGATGGTCTGTCTGCACTCCGATGCGCTATCAAGTTCATTTATGCCGATTCGGAGATCTCTGCCGACAGCGTCATGAAAAATGTCGACCTTTTCGATACCATTGCTGCCAAGTGCCCCGCACCTTGGCGAAACCTTGCCTATCTCTATGAGGCTAAACTCTATTCGGAGTTCTATTGCGCCAATAAGTACGCTTACGATGGCAGAAATCTCCCTCTCAACGATATCCCCGAGGATGTCGCCCTCTGGAGCCGTCCCATGTTCGAGGCTCAGATCATTTCTCTCATATCTCTCGCCCTCGATGATGATTCTACTCTCATAAGCTCTCCTGCTGCCGATGCCGGGGATGTCGCATCTTTCCCCATCATTATCTCCAAGGATGTCCAATCCTATATGGAACATCTTTCACTATTCGATGTTGTCTCTATCAATGCTTACGATATATTGTCGATTTTCTGCGAAGGTAATGATGACAGCATCCCGTTTAATACAGAGGCTGCCGCTTCTCCCTGCCGTCAACTACGCTTCGACATTATCGACAAGGCTTTATCGATTCATCATGATGATAAGGATATGTTGTCTTACGCCATCGCCGCTTCATGCATGGCTGGTATCTTACCCTCTGCGAAAGCAAAATCCTTTGTAACCGAGCAGTATAAGTTCCTCTATGATACCCCTTACGCTGCCGATATGTTGCTGCGCTATTGCGATTCTCTCTCCGACAATAAGCAGAAGCCCCAACCACGTTCTTATTTAGGCAGTTTGTCAGATTCCGATTCTGCCGATAATGCCATCCGACGTCACTGCTTCAATCTCTTGAATGATTATCGCTGCCGTTTCCCAAAGGCCTATTGCATAAATAATGTGAGCAACCGAATCGTCGATCTCTCCAAAAAGTCGCTCTCGGTCTCTTTCTCTTCTCAATATCTCCCCAATAAGCCTGTTAAGGTCTCGGTCAATGGGTCGGGTGTATATGATTTCTACCTCTTGGTGATACCTGTCGACACGACAATTCTAACCAATAAGACATCTTATTATAGAAATTATATCTCGTTTAAGGAACTGAAAAATAAGATCAGGGCTGTGGTGCCGGTGTCGGTAGCTGATTCCGTTCCCTCGCTCTTTGAGAAGGAGGTCGAACTCCCAGATCTCCCTGCAGGCCTCTATACTTGCATCCCTTCTACTTCGAAGTCGCTCTCCGGTGTGCTTGATTATAACAGCTCTTCGAGTGTCTCTTTCTTCAATGTCTCCGACATCTCGGTGATTAAGTCAAATATCAAGGGCGACAAGAGTATCTTACATGTAGTTTCGGCTTACAACCAAGCACCTATCCCGGGAGCTAAGGTGATGTTTATCGACGACAAGGCCTCCTGCCGGGCTATGACCGATGCCAATGGTAGGGTAGAGGTGCCATATAAGAGTTGCCGATATGTGGTCTCAGTCAAGGATAGTTATGCTTACGGTTCGACCTATTCCGGATGGTATAGTGATGACAAAGAGGCTCGTTCGATACATGGCTCAATGTTCACAGACCTCTCGATCTATCACCCCGGCGACTCTATACAATTCTCCGGTGTAATCTATACTAAGAATAATCGTCGTTTCCATACCATCTCCGATGTCACTGTCGAGTTGGCTCTCAAGGATGCCAATTATCAGGAGATTGACACCCTTTCCCTCAAGGTCGATCAGTTTGGTCGCTTCTCCGGCAAGTTCCAACTCCCCAAGGAGGGTATGCTCGGCAACTGGAGCCTGCAAGGCAGCGTGTGCATCCCCCGAAATGCCGGTTCTCTCTCTGCAGAACTTGCTCGGTTTGCGAGTGTGTATTGCACGTTCGAGTCTCGCTTCGTTGTCGCTGACTATAAGGCACCGACCTTCACCGGTGTCGTTGCCTCGGATCTCCCCTCCTATAAGGTGGGCGACAGAATTTCTTTCCATGGCTATGCCAATACCTACGCCGGAATGCCCGTGGCGGATGCCAAGGTGTCGTATGTCGTGAAGTATGCTCCTCTATGGTGGTTCGGTTATGGCTCGGATGCCTCTTACGGCGGCGAAACCATCACCGCTCAGGATGGCTCGTTCGAGATCGCGCTCGACACTAAGGGTCTGATCGGCAGCGACTTCGAACGTGGATCGTTCTCTCTCTTGGTCACAGTGACCAATGCCGCAGGTGAGTCCCAAGAGTTGCAACCTCTTTATTTCTCCCTCTCGGAGGCTTGCCATATCTCCCCGGGTAGCGACCTCGCGATGATCAATGCCTCGGTAGCCAAGTCTTATAATGTGCCGGTTTATGACATCTCTCACCATCCGGTGGTGAAAACAGTATATTATGCCATCGACGATATGATGGGTGTTCGCATCGCTTCCGGTGAGTTCCGATCTCCGACCTTCTCTCCCGATATGTCGAAGATCCCATCGGGCAAGTATAAGCTGTCGTTCTCCCTCTCGCCCGATTTCTCCGATCCCGCCGATGTCGTGTCGAATGAGTCGGTGGTGTGGCGCGATAATGATAAGACTCCTCCGGTTGAGTCCCCTCTCTGGATCTCTGCCGATAAGATCATCGCCCCTCGTGGTGATCGTCAAGTATCGCTCCGTGTCGGGTCTTCTTACGATAATGGCTACATCCTGGTGCAAACCTGTGATGTCGATACCATCCTCGGCGAGTTGTGGGTGAAGGTCAACAAGGGTTTTGTCTCGCTCGATTTCAATGCCCCCGCCGAGGATGCGCGTCTCTTCATCAATCTCGTTGGTATGAGAGACCTCAAGTCTGTCAATAAGCGTGTCGTGGTGATACCGGAACTCCAAACCAAGAGTCCGGTCATCTCGCAAGAGTCTTTCCGCGATCATATCGAACCTGGAAATAAGGAGTCGTGGCGTTTCTCATTCAAATTCGACGATAAGATTTGCCCCTCGATCCCCGTTATGGCGGTGATGAACAATAAGGCTCTCTCCTCTCTTGAACCTTATTATATCTCCCGCCCTAATACATCGCTAAGTTGGAATCCTCGCCTCTCAGTAGAACCGGCTTCCATCTCCACATCTTCAGTAAATACATCTGTATATAAGTATGTTCAGGGTAGCGTTTTCCGCACTTATCCTACACTCAACCAACTTATCGACTATTATGGCTATCGCTCCGGAGTTCGTTCTTTCCGTTATGCCAAGTCTGCCGCTATGGTCGAGGATTGTGAATTGATGATGGATTGTGCAGCTCCCTCTGCCGTTAATGATTGTAGAGCTACGGGTGCAGTGGCTGAAGAGGCTTGTGTGGAAATGGAAGAGTCTGCGGCTGAATCAGATGCCCATGAGGATGATACTCCCTCCACAGATTTGACTCCTCTCAGAGATGTCAATAATCCGGTCGCTCTCTTCTTGCCTGATCTCATCACTGATCAGCAGGGTGTCGTGTCTATCGATTTTGAAGCCCCCGATTTCGTCGGTATGTGGCAACTACATCTCTTCGGCTATACCTCCGACCTTAATGTTGCCATTGAGTCTTTAGATGTTACCTCAGCCAAACGTGTGATGACACAACTAAATGCTCCTCGCTTTGTCAGAACGGGTGATGTAGTCGCCGTTTCGGCTACTCTTTTCAATAATGACGATGCTGACGCCGATGTCGCGGGACGTATCGTGATTTGCGATCCCCTCACCGGACGGGTCATCCATCAGCAGGTGTTTGAGCCTATGTCGCTATCTCCCTCCGCTTCGCGTGTTGTTACTACTTCCTTCACGACTCCGGCTGGCCTTAATTCACTCTGCATCAAGGCTTATGCCTCTATCCCCGGCAGCTCTGACGGCGAGCAGACGATACTGCCTCTCTTGCCGGCAAGCAACCCCGTGTTGGAGTCAACTTCTTTCTATCTACAGCCCAATGCCGATTCTTTCAATATCCAACTCCCGAAGTTTACCGACGATGCCGTCGTGTCACTCACTTATTGCGACAATCCTATCTGGGAGTGTGTCACCGCTCTCCCCGACCTCTTGATGCCTAAGTCGGATGAGTCGATCTTGGATATCCTATATGTGCTTTATGGCAAGTCGGTGGCTCAAGGTATTTTCCATCGCTTCCCCTCTCTCTTGGATGGCGTTAAGGAACTGGCTCACTATGACGGCGATAGCTCGCCTCTTGTCTCTCCCCTCGAACGAAATGAGAGCCTGAAGCGTGTCTCGCTCAATAATACGCCCTGGGTACGTGACGCAAAGTCCCAAACCCTTCGAATGCAGGGCCTCGTGAATTATGCCGACCAAGATGCCATTGCCGCCCAAATCGATAAGCTTATGGAAACCATCGCGGAGCGCCAAAATAGTGATGGCGGCTGGAGCTGGTGCCGCAATTTTAAGGAGTCTTCTTGGTTCATCACCGATATGGTGATCTCTACTTTCGGCTCTCTTAAGAATCTGGGCTATCTCCCCGCAGATGCCGAACCAATGGTGATAGATGCCATCAAATATGTCGATAAGGAACTCGTGAAGTATAAGAGAGAACATAAGTATATCTCCGATCGGACGCTCCTCGATTACCTCTTCGTGCGTGACCTCTTTACAATCAATAACCCCAACCGGGAGTTCGAAGCTATTCGTAAGTCTTTCTTGAAGTCTCTCCCCAAGAAGTGGGCCGATTTCGATGTCAAGTATAAAGCTACTGCCGCTCTGATCCTCTCTCGCACCGGCGATCATTCGAATGCCTCTCTGATCTTGGAGTCACTCCGACAGTTTGCTTCATACACTCCGGAGAAGGGTATGTGGTTCGATAATATCCATTCGGATGTTATCCTTCAGTATCGTTCGCTTATCTCGACTTCGCGCGTGTTGGAGGCTTTTGCTGAGATTCAACCCAATAATCCGGCTGTCGATCAGCTCCGCCAGTTCCTCGTCGTGACCAAGCAAACTACTGATAGGGGTGGCAACGCCAGCACTTGCTCTGCCATCAATGCCATCCTCTCTTCCGGCACTGACTGGACCATACCCGCAGAGTCTCCCCGGTTCTATCTCAATGGCAGTCAGATCGAAAATGTCAAAGCAACTCCTCATACGGGTGCTGTCGTCGTCGATGTCGACCCAAAGGCTGCCTCGGGTGCTACCCTCTCTCTGAAACGTAGCGGCAATGGTCCCGCCTGGGGTGGGGTAGTGGCGCAGTGGGTAGCTCCCATTCTCGATGTCAAGGCGGCTTCGATACCTCAGCTCTCTGTCGAAAAGAGTGTCTATGCCGTGGCTCCGTCGGGCGTGAAGCGTGTCGTATCCGATTCCTTTAAGCAGGGCGACCGCCTACATGTCACCCTCACTCTGATTTGCGACCGCGACCTCGAATATGTCACCGTCAATGACTCCCGTGCCGCTTGCCTCGAACCGCTCGAGCAGACTTCCGGCTATGATGCTGTCGACGGAGTGTTCGTCTATAAGGAGATTCGCAATGATGTCACCAATCTCTTTATCCCCTTCCTCCCCAAGGGCAAGTATGTCATCGATTATGAATGCTTCGCCGACCGTGAAGGTACATACTCTCTCGGCATAGCCACAGCCCAATCACAATATGCTCCCGAGATTGCCGCCCATTCCGCAGGCGCACAAATCACCATCCTCCCCAAGGATGATAAGTAAGGAACCAGCGCTCAGAAACTCTGAGCAACATGTTCCAAACATCCCGATATAATAAGGGGTGAGCTCCATCGGAGCTCACCCCTGTTTTTGTCGTTGGTCGGCCGATTCCTATTATTCGTCGGCTTCCCAGTTTACATATTTCTTCACGAATTTGGCTTTCTCGACTGTCTCGAAGATGATTTTCGCCGGCTTGGTCGAGTTGCCGTCGTAGATGTAGAAGTGGATCGTTACTGTCGGATGGAAGTCTCCTACCGGCTGCATGTTGGGATAGAGCACCGATAGTGTGCCGGGACCTACCTCTTCTTCAAATCTCTTCTTCATCAATGCCACAATCTCTTCGTCGGTCATGCCATCGTAGGCTGTCGGGTTCTGTGCCCTCGCCGAGGATGCGCGAAGATCGATGTTGCCCTGATATGCCGACACGCCGGTGTAGTAGTCGTTGTTGCCGTAGGAGGTGATATATGCCTCTCCGTCGGGCACATTCTCGCGGGTCCAGTCTACACATGCCTGGAAGAACCATGTGCTCAAAGGCTGATTCTTACCTGCCGGAAGGGTCAACTCTACCGAGGGGTCAAGCTGCCATTTGCCGTCGCGACGCACAAACTGGTTGGTTACCTCTCTTACTCCGTTGGTGGCTATGCTGTCATACCATTTCGATCCGTCGTAGGTGTATTCGGCGCAGGCATAGCTTGTTACCTTGTTGGCGTAATATTTGTAGGCTACATATTTCACAGCATCTGCCGATGCGTAGGGATATTTGTTCTTCATGAAGGTGGGGAGCAATTCGTCGGCTTGGGTGCCGGAGAAGTTGCCGTAGGTCAAGCCCATTGCCTCATAGTCTGCCGGCTGGATTACTGTGATGTTCGAGCCTGCTGCCGACCATTTCGAGCCATCGTATACATAGACTGCATTCTCGCTCACCGAGGGAACTACCACCGATCTTGTGGCTTTGCGACGCGGCGATGATGCCGCTGCCGATACCTTGGTCACCACGATGTTGGCATTCACTATGTCACCCGACTGTGAGGTCTGGGTGAAGTAGCCGTTTACCGTCACTTTCGTGCCATCTTGGAGAAGCGCCTTGGTCTCATCGCTGGCGTAGAATACTGAGCCGCGTGCTGCCTCTGAATCATCAAATACGATGTTGTAGTAGTTGCCATCCACTTTTACTGTGCCGGTCATCGTACCATAGACTGCCAATACCGGATTGCTGTTGGCATGAGCTGCTACAAGATAGTCGGCTGTAAGGCTGACAGGTGCCGGATAGGTGTAGGATTGGCTCCCCACTTTTTTCAAGTTCTCGGCGTAGGAGATCTGCATACAGTTCATGTGGCTGGTAATCGCGCCGGTGGCTGTTACCTGGTCGCCGATGGCATATTCTTCGTAGGGGAAGCCGCTGCCATACACCAGGATCGAACCTGCTTTGTCGGTCAAGATGATGCCGCGTGTGCAGATACCGGTCACCACACCATTCACCGTAACTTCATCGCCGATGCTAAGCCCGGATGTCAGCACCGAACTGAGCTCGAAACCGGGGGTGTCAGGATCTTCCGTGCCTCCGAAGTTGGGGTCTACATCCGAGCGATTGTAGTTCACCACTACATATTCTCCCGCTTCGGCATCAAGATTGTCTGCCAGGATCTTGGGAATATTGGCAGTTGCCGAGTGTGAGGGTGAGAAGGAGGCGGTGTAGTCGGTAGCGCTGCCATAGACGATCTGGTAGTCTGCCTCGCTCACTACATATTCTTTGGCACCGTTCAGACCCTTCATCACTTCGGGGAGTTCTCCCACTTCACGATAGGTGAGATTCAGAGCCGAACCGTCGGAGAGTGAGAAGTAACAGAAATTGGCATCTTTCAGATAGTTGGGCATATACACCTCTGCTGTCGCCGAGGCGTTGAAGTAGTGCTGCGATTTGATCGCTGCCAATTCGTTCGATACTCCTGCCTCTTCTGCCAGTGCCTTGTTGGCGCTGTTGACTGCCAAGTATTCATAGTCGGCGTCGGTCAATGTATAACTCAGGGTCTGAACGTCGGTGGCTGTATGCCCCTCTTCAAATCCGTCGAGATAATGATTGTTCCAACTGTTCTCGCTGCATGATGCCATCAGCAGCATCACGCCTCCTGCCATAAGCAGGTGTTTTATGTTGCTTTTCATTGTTGTATCGACTTAGAAGTGTATCTTAAGTTTGATTGAGAAGGTGCGTCCGTATGAGTAGATCACGCGGAAGGCATTGTCCCATGCTCCGGCCGTGTCGCTCGAGGTGTAAGCATCTTTTACATAGTAGTTGTTCAAGAGGTTGTTCACGTTGCCATAGATCGTGGCTTGCACTCCGCCGATCTTGAAACGATAACTTACGTTCAGGTCAAGCTCGTTGCCGAAGGGTATCTTCCAGGGGTCTGCCACTTCGATTACTTTGCCGTTGTCGTAGGCCGATGAGGATACCTCGTAGTCGGAGTAGTTGCGTGCCGAGCATGTCCAGTCTGCTCCGATGCGGAATCCTTTGAAAGGCTTGAAGGTAACGCCTACGAAGGCTGTGGTCTGTGCCGAACCGCCGATCTTGCGTCCTTTCTGGTTGAGTGTCGCTTTAGCATGATCGGGAGCCATAATCCCACTGGCGATCGCTCCGGTGTTGATGTCTGCCAAGGGATATCCTTCGCTGCTGTAGAAGTAACCGGTCGGGTTCGAGTTCCATACCCAGTCACCTATCGAGAACATTCCGTCAAGTTCCATCCAGTTCACAGGGATGTATTTGGCGTTCAACTCAATACCCATGTGACGCGCATTCACGCCCGAAAGACTGATGGAGTAGTATTGTCCTGCCAATTCACCGGTGCGGATCTCTCCGTAGCGGGTTGTCGTCTTGTCGCTCTTATCGATCCATTCGGTGTAGTAGAGGTTGGCATTCAGTGAGAATTTAGGCGAGTGATAGCCGTAACCAATTTCGAATGATCCAATCTTCGAGTTCTTCGCATCGGGATTGATCATATTGCTCGTCGCCGAACTCAAGAACACACCATAGCTGAAGAAGGGTGCACGCGAGATGTATCCACCATTCACATAGATGTTGTTGTGACGGTTGATGTTATAGTTGACACCCGCTTTGATTGTTCCGCCCAAGAAGGTCTTGGTCTTCGATCGTTCATGCTCTTCGTCATAGTAGAATTTGTCGCGACGCCAGTAGCTGGTGGCGTTGAGCGATCCTGCCAGGATTGTGGTCAGCTTGTTGTCGAGCGCTGTGTATTCCGCCTGGGCGTATGCACCCTCTTGGGTCACATAGCCATAGTAGTTGCGATAGGCGATGTCGCCGACTCCCAGTTTCTCATATTTCCAGTCTGGATCGGCTGCCGCTGCGTTGTTGGCGGCTTTCACATTCTTGCGGCTCTCGTAGTTCATGTAGTAGTCGCCTTCATAGAGGTCGATGATCTTGTTGTAGTGGTGGCCTACATAATATCTCACGTCGATACCGCCGGTGAAGACCAATTTCTTGGGGATGAACTCATTCTTATAGGTCGATACAAGTCCGATCCAGGTGTGCTCGTTTCTACCATCGGTCATCACCATATTCGAGCCGGTGGCCGATTCCATATTCATACGCTGGATGGCTGCATAGTCGAATGTGCCGTCAGGACAGCGGAAGAGGGTGTTGACATTGCCTGATGATGCCCCATGCCAGCTGGAGTTGCTGAGGCTTGTGCCATTGTAGGTGCCATGTCCCTGACCGCTGTAGCCGCCACCCGAGGAGAAACTGGCATAGATCGTGCTCGAAAGTGAGGATTTGTGATCGATCTGCCAGATGTGTCCCAATGAGATCTGGGGCTTGTGGTAGTGGTTGTAGTTCGAGTTGCGCGCTTGCCCATGCATATCATATCCGAAGGTCGGATTGTATTTGTAGGGCGATTCCCCTTTCATGTAGTCGCGTGCCTCTTGCCAGCCTTCGATAGTAAGTCCGTTCTGACTGCTGCGCGAATAGTGTGTCTGCGGTGCGCCGAAGGCTGTCAAGGAGAGCTGATGGCTGTCGCCGAATCGCTTCGATACGTTCACAAAGTAGTTGTAGGAGTTGAATTTTGTGCCCTGGATGTAGCCGTCTCCCCATTTGCGCGATCCCAACACGGTGATGGCCCAACCATTCTTCATCAATCCGGTCGATAGGGTAAATCCTACATTGTTCATCATATCGTTGCCCATACCATACCAGGCGGCACCCCCTCGCTTCGCATCGGTTGAGCGGGTGGTGATGTTGATCGTTCCTCCCACTGAAGGCGAGGAGATGATTGCAGCACCAAGTCCTCGCTGGGTCTGCATGCTGCTCGTTACGTCGGAGAGACCTGCCCAGTTGCTCCAGTAGATACCTCCCCATTCCATATCGTTGACAGGAAGTCCGTTGATCAGCACAGCCAAGTTCTCCGACTTGAATCCACGCATGTTGATCTTCGCATCGCCGAAGCCACCTCCATCAGGGGTAGCCCATACGCCGGGGGTCGTCTTCAATATCTCCGGAAATTCTTGGTTGCCAAGCTTCGCCTCAATCTCCGGTGCACTGATCTGCGAAATAGCTATCGGCGTCTTGCGCGTCTTCGCTATCGATTGGGTGATCACTACGTCTTGCAGCATCGTCGATTCTATCTCCATCGAGATCTGTCCAAGTTCTTTATTTACACTCATAGTCTGTGGCTTGTAGCCGACGTATGATATCTGAATATCATACGTCTTGTCGGGTACCGACAGCTTGAAGCGCCCATCTATGTCTGTGTTGGCACCAATCTGTGTCCCAGGCACCTTGACTACGGCTCCGATCAGGGGCTCTCCCTTCTCGTCGACCACCTGACCGTGACACACCACATCCGCTAATGCCCCGGTGGAGCATACCGATGTGATCGCTATCGTCACGCCCATTAGAATCTGTCTCTTCATAAGTTGTGATTTTTTGTTATTTTGTCTTATTGGGTTGGTTGTTATTGCTTTATTTTCCACAAATATAGTGATTTTTTAAATATTTTTTACAAAATCATACTAAATTTCACAATTATTTAAGATTTTATCTGCGGTTCATCACGATTCCTAACTAACTGACATTATTTTTTTGCCGTTTACTCCTTTTTTTATAATTTAGCACCATGATTCGTTTATGTAGATCTTTTATTCGTGTCTATATATTGGCTCTATCTCTTGTCGTTGGCTTCTCTTTCCAATTGTTCTCAGCAAATATTCCAAGAGATAATCGCCCGGCTGATGTGCTACTCCGTGAGGGTATATCCTTGATCGAAAAGGATACTCTCTTGGAAAAGGCCGTCGCATCTCTTTCTGAAGTCTCCAATAGATATTATGATGACCCTGAGAATCTCGAAAATAGACGCAATGCTGTTAAGTCCATGACCGAGTTGGGAAAGTTGTATAGCATCAAATTGTTCGATTATCCCAAATCTTACCGCTATCTGTCCACTGCCAAAATGATTGCCGAGGAGATAGGCGATAATTATAATCTGGCAAGAATATATGCCATGTTGGCAAATCTTTATGTATTATGTGGTGACCCTAATGATAGAACCCGTCGTAACATTGATTCGCTACATCATCTTTCTGCTAAGGCAGGACTTGAAGGTCATAATGAGGATATGATCACCGGATTTGTTATTAATATTGCCATGCAATCTTTTAAGATTGGTAATTATGACAAATTCGACGATGAGATAATTAAAATCAAGTATTATCCTTTTAAATCTACGATCAATTCAAAAATATCGTTGGGGATAATTGATGCCCTTGATGCTTTTTCCTCTAAAAATTATGAGAAGACTATAGAAATTTTGAACGATCTTATCCTACTCAACAATGACAATCGTAGTATGGATCGACATATATACAGCATTTCAAGAATGTTGCAATCGGTATATCATGCCACCGGCAATCGTAATGCAGAGGAACGCTTGATAAGATCTCAACTTTCAAATTCTATTGAGCGTGGTCAGAAAGATTTTGAACTTTTTGCATACGCACATTTATCTTCTTTTTATGAATCCATAGAGTATCCTGATTCCGCTCGATTCTATCATATCAAGTACCTCCTCCTCAAAAATGAAATGGAGAATGAGTCTGGCCTTGATGGTGTCGTTAATATCGAAATGCTCGATAAAATTGATGCCGCTAATGATGAAATCAGAGAACTTTCAGTCGAAAAAATGAAGTCGAAGCGTCGTCTTATGCTGATTCTTAGCATTTCGTGTGTCGTTTTCGTGTGTGCTGTAGTGTTGTTGATCCTATTTTTCAATCTCCGTAGAAATCATCGTACGTTATATCGGCAGAATCTCGAACTCCTTGATGTTGAAGCGCAATATAGGCTTCTTCTTAAAAACAAGGACCTTCCCGACGCGGCTATCCTTCCCTCTGCCGATAATTCAGACAGTCTCCATAGAGACACTTCCGATGCTCCGGATGACGCAGAGTCTGATGCCGAACTCATGGATGTTTTCGCATCTATCATCAATTTTATGGAATCTTCAGACGAGATATATCATTCCGGTTTCAATCTCGAATCTCTCGCCGAGAAAATTAATGCCTATCAGCGTGTAGTCTCTAAGGCTATCAACAGTTGTGCAGGTAAAAATTTCCACCAGTTCCTTAATGGCTATCGTATTCGCGAAGCTTGCCGTATTATGCCCGAAACTGATCCTCGCATACATACCGTTGAATATATCGCCGATCGAGTCGGCTTCAAGTCTCGAACTTCTTTTGCCACTCTATTCAGAAAATCTACCGGCTTAACTCCTTCGGATTATTGGAAAATGTCGCGCGAAGGTAAATAATCGCATGTTTTAATACATTTGACGTATCAAAACATGTTTGGAGTCACAGATACCACTGTTTTATTTTGTAATCATTTTTGGAATATGTAATTTCACCATCGCGAATCATCTTCGATTCGCGTTTAGTGTAATCCAAATTTTATCATTATGAGAAAACAACTACTTCTATGTGCTGTGGCTCTGACTTCTGTCGTTGGACTATTCGCAGCTGCTCCCAAAGTCTCTGTGACTCCTTTGGGCGATTACCCCACCGACCGCCCCAACCGCTCGGTCACTAAGGCTGATGTAATCGTTAATGAAAATTTTGAGGCTTTCACTGCCGGGTCTCCCGACGCCCCCGATTGGGATAATAAATTATGTGTCGGATATGGCTATGGCGATGATGCGATCGACCCTGCTCTCACTCACGACGCTCAATGGCACGGTCATCATGTTTGCCAAGCCGGCGGAATGGCTGCTCTCTACAATATCAATCCTCAGTATCCATCATATATTAATACTCCCATGATGGATTATTCAGGATCAATCAAAGTTTCTTTCCTCGCTAAGGCTCTTAAAACTTCTTGGGTAGACCAGGATGAAAATGGTGCATTGACAACTTTGACCAGAACTAATTCCACGCTTACTTTATCCTTGACTTCTAATGATCGTAAAACTTTCGATTTTGGCGACTCTGACATCGATGGTTATTATGGCACTATTACTTCTTTCCCTCTTTATCATAATCAAGGCTGGTGCGAAATTACTGTCGAGTTTGACAATTATTCTGCCTATAATGATGCCTTCTTCCAGATTGCATCTGCCGGACATGCCCTAATCGATGATATCAAAATCACGCAATCTATCGATAAATTTATTGCTACTCCCGTGTTTAAAGGTTTTACCGGCGCCACCGATGATTCTTTTACCGTTTCTTTCGAACCGGTTAGAAAATCTTTCAATTATTACCTCTATCTTTATGAACTCGTAGGCTATGAAGATGACGGGTCTCCTATTTACAAAACAGTGATGCCTTATTCTGCATTCTTCTCCCCCGAAGAACTCGAGGAACTCGAAGCAATGGGCATTACTCCCGAAGAGTATTTCCAAATGTTGGCTGAGGAGTATGGTATGTCTGTCGAAGAACTAATTGAAATGCTTATTCCTGAAAAGCCATATAACAATGTAGGGATAGTCGAAACTGAAGTTGGTAAGGATTTATACTCCTTCACTTATTCTGATCTGGATCCAAACAAACAGTATTATTTCGACATCCGATCACATAATTTCTATTCTTTCTCTCCCGAAAATATTCTCCCCGTTGATGTTATCGGAACTCCGGTCAATCTCCCCGCCACCAATGTTACTTCTTCTGCTTTCACTGCTAATTGGGAGCCTATCTCCAAGGCGGAAGGTTATTATGTAGACCTGTATGGCGCTAATAAGGCTGAAGATGATACTGAGGATTTCGTTATCTTCGAGGAGGATTTCGATGCTACATATAATCTTACCGATGCTACAGATATATTCAACCCTGAGGCCACCGGTGCTGATAGTGATATCGTATTCGATGACTTAACTTCTTCTCCGGGTTGGGATTTCGCCGATGATTTCATCCTCCTGGTGCAGGGCATGGCAGGCCTTGATGTTGACGTCTGGGGCAGTTTCTTGCTCACTTCGCCCGCTTTATACGTTTGGAATAGTGATATGGCGAAGATCTCTCTCCGCATTGAGTCTACTATTGATAATTATTCTTTCTATGTAAGGTTTGCTAATAAGATTTATCAAGTAGATGTTGAGGGTTCGGTATTCGAAAATGAAATCGTTCTTCCTACTTATGGATTGAGTGAAACTACTCTCGGTATCTCCGGTCCCAATGAAGCTCCTATTTTCATCGATTATATTTCCGTAAGTCAGGATCTTAAAGCCGGTCAATTCGCTTATACCTGGCTCGGACGCTCTGAAACTGATAAGGAATCTACTTCTTACGATTTCGAAGAACTCGATAAGGATGCCTTCGGATACTATGCTTTCCGTGCTTCCGCTTTCAAGGGTGAGGGTGATAATCGTCTCGTCTCTTTCGATAATGGCAGAATGGTGGTCGACCTCAATAGCGGATCTTCTGAATTTGCTAATGATCCTGAAATCATCGCTGCTGACCAGCTCGTCGAAGTCGAAAGATATACTCTCGATGGTACTCGTATCTCTGCTCCTGTCAAGGGCGTGAATATCATCAGATATAATGACGGATCAACTCGCAAAGTAATTGTTAAATAATTCTTTATTAATGACCCGTTGATAGTTAGTAGTGCCGTGGGGCTTTTGCCCCACGGTGTTTTTCTTTGCAGAGGCGCTCGATATCGGTTACTAAGCCTTCGTCGTTGAGGATCACGGGATGGAAGATGGTCTCGGCTTCCGCTTTGATCAGTGTTTCATCTTTGTAACGGCTGGAGTAGTGCCCGGTTAGCAGTGCTCCCACCCCGGCATCGCGAGCCACCATAGCCGCCTGCCTCGCCGTGCTGTGATGGCGGTCGCGTGCATCTGCTCGATGCTCTTCCAAGTAGGTCGTCTCGTGATATAACAGATCCACCGGCCCAATCTTCGCCGCAATCCCCTCCATGTAGCGCGTGTCGCCGATATGGGCATAACTCGGCGCCGGATCGGCATCTCGTGTCAACATTGCGTTGGGTATTACCTTCCCCTCCGGCGTGATATAGTCGGCTCCATCCTTGATATCTTTCATCCGACTCACCGGAACTTGGTGATAGTCCACCATCTCCCGTATGATATGTCGCTGTCCCGGCTTCTCCTCAAAGATATATCCCACACAAGGCACCCTATGATCTAATGCCACCGTGCGTACTGTCAATGACGGAGTCTCCAAGATCACTCGATCTTCCGGCTTGATGATGTCGAATTCTATATTGTAGTTAAGTTCACATCCCAATGTCCGCAGTATCTCGCGCATTATCCTCTCTCCCTCGGCAAAGGTGTGGATAGTCAATGTCCCCCCAATCTGAGAAAGATTGTAGGTCATCAATAGCCCCGGCAATCCCAAAATATGGTCGCCATGTAGATGCGTCAAAAAAATATGCCGCAAGCGGTTCGGCTTCAACCTCGCTTTCATGAAGGCTACCTGTGCCCCCTCGCCGCAGTCGATCATATAGAGTGTCTCACGATGATTGATCACACTGCACGATGTGTAGTGCCGCGGTGTCGGCTTCGCCGATCCGCACCCCAATGTATATAACTTGAATGTTCCCATATACCGCTTTCCCTAATATCTAATAACTAATATCTAATCACTAATAACTAATCACTAATATCTTTTCCAACTGCAAATATAGTCATTTTCGCTATTTTTTTAGCCTATTTGCTCCCTTTTTTTCATCTCTAACAATATATATCCTATTACCGACGTTATTCTTTAGAGCGCGTTCCTTAAATTTTTGGGGTCGTAGAGGCGGATATTTTTGAGCATATTCTGACACTCACATCGATTTCAATTCACGCATTGTGCCGGATGCGACTT
>JBJEKI010000108.1:0-34232 GCA_051878555.1 Lepagella sp. | reverse complement strand
GGCAGTTAACCAACAGATTTAATCAAATCCCGATTTTTATCGGACAGCAATAGTTCAAAATCTGAAGCAACTTCAGGGGAGGTGTAAAGATCTCCATCGGTGATTAGGGAATCACGTTCTAATTGATCCATATATGATGAACATTCCGTCATTGTAAGGTTAATAGGAATGCCAAGATAAAATGAAGATAACATCGAATCAATAGGCGTCACAGCCTTTTCATCCAATTCTGAGAGATAATCGATAGAATTAGAGTCTACATTTGAATTTGTACGGGTACATCCAAATGTCGTAAATAGAAATAAACAAATGAAAGTTAGAGTTCCTATAACTAAAGTTTTCATGCGAATTTAAGGTTTTGATAAGCCCCATACAGAGCCCTTCAAATTGTTTCGAATTAGTCTGTATGGGGCGTGGTTTTGTTGATAGTTGATTATTTGCAATTGACATACGGCTTGATGGCATCTATGCTCCATGCATAATTGAGATTGGCTTGTGAACCATCTGCAAATGATCCGGATGTAATCCCAACGACTTCTCCATATTCATTGATGAGTGCACCACCACTACTTCCATGGTCGATGAGAGCTGATATCTGCATCAGATTCTTATCACGCCATTGAGACACTTCTCCCGATGAAAAAGTGTTTTCCAAACCACGAGGACTCCCGATAGCATATACTTTTTCACCTATTTGGGGTTTATATTTAGCCAATGGTATGTAGTTCGAGTTTGATACATTAACTCGGAATAAGATAAAATCCTCTTCTTCACTGCTATGTATTACTTCTGTTACTTTATATACATTGTCACTGCCTGCAAGTTTGATCTGTTCTGCCCCTATATTGGTGCCATGGAATACATGGTAGTTGCTGGCTGCGAGCCCTTCCGAGTTAATAAAAAATCCGGATCCTTGATAGCCATTATATCCGTCGGATGTAAATACCATAAAAACAGCAGTATTATATTTTGCAAATATCTCAGACCCTTCGAGTTTGTTTTTATCTCCATGGTTATTTGCAACTACGACATTAAGATCTCGACTGCCACCTTGTGTTGCAGTCTGGTTAGAATTACTGTTTTGGGTATTTTGAGAGGCGGCATGTTGAGCCCGCTCTGCTTTATTATGACCGGACTTATGAGCGCATGAACCTATCGCAATACACCCAATTATAATCAGGAATAGTTTAACGATTTTCATTTGAGTGTTCAAATATGTTTTTGGGAAGAATATGGATAAGAAAACGTTGGTTTTCGGTTTCAACACTTTCTCGCATAGAATGTGTGTCAAGCCGACCATCACCGCTTCCGGATATCAATATCTCGCAATTATTACCAAAGGAAATGCCTTTATCCTCTATCCAATAGCGCATTAAGGCAAGGGCACGTTGATAACTCAATTCATAATTGAATAAATAGTTATCCTTTGAAGCTTGTCCTTCAATTATGAGCACATATTGGTTTTCACTGTGTTTTTTTAGAAAATCCTGGATTTCTTCGCCTGCTTTAGCAAGTTTCTCAAGTTGAATATCCTTGTCAGATGCCGTTATATCATTTAAGTCGGATTTCCCTGCCGGATATCGAACTTGTATGTTAAGCACATACTTTTTATATTCAGGACGATACTCAAAATAATCTTTGCTTAAGTCTTTGGTGGACTCTTCAACCTTCTTTATCTCTTGCAACTGGGTCTCAGTAGCCTCCATTCTCTTATGCAAAAGGACAATCACAAGCACAAATAGTACCATCATGACAAAGAATAGACTTGTCATAAGGTCTGAATAACTGGTCCAGAAAAATGATTCTTTCTTGTTAGCCATTGCAAAAGGGGTTATGGTTGAGGTGTAGTTGTAGCAGAAGAAGAGGGATTCCCATTAGATTTATTAGCAGTATTAGCCGGTAATTGCTCCTCCTGTACCGGTATGGACTGTTTAGCAGTGTCATTATTCTGTGCAGAGTCTACAGTAATCATAGCGGGCATAGAGTCAGTATAATTTGTTTCTGTTGTAGTCTCTTCGGTGACTTCAGGCTGTTCTTTAGGAATGAAATATGTGACCATATTAAATATGCATGCTATAGCTATTATAATGATAGCACACCAGCCTGTTAACTTCATCCACCCCGGAGTTATAGAACCTTCTATAATTTGTCCTCCACTATTACCGCTTAGTTGAGCATTAACACGTGCTGTTTGAAGAGTCTGCTTTAGAGATCCTGCAATGTCTGCAGCTAAACGAGCGTTTGATTTTTCGATCTTCTCTATGAGCTTGTCAAGACGAACAGGAATTGCTGTGATTTCCTCCAACTGCTTAGCCAATTGAGGCATCTTGTCGAGTTGAGCACTGAACTGTGCCTTAATTTGCGTATTAAGTTGTTCAAACGAATCTCTTTCTTGTTGAAGAATAGATTTGAATTGCTCGCTTTGTGCAATAAACTGATTATGAAGCGCAGTTACATTCGAAGATGTAGACTCTTTGATATTTTCGAGAGAATCTCTTAGGACAATGTCTGCATCCGCTGTGGTCTTTGCGATTTCTGCTTTATGTCTTTCGAAGAAATCTCTGATTTCCTCCAGGATATGTAGACGGTCTGCTTGTTCTCCAAACAATGTTTCAAATCTATGGATAGCCTTTGTGTATCCCTCAATATCATTGAGATATTGATTGAATGTCTCGAGTTTATCTGTGCATTGTTCCAACTCTTGCAGGACGCGTATGTTGGCTTTAGCCATTTTCATAACGTCCATATCATGAACAGCCTTTATGATTTCTGCTTGGATGGCATAAGATTGATTAACAGCCTCTAACGCATTTCCAAGATTAGATGTGTTTTGAGCGAACGTGTTATTAAACTTGTTGAGATTCTTAACAAGATTGTTAAGCGCTTGCGAAGTGTCCGAAGGGAGCTCCGGGAGTAACTCTGATTGCATCCAAGCAAGGAATGAATTCTTGCCATCTTCCTCTTTCAGTTTGCAACGTTTGAAAAGAATGGAATTGATTGTAGTAAACAAAATGCCACAGATAGAAGCACCCATAGCCCAAGCAACGCCACTCAGCAAAGAATTAATACCCTTGGCTGCAGCCTCGGCACTTGAGTCAATTTGACCTGCTCCGCTTCCCATTAGGGTTAGAATAGCGTTTGAGCTAAGAAGATCCCAAAGACCGAGAATCACTCCTGCCATCGTACCTGCCAAACCCCAATAAAGAGGAATAGGGGTTTGAGTAGCAATATCGTTCTCTACCGAATCACAGTGTCGATCCACTGCATCTTTCAAGAGGCCGAAATCAATGACAGACCCCGAATTGTTGCCAAGATATTTATTGATAGAACTGACAATGGCATTGAAAATGTTATTTCCATCTCCAAAAATGCCATCTACAAGGTTGGTCTCTGAATTTCTGCGAAGTCTCCAAGAGTCTGGATGACTTGTAAATATATTGCCAAATTCTTGCATCCTCCGAAAGTTCTTCACAAAGAAGGATATTTGAATGCAGATTATTGCAATGATGATGATTGGAACTGCTATGTGCATAATTTTTTAAGATAATGTTACTGTTGCTTTTTTTGTTATAATCCATTTCGAATCTCGTTGGACTGCTTCACCTAATTCACGAACATACATTGAAGATGCTTGAGATGGTGTACAACCCGTGAAATCAACTGCGGCACGCATAGCATCATTTGAAACAAATGTGCCAAGATATCGCGTTGATTCTAATGGTTTGAATGTTGCTCTATCACCTTTAATATCAACTTTAAATCGAGCTTCAGAATCGCAAGAAACAAGAAGTTTCTTAAAGTATGGCTCCGATGAATTTATGGGAGTGCCGAAATAGCCTGTTTTAACCGGACCTGTTATTACCGGATTGTCTACTTTCTGAGCTGTTGTCTTAATGGACTGAACATAAGTACCTAATTGTTTTAATTGATACTCTAATTCAAGGACTCTCTTTTTCAGCCCTTCATAATCTGAAGGAACGGTTGTTCTCGATACAGTTCCTGAATAAATGCCTGATGTTGGCTTCAGTTCATGTACTATACTTTTTAATTTATCTATGGCTTGACGCTGGCGATCTGCTCGATTTTGTAAACCGTAATTTAATTTAACGGCATAGATAGCTATAAGCAAAGCAAAAACTGCAATACCTAATGCTATCCACATCCACAATTCATTGCCTTGCAAATTAGAAACATCTTCCTTTGTAGAATCAACTGTCTCTTTCATAGAAGTTACCTCCTCACGAGCTTTTGTCGCTATTTGGAATATAGTGTCTATTCTTGCAGTGTACTTATATAAAGAGTCTTTAACTTCCTTATTTATCTCAGGAACAGTAACATTTGTCTGTTCTTGTTCCGGCTCTTCCGGAATATCATTCGTTTGCGCTTGAGATTTATCTTCACAAGCAGTCAACGATAGTCCCATAATAAGGACTATCGTCATTGATGCTATTAAGTTCTTTAATGATTTCATGTTTCAGCTTTTTAGTGATTCAAAAATGTCATTTGACATTGCTTGAAGAACACCCTTGATTGGATAGAAGAAAAAGGTTTCTTCTATAACATCGTCAAGTTCTGTTTCTTCAGCACGTTGTGATAAGCCTTTGTCAAGGAAAGTCGCAAGGTCTTTGGTGGCAGATTGTTGAGCTACCTTAAGTGCTGAGTTTTTTACTCCAAAGTATTGGTCAAAGTTAAAGGCTGCGTTCATATCTTCAAAAACAAATTTAAAAAAGTCTTCAACGGCTTTAATAGCTTTGCTTTTGTATGATTCGGTTATGCTCTTATAGGTGTCAGAGCTACCTACAAGTCCGGAACAATCGCTCTTAAAGACTATGGTTTTGTCCCTGTCGTCTTCTCCTGCCGCTCCGATGAGACCACCTTTACAAGTTGAATCTTTGGGGTTGGAGTCTTTTTCAAGACCAAGAAGCTCAAGCTCTTTCCCGTAAGGTTTTCCGAGCACTTTCTCAAATATAATCTTTGTATATTTTGCTAATATACTTGAGTCGGTTGTGATTACACGTATCACCTTACTGCCATTCCCACTGAAGGAAATATGGCGTGGCACATCTAAACCAAGTGATTTGGTAATTTGGGCAATATGGTAGATGATCGAAGTATAAAAGACGATGAAGACAATTTTAAAGTTCTCATCTTCTTGAAGGATGTAATTGAAGTCAATGGCTTTGTCATTGATGCCAGCTTTTCGGGGTAACGAATTATCTTTTAACCCGAAAAGGAATGATGCCATATTTGAGGGATGAGAATTGCTGGTGCTGTTGAATACTCTAACAAGCTCTCCCAGGTTCTTTTCCTCAAGCAACTTCAGTATCTCTCCCTTATGATAATCTATGATGCCATTATTGTCATCAAAATCTGAGAATGAATTTTCAAATAGAGCATTTGATGCAAAACGGAAGGATGTTACGTTGATTATTGACTTGTCCTTAGCAAAAGCTATATCGGTTGTGCCTCCACCGATGTCTACATTTACAAGACTGGTTGCTGTGGAATATCTCTTGAAGAAGTATTGAATAGGAGCTTCAGATTCGGTCATATAGGAGGTTTCTCTATTCCCAAAATACTCCTTGTATGCTTCATTCCATGTTTCTTTTAGACGACGAAGTCTTTTGGGCGCCATGCTGATGGGATAGAACCAAGTGATTTTGGTACGTTGTAAGTCTCCATTGTTAAGAAGTACCTTGTTTCGGATGATTAGCATTAGACAGCGCACATACGATACCATTACTCGGAGGTCATCACCATTACCCCATTTGATGTTATATTTGAGGTTATTATAGATAAGATCGGCTCTTTTGTCGTATGTGAATGGAAGATTTACCAAGGTAAATGGATCAACAGCTTCATTCCAATCAACTGTCTTTGAACATGACAAGACTGTCCTGGTAGGGAATGTATAATCTCCATCTCCAATTTCAGCTGGTATATAATCCTTCTCGATGATATCGGTTTCTTCGATAAGCTCTTCCAATGTGCCGCTTTCGTCACGCGATGGAATAAACATTTCGCATAGTTGCCTATCGTGAGAATTAAACGAGAATACTTGAGGATTTTCGTTATCCTTACGATATTCGATGTGAGTGTTAGATGTGCCGAGATCTATGGCAAATTCAAACACTTCAATATTGCGCTGCTGCTTGAATGTTGGAATTAATATTCCCTGGCTACCTCGATTATTCCGTATCTGTATATAATCGAAATTATGGCCGGAAATAAGATAGTTGTCAGCTTTTGTCAACAGTTGCCCATCTTGGTTACGACATGTTTTTGTCTTTTGAAGGACCTTTTCTTCGTCTTTATAGAATGAAAACTCATTGTGTGACGAAGTCGCTTGAACACAAGATATATTGTAGATTGCATCTGATTCATTGATGAACCGAACTTGAGGCATTATGAAACCTGTAAATTTTATTTCCACAATATTTCCTGCGTTGTTTGAAATGTCAGCAGAGTTGTTGTTATAGTAGAGACGACTGTATTCGATGTAGGAAACATTGCCTGCTCCCTTAATAGGAATACGTATTGTTACACTTACTGAATCTCCTGCAAGAAGTTTCATCTCAAACATTGGTCGACCATCTTGCATATTCTGCTTAAGATCATCCACCGAAAAATATCTGAAAAACAACGTCTTAAGAGGGAGGAGGTAAGCCAATTCCGTTTTGTCTATCTTGATGTGGCCATCAAAATAATTGGCTTTATTGAGAGTATGCGGGACTTTAACTATTGAGTCCTCAAGGAAGTCACTAATTGTTAAGTATGGATGTGGTGAACCATCAAATGGGAGAGTACGACGAGAGAGTTCCAATTCCGGATCTTTGAATGGCGCTTTATTTGTGTTGCCCCATTTAGCCGTAGTGTATTGAAGTTCACTATATCTATTACCGGCATCAATCGGAAGTACCAGCGGAAGTACCGGTAGATTCTTCGATGTTTGAATAATAAAGTCGCTCGAAGATGTTACAGGACGATTAGCCTTTTTGTATAAAGTGTATCCCAAAACTTCAACCAAGTCGTTTTGCTGAACGTCTTTGACTGATATTTGGTCGAATTCTGCTAAATCATTCGCCGTAATATTATTAAGCTCATTCTTTTGAGCTTGATTCGGAATCTGCTTGAATGTTTCTGACAAGTATGTATCTACTTCCGGGAATAATCCGGCGAAGTTTGGAATGCTTTTTCGTAGAGCCCAGAAATATTTGACAAATTCAAAATCTCTCTTGTACAAGGGTTGAAACTCAGAATCAAAAGGCTTATCAGCTCCAAAATAGATGTCATTAACATAGCTTAAGTCATTGGCATTGCTGAAGAATAGCGTTGCCGGAGATGTCGCACCTATGATGTTGATTTCGTCTGGTCCTTGAAGATAGTTCAGCAAATATATATTCTTTAAGTTGCCAAAGTTATATGTCTTGGCGTCTGAAGCCATATATTTGCGAAGCGCATCGGCAAGATAATGGTGACCAACGAGCTCTGATCCATCCAACTCAGCAAGCATTATGGATGGATCCCATTTTAACACTTCTATCTTGCCATTGTATTTGTCTATATTGAAGAATATTTCTGCAACATCAAGTGTGTCGGAAACCATTTTATGAAAAATAGACTTTCCGTCGAGATCTGCTTTGTGAGTATTCTTGTCTACTTTACATACCTCTTTAAAGGCATTCTTAACCAGGTCTATTCGGGCAAAAGGCGACGGTATTGAAGTAATCTCATGACGAGCAGTGGCTCCATCCGGATCTTCAATCGTGTCGCGACTTGTCGAATTATATGGGAAAGCCGGACTATTATTCCAATCTTGGTAGGTGTCGGTCCCCTCCTTATATAATCTGAATATTTTTGACATAATTGATCAGTTGCTTAGTTTTTCTTTTAAGAGTTGCTCTGTCCCAAGATAGAACATTTCAAGGAACTTGTCGTTAGTGCTATTGCTCTTGCATTTGTTTACTGCCGTGTTAAGTCTATCGGTGACGAGTGTATAATGGGAGAAAGGAGACAAAATCCGTTTCGGTGTTACTCCGGTAACAAGTTCAAATGGTTTGTCTCCACATTCAAGATTGAATAAATCCAAACTACGCTTGTTATTTTTCATTTCTTTCAACCACTCATGATAACGTTCGAAGAAAGAAATGAGGTCGTCAAAGAATGCTCCCGAATATAAGTCTTCGAAGTTCCCTTTATTGGCATTGAATGTATTTGAACTATAGCTGTCACGTTTGTGAGTAAGGGCATTAGCCATCAGAGTAAATTGCACCATCGGGAAATAGAGCATATCTTTCATTTTTTTATAAAAAGAATCGAATGACACAGCCCCTGTACCATCTTTAATACCCAATTCCATATTTGATGAGGAGGTAAAGTCGGAATTGGAAAAATCCACTATTGCAGTTGCTCCAAGGAACTCTATTAGGTGTGCATCGTTTTGTTGTGCAGACCCTCCTTCATTATTTTTATATGTTTTTGTGACATCATCCGCAAGATAGTATAAAGCATCAATGGATCCGTTTTTGCTAATATTTTGTTCATAATAAGCAAGCGCGGATTTTGTCTTAGAGATGAATGTAGAAGAATCTATTTCACTATTGTCATCTCGTTCCAATTTGAAATAGGGTAGGATTGTGATAGCTCCGATAGTGCACCTATTTATTATGTCGTGATTCGGAAAGTCTTGTCCGGTTCTCAATGTTTTCAATAGCAATGGAAACCCGCTTGCTCCCGTTCCTCCAAATATGGAACTTACTATAAAAATACGATCTCCATCACTGAATGAATTTGCAAAAGCAGAAAAATCGTCAGAACCGGATATTTGATTCAAGACAACACTACCAATGTTGGGATTCCCTTTAAATCCTACCTCCATTGACGATTCGAGATTCTTTTCCGAGAATAGCATTTTTGTAAATGCTTTATTCGTTTTGGACATTGAAGCATATTCGATGAATTGCTTGAATGATTTATCGTCAGTGTCGTTGATACGTAGGGTATAATTGGGCAATATTCGCTCAATCTCAGTTCGGAAAAACTTGCTCTTGTTAACGTCACTAAATTGCAACGTGTTTCTTATATCTGAATATTTATTCAGTAAAGAAACTGCTCTTGTTAAATCGGCATTTGCGGTATCAGGGTCAATTATAATCGGCACAATTTCATCTGCGCCGAATTTCACGCCTGTTGCCATTAACATCGTTAGTGACCTCAGAACACGTGAACCTGTTCCGCCAATTCCAAATACGAAAATTTTTGACATATTATTTAGATTGGTGCATGTGAACAATTAGAACTCCACCATTTAAAGATGAATGTAAACAATATAAATGCTAAAATGGAGAGCAACATATTTGATACTCCAAAGCATAGAATCTCAGATTCGCCTATACTCAAAGGTACTTTTGTATTCGTGGAGGGATCGATGCTGACCATCAAACCATCGTAATTGTCCCGTAGAACAATTTGCCAACCTACGATGAAGTTTATGACTGCATTGGTAAGAAGAAAAATCCCCCATCCCCACCAATTATTCAATTTCGGATGATTTACTGCATAGTAGTAAATCAGAGTCATAGCTAATGAGATGCCGAGCATCCAAAAGCCAATACCGATAAATGAGTTGGTAGTCGAATCGGGTGATGAGTTTCCCCACAAATACTCGGCTAATTCAAGTCCGAAGAAATCTTCAAATATGCAGTATAGACTGCCAAAAAATTCGCCCATAATTTTGCTATTTGCGTTTTACATTAAAGTTTAAAGTAGTACATACAGTTTCTTTTCTATAAGCATCTGCTACACCTTGTATAAGATATTTGATGCCTGTAGTTTTATCCAAATTTTTTTTGATATTCGTTCCGGTGTCATCATTAGATGCATTAACCCATGAAGGTAATTTGGGAAAAGAGAATGTTAAACATTCTTCAGCTATTTTTGTCCCTTTGGGTATTGTGAACTTGATGAAATGAGTATATTGGGATTTCTTATCTGAAATGGGATAAACACCATCTATTGTTATTGCGTTGTTATTGAATGAGTAATTCGATTTGTCAAGAACAATTCCATCGGGTTGTAGTGTACTCCTTAAGTCTGCACGAATCATTATATGATAGTCTCCATGAGCAGGTACAATAATTTGACTCGTACCGGATTGATTCTTAATCTCAAATGGCGCTTTTGAGTTATTAGTAAACGATGCTATTCCTGTCAAATCATATTTGGAAAGACTGGAGAATGGGACATCGGTATTAAGCTTTGCGAGGTAATCTTTGTCTCCAAAAATCCAAATATAATATGGCCGTTTTACATTGCTGAGTTCTTCTACTGTTCCATCCGGATAGAAGTAATTTCCGGTGAATGTAGATGAGAATTTCAATATCTCTATGCCAAGATTGGGAACTCTCTTCTGAGCATCGATTACGTGATTTTTAATTGTAATCTCTGTATGAGTCAGAAATTTCTGAGCATCTTTAGAGGGAACATCCAATATGAAATCTGAAACAAGAATACAGATGGATGTATCAGTAACATTCTTCAATACTTTGCCTATTACATCACCCAATTCTGTATTGGAACGATTACCTCCGGCTTGCTTAAAACTTGCTGGATTTAAGTCCTTAATATATGTTAGTAAATCTCCTTTACAAGGAATAATTTCAGAATTAATATAGTTGAGATTAATTTGGCTGGTGGAGCGATTTAATTCACTCACATAGTCATAAACGCAATCTTTTAACTCAGATCCATTGCACATATACCCATCCATACTTCCTGAATTTTCAATGTAGACATTTAAGACAGGATTGTCGGATTTGATTGTTGAAGCAACTTCTTCCGAACTTACTTCAATTTTTTTTGAAGAGCACGATGCAATGAGTCCGATTGATACCAGACTTAATATGATTGCTGCGAAACGAAAAGTTTTTTTCATGTTAGTAGTTCTATGAATTATTGTTCACATTTTTCAATGTAGACACTCTTAATGTCTATGTATGATGTGTGGAATGCTCAAGAAGCACTTGTATCGATGTGTTAGTGCCTCTCCTACTAACATGTTTTATTTCGTGAAAAAGAAAGCGTGAGAGCCGTATCTTTGCTGTCCGTCTACGACCTGAGGCTCTCGCATTGCCTTGTTCAGTTGAACGGACAACGCCGAAGCCTCACGCTATATGATACGACAATTAGGGAACTGCAAATGAGCAATTCTCTCAATTGTATGCTATATCATACCCTAAGGCATCTACCGTTGTCTCGATCTGACTGAACAATTGAAATTTGCGAGATTTCAGGCCATCAGAAACGAGCGTTAGATAAACGCTTTCTTATATGTCCACATCCCTCCACCGTTCCCATATCGGGCTTCGGCAAGCGATATGCTCCGCAAATATATGAAAATTTTCTGAATTATTCACATTATTTGTCTTAAATTTAATTTTAGTTGAAAAGTTATGTTTTTATAACCAAACAAAAGAGCATTTCTTTTGCCTGGTTTCCTGATATAATAGGGGAGTAGTGCAAAACTGCACTACTCCCCTTTGTTTCAGTTTTATTTTGCCGGCCTAATCGGCTTCCCTTTTTTTATTTGAGGGCGGTTCTTATGGCTTGGAGCATGGGCTCTACGCTTAGGTCGCTTTGGGTTGCTCGGCGCATCCATTCGTTGGGCGTCAGTCGCCCTAAGGTGTAGATGCGACTTACTTCGGTGGCGAAGTCGTGGCTCTTGAAGTGATTCTCCAACTGGTATTGGATGATCTGCCCGAAGGCGTATGCCGAGAGGTAGAGAGGGTAGCAGATGGCGTGCGAGTAGATGCCCAACACGAGCTCGTCTTTGCATCCGAACACGGGCGCGTAATATTCGTTCCAGATCGAACGTGCCAGGTCGCATACCGCCTCTTTCAGTTCGGCTGCCGTAGCCTCGGGATGCGCATACATCCATTTCCATACGGAGATGTCGAGCAGCGATACGCCGCAGATCTCATACATGCTCCATGCCGCATCGAGCACATCCATCTTCTCCGCCTCTTCATTTCCGCTATTCATCCCCAAGATCTCCAGGTCTTTCTTCTGGAATACGAATGCCAAGGCTTCGGTGAAGCCGGTGTTGGGCACGCCATGCATAGTGAAGTAGTCGATGTCGTAAAGGGAGATGGTCTGCTCTACGTTGTGGCCGAATTCATGGATGGCGATGTTGTAGCCTTTGTAGTCCATGCCGCCGGCAGGGATGCGGGTGCGCAGGTGCGACATCTGTCCTCGATGCTCAGCTCCCCAGGCATGGCCGCTGCCGCGTGCCGGATCCACTTCGATCTTGTCGCTGATATATTTCGCTCTCTCTTCGCTAAATCCTAATTTCTTCAGAATCTCGGGAAGATCGGCTTTGAAGGCGGCGTTGTCGGGGTATTTGGCGCGGGTGATGGCACTCAGCTCTTCTTCGTTGATCTCACTGCGAGCCTTGAATCCGTCATACCAGATGTCGTATGCCTCCAATTTACGTCCCAATCGCTTGGAGATGAGTTTGCCTATCTTCTTCATCTCCGGAGCCGACAAATATTGACGGAAGATGCTCTCGGCACGATCTACAGAGATCTCCATCTGGTTGTCGAAGTTGCGATCGATATAGGTGTTGCGGCAGCATTGATCCACCAACTGCTCGGCGTGGAAGTTGTCGAGAAGGTATTGGTAGCGTCGTTCTCCTTCGGAATGTGTCTCCACCTCTTTGTCGCCGTCTGTGATACGATTGCTCACGGGATCCCACACATAGCGGTCGCTGTTGATCACCTCTTGCGGGATGCTCTGGTCGACGATGCGCTTCATCACATCATAGATCATGCGTTGCTTCTGATGACCCTGCTTGCCTGCGGAGTAGTTGGCTTTGATCTCGTCGCGAAGGTTCCAGTGGCAGAGCAGTCGCATGTCGGCGGGGAAGGGGTGCTCTCCCTTGGCGGTCTGTAGTTGACCCATATAGATGTTGTAGTCTGAGATGTATATGTCGGCAGCCGCCAGAATGTCAGACACTTTCTGGTTGACATCCGCCGGGATGCGCTCGGCAAACATATCCCCGAGGCGCGCTTGTGCCCACGCCTTGCGGTCATCGCCCAGTTTCTCTTTCTCTTCTAAGGAGAGTTGAGGGAAGTTCAGCGCTACGATGAAGGCGATCTTGTTGGCATAGAGATCGTCGGTGAGATGTGCCATAGGGTTGTAGGCGCCGAAGCGCTTGTCGATCTCGAGGAGTTCGCCTGTGTCGAGATGCAGATTGCGTTGCAATCCGAGGGTCATCTCGTTGTAATGGCCGTTGATGGTCTCGAGATATTCACTGACTTTGAGGAACATCTTGTCGCGCTGCTCGGGGGCGCTGATATAGTTGTCGACGCAGAACTTGGTAAATTCGGCATCGGAACCATCGCGCTGATCCCATAGCATGGCAACTTGATGGACACCACGGCCGATCTCATCCTTCTGCTCGGGATAGAGGCGGACCACCTCATTGACTGTCTCAAATTCTACGGCACGGCTCACGTAGGCCTGCGCCGCTGTCACTCCAAGTGAACAAATAGCGAACATAAAAATTCGAATTAAACTCTTTCTCATATATAATATTGTATTTACTTGCAAAAAAAATAGCCTATATCACTACAATGACAGTTCCATCAAAACACTCAGAGGGCACGGTTTCAGTCATAGATAGTGTCAGTTGCAAATTTACAACATTTAATTGAGATTACCATAACTGGCCGGGTAGTTTCAATTTTTGCTTTGCCGGAAATTGCCGGTCAAATTCTTCGCTCTCTGCTTCGTCGACGAAATATCCCCGAGGCGTGGCATATTCGCCGGTAATGCCGTCGAGATAGCCGGGTTGCAATTCTTTGCAGAGAAAGAAGGAGGCGTCTTCTCTCTCCGACAAACCCTGATAGCGAATGCCAAACCGTGATGCATACGTAAAACCACTCTTGCCATAGAAGTCAATATTCCCTTCAAAGCAGATGGCTCCGAACCCCATCTCTACGGCCCGATCAAGCACGTAGTCGAGCAGTGCCTTGCCATATCCTTTCCGCTTGTAGTCGGGATGGATGCCGATAGGCCCTAAGGTGATTATGGGCAATTGCCGCCCGTCGTCGGTGGAAATGCAAGCATGTATACAGATGGATGTCCAATCAGTTTGGGTTGCCGACTCTCCTCGTCTTCGATTTCCATGACATAGTTTAGCTCAGGAATGAAAGCCTTATCGTGACGCAGACAATGCAAGACATAATGCTTCAAACATCCGGGACGATAAACATTCCAGAAAGATTCGCGTACCAAGTTCTCGACCTCACGTTGCTCAGTCGGTCTCTCCAATCGAATAGTAAATTTCTTCATATCAATAAAATTTGTCGCAAAGATAAATAATCCCTACGGATAAAAAGGCATAAAACCGGAAAAATCGAGAAAATCTGAGGTTCATATCCCCCCTCAGATGCGTAGAAAAAAGATCATTGAATATCATAACCAAATCCTCGCCCAAGAACCGCGTAGCCGAGATCATTTTCAGTCATTGAGCATCATTGCCAAAATCCTTAGAGCGCGTTCCTTAAATTTTTGGGGCCGTAGGGGTCGTATCCTTGGCCGCTTTTGATCACTTGCTTTCAGTCACATACGTGCGTATGCTCCTTACAGCAAGTAATCAAAATCGACTCAAGGCTACGACCCCTACGGCCCCAAAAATTTAAGGAACGCGCTCTAAATATTATCAGTTTGTTTCGGAAATCCATGATTCAATATTTTAAAATGATTACTCCATATCTCCATCTATTACAGGGACAGTCTTAGGCATACCACCATTTGTAGTATAACCATATGTTCCTACTCTCTGAGGATTCTTTACTGTTACAATCTGGTCACTATAGTAATTCTCGCCAAGAATGAGAACAGTGTTACCATAATACATCACATCGCCGCCAATCTTGTCCGAAGCCTCAGTTGCCAGTGCTGCATTACCAAGGACTTGAAGTACCTTGAAAGATGTTTCCTTTTTGTTCTCATAACTCATGGGCTTTTCAAGATACTGGATTGGGTCATTACCTGCGGAGTTTTGATTTACCAATCCAGTAACGAATAAGCCAACGAATGTCAGGACAATACCTGTCACGACACCCAAGAAGAAAGATTTCTTATTCATAGTCTTGTATTTTTTAGTTTCTTTTTTTACAATTAACAAGCATGGAAATCGAGATCATCTAAAAGCGATTCGTATTTCTGGTAGAACTTACTATCTCTATCTGTATATCTTTCGACTTCAATTTCTTCCAGGGAAAGCAAATCATTCATTATCGCAATATCTGCTATACTTGAATCCATCGCATCTACAGATTTTTGATAGCCACTCACCATTAAGGCTTGGCACTCTCTCTTGAAGTGCTTTGAATCGATTTTGTTAGACATTGTTCTACAAGAGCTGAAATGAATGACCTTGTCTTTAAAAAAGCCTTTTGCCCACTTCACTAAAGTAGTGAGGGGTACTGATTGCCCTTCAATCCACAAGCTTTTCTTTTCACCGTGACAGGCGAAATATATAATGTCATATTTGTTGAAGTCTTCTTCATCATCATCACCTTTTGCATGAGCACGAAAGTAGTCAAGATAATACTTCAGGTCAAACTTTGTTCTGAATCTTCTATATATCACCTCACAGTCGTATGCCTCTTTTAACCAATTAAGCATTGGTAAGGTGTTAAGACTAAAGCGATTGTTGGGGTTTTGCTCGCTATATTCCCATTCCGCTTCTAAGCATATTATATTATGTCTTGTATGCTGTTTCATAAATTGTGATATTATTTGAGAATATTCCAGGAACAACAATGGAGTCCTCCTTCCTGTTTGAGGGCTTCAAGTGCGTATACAGGGATGATGTTCTCCTTTGGATATTCAGGGAAACGAAGTTCAAACTGGCGACGAACCGTCGTATCTTCTACGCAATCTGCATTCTTTGATAGTGCAGGCATGAATATATAGTCCTTTGTGCGGATATAGTTTATGTAAGCCCATTGGAAACGTTCACGACACTTGGCTCCACCTGAAGGCATCCAGAAATTGTGCATTTTGTTGAAATGAACCTTCAACATAGATTGACACTGTTTCATGTATTTGGGATCAGGATATTTTGTAAAAAGAAGGTCGCCATTAGACAAGTACCTTACAACTCCATCAGAATGACCATATATGCCTTCTTCCTCATCCCAAGGGATGAGGAATACTTCGCAACCGAACAAGCGAGTCAATTCTGCAAGGAGTTTACTTGCAGAATAGTGAGGGTTAGCCTGAATTACTTTGTCGACCATGATAACAGCATTATCGCATTTGATTACGTTTCCACCATCAACAATAATGTCTGTATCTATCACCTCGGCTTCATCACCTACAATTTCGCGAGCAATCTCAGCAACATTTTCAGTTATATAATCTCTATACTTTGAATTCAGGAGATAGTCTGGGAGATATTTGAATGCCACAAACTTGTCAGGAGCAACCTGTATCGGCATATAATCACGTGCCCACATATCTTTTGCACCTTTGAAAAACTCTATTGGATAACCTTTTTCTTTCAAAGATGATATTGAACGATACAAATCTGGACACACTTGTTCAAGCATGTGAGAAAAGTAAATTGTATTTGTAAGTTGGTCTGTAATCATAATTGTATAGTTTTATTTGATTGTCTTACATTGTCAAGCATTGCTCTTTGTTCACGACCCAATCTCTGTCTCGTTTTTTTTCTGATTGCCTAATGCCTTTATTATTTCATCAACAGGCTTGTCTTTGCCCAATAGAAATATGCTTCGGGTAAACCAATACGCAACTTGTTCAATTTGCTAGTCAAAACAGGTTTTATCAACAAATCTTCAGTAAGTTGTGCATTAATGAATCGTTCAACAGTATCACTGCCAGTTTCTATCAGTGTGGCAAGGTACGCTGCTTTTGCTGCATCAATAATTGCTTCTTCAATGCGGTAAGCACTCTTATACATGAAAGGCTTGATGTTGATGATGCCCTTTTGTAACAAAGCAAACTTATCCTTGTCAACAAAGCCCCTTGTACTGATGTTTAGTGCAGTCTGTCGAATGTCGTCATAGATTTGTGACAGGTCATGCCCCAGATTTCGATAGCCAAGTTCCACGTCGGCAATAGCCTTGAACGATTGTGAAACCGTATTTATGTCTTGCATTCTGTCAAAGAGCCTCCCCACATCATATAGTTGCTTGATAATCTCCAAGGTTGTAAGTTTGTCGTTTTTATAATATGGGATGCCCGTTGTCTCTGGTGCGACTGCTGTCAGCTTATCTCCGAGAATGTCCTCAACAGAAGGTACTACAACCTTCAATGGCTCACCATCAAGCTTAATGAATGGGCTTGCAATGTCTATGGCATTGGTCTTATGGTAGTGACAATCCTCATACAGCACGTCCAGAAGGATGAAAGATGTCATATCTGATTGCCCCTTGAATGCCACTTGATAAAAGAACTTGGAATGACTTTTCGGTACATCCTTCCCTGCTTGACGGCGTTCAATAAGTTGATACTCCAAGAAACCACTTTGTGCATAGTCTTTCAGATAGTCTTCAATATTCGTGCCAGGTGGACACATGATGTCTATATCAATAGAAAGACGATGAGAACCTTCGCCAAGGATAAGCATCAAACTTGTGCCACCCTTGAAATGGAAAGGACAGCCCGACGCAGCTAACATTTCGAGCAAAGAAAAGGCTCGAATGACCTTTTCAATGAGGTTTTTGTCATTGTATAGCAGTTCTATGGATTTCTGGGCAATCCAATCGGTTGTAAAACACTCTTTGCTAATCATGGGAATTTATAGTTTGGATAATTGTTTTTATTTCTTTTCTTATACCACGACGACTTGCATATCGCAAAAGGCGACTTTCATTGATAGAGTAGAGTGACAGCGCGTTTTGGAATATGTTCACGCCTTCTGCTTCTTGCAGGTAGAAAAAATCTTTGTCTTTCTGCAAATCCACCAAAAGCTTTTCTAATGTAGGAACCAGTATTCCACTACATTCTTGGACGGGTGACTCTGTAATAAGCGGCTTGACGAATATGGAAGGCTGTGACAAGTCTATATAATTATATATAAGTTCGCGCGTTGGGCACAAATATGCGGTTTTCCCCTCATCCCTCAAATAGTTAAATACAGCTGTTACAGCATCACGCTCGGTTTCTATGTATGTGATATTATTGGCTGAAAGATGATGCTGCAGAGGGCTGATGACACTACCATTATATATACAGAAGTTGGCAAACGGCCATTTCTGTTTAAGCTCTTCATTCAGGCTAAACTGTTCATCTGTAGGGGTTATCAAGAATTGCTGTTTTGCCCCTATAGCATACTTCCCATGTGCCACCCTTTGGAGTTTTCCTGATTCTATTAATTTTGTGAGATACCAAGAAACCGTTTTGTGGGATATATCCTTGTTACCTTCCTTATCAAGATATGAGTATAGCTCATGCAACCCGAATTGGGGATGCGAGAGAGCATAGTCTATTATGTCTTGACTGTAATTCTTCATTATAAATGTCATTTGTTGGGGACAAAGATGCGCAAAATTTCGGCAACAACCAAATATTTTGCCAATATTTTGAATTGATGAGACTAGAAAATCATTGTTTGTCGTCTTTTTCATGAAATCAATGTAGTATTTTGGCTTTTTACGCAACATATTACATCCGCGCCATCCAAATAGATAATACCATCAAATTCATTTCCATCATCACATCGCCGTAAATTTCTGTGGTATTGATATTGGTGTGCCCCCCAAAATGCACATACATCCGCCTTTTGTGGTTTATAAAAGTTAAATACGTTAAAACTTCATCATCTGCACCCTTTACAGAATCTGCGTCATCACTTTTCTACCGTTTAATACGCAAGTAGCTGATATAAAACAATTTGCAAAAAAGATTATTGAACATCATGGCCAAATCCTTCCAATACGTCGTAGCTCAAATCCGTGATAATCAGCGTAATCCGTTGTCCAAATTTAACTTTAAATACCTTCGTATTAAACCCTGTAATACACCTTTTCGCGATTTTCGAAGATACGTTCATAAAAATGTGCTTTTTGCCCTGTTGAACGTTCATAAAAGTATGGTTTTCCTTCTGTTGAACGTTCATGAAAATGTGGTTTTTACTCAGTTGAACGTTCATAAAAATGTAAATCACTTGCATATTACGTTGATTTTCAGTATCTTTGTGATTCAAACTAAAAGGTAGCCAAAAATGAAGAGAAAAATCTACAAAAATTTGATGGAGTGGAAGGAAAATCCACGCCACAAACCGCTCGTATTACTCGGTGCAAGACAAGTCGGCAAAACCTATATACTGATAGAATTTGGAGAGAAGGAGTTTGACAATTTTGTCTATGTAAATTGTCATAACAATCCTTTCGCTTCGTCATTGTTTTCAGACTTCAATATAGCTCGTATCATCTATCAGTTGGAGCAAAATAGTGAATGTAGCATAATACCCGGCAAGACATTGCTGTTTTTCGATGAGATACAAGAGGTGAAAAACGGCATACCTGCATTAAAATATTTCTGCGAAGATATGCGAGACCTTCATGTCGTTGTGGCCGGTTCGTTGTTGGGTATATCATTGAGAGAGGACGAGAGTTACCCGGTGGGTAAAATCGACAATCTAAGGATGTATCCTATGACATTCGATGAGTTTCTGATGGCTAATGGCAGAGATCGTTTGGCGGATTTATTGCGAAGTCTAAAATGGGCAGATCTTGCTATTCATCATGAAACACTCGTGGAATACTTGCGCCAATACTATTTTACAGGTGGAATGCCTGAAGCTGTATCTATATGGATAGAGAGCCATAATGCGCGAGAGACAAGAAATGTGCAGAGAGCCATTCTTAGCGCATATTTTGGTGATATGGGTAAGCATACCAAATCGGAAGTGGAAAGAATCCGTATGATCTGGGATAGCATCCCCTCTCAGTTGGCAAAAGAAAACAAAAAATTTATATTTGGAGCTGTCAAGAAAGGGGCAAGAGCTGCTGAATACGAAAAATCAATACAGTGGCTTGTGGATTCCGGCCTTATATATAAAGTATGCCGTATTTCCAAGCCGGAAGAACCATTGAAATTTTATGCCGATAATTCGGCTTTCAAAGTGTTCTTGCATGATGTCGGTTTGCTGGCTTGTCTGTGTGGGGCGCGATCAAGTGCTATGTTATTGGGAATGGGGGCTTTTACTGAATTTAAGGGTGCATTCACTGAGAATTATGTGATGAATCAAATCAAATCGTTGGAGGATTCTGATAGCATCGCCGATGATTTGTTCTATTACAGTAAGGATAATTCACCATTGGAGGTCGACTTTGTAGTGCAAGGTGGCAGGCGTGTAATACCTGTCGAAGTGAAGGCGGAAGAGAATGTTCGGTCGAAATCACTCTCGACATTTGTCCACAATGAGTTTGTCGGATATTCTCTGAAGGCTCTCCGATGCTCTATGTTGCCTTATGCCGATCAGCAGTGGATGGAAAATATACCGCTCTATGCCGTAGAGGCTTTCTTCTCAAGAGAAGGGCTGGGTATCGAAGATTGAGAAACGCACTCAAAGGAACGCGCTCTAAGAAATATTTGTGGTTGTATAATTTATTCGTAATTTTGTAGCGAATTGGAATCACTCCAATTCTGCGTACTGAAAACAAGAGGCGTTATGTCTTCAGCTTGAGTGAACGAAGCGTAGGAAACTTATTTCACAATAGATAAGAGAAGGGCATGACTGTCTCCGCGCTATAAGGCGTAGAGCTGTTATTTCCACATCTGTCTATATAGGTATTCCTACCACCTGTTCACTAAGGCGTGGCATAGCAGTCTACGCCTCTTTATTTTTTTAACGATCGATATAATACTCCCTATAAATCTGACCGAATAGGAATATAAGAAAATAACAAATAAAAATTATTGCTGCCCGATAAAACTTTTTTGAGCCGGGCAGAAATGTTAAAAAAATTGGTTATCTTTGCCAAATAATTTTAACAAATACCAATTTTATGAAAAAACTAATCTCGGCGCTGGCTCTTTCAGCCATTTTGCTTATCAGCTTTACCGCATCGGCTCAAGTAGGATATGAAGTAGTGATGCCCAAAATATCCAAAATCATCGAGGCAACCGGCGATAACGTAAGTCTCCGTAAAGATCCGTCGACAACGGCTCCGCGTCTTGTGAGTGTATGCCAAGACGACTCCGACGACTGTTTTGAAACTTGGAGCAACGACCCTGCAACAAAACGCCGTGGCTTAGTTATTTCGCCGATTACGGCTTATAGCGGAGAAAGATTTATCGTGATTGACGAAACCCCCGAATGGTATGCCGTATTGGCGTCTCATGGTAATGTAGCATACATCTCCAAACGCTTTACTAAAGAAATAAATCTTAGCCCCGTCACTCGCAATGACATTCATCGTGTTAGTTCCTTTGGCTATGATTGGGATCAGAAGGCTTGGTTTACACCTGAAAAGTATGCCGACTATGTGGCTGTAAATGTCTCCGGTTACGAGAAAGATGGCATAATGTTTGGACGCATCATTGACGGCTTTCTGGTTTTAAGTCATAAGTTTACACCCTATTTCAGCTCTAATAACAGGGCAGAGCGTTTAGCTATATCTAAAGATTGCCAAACTATTTTTTATAATCCAAAACTTGAGTTTGCCGACCATAATAATCTCGATTTTACCTTGTTGAAAGAGTCGGAAATCAACGCAATTCTCCCTTATGCCAATGTCGTAGCCGGCAAGCCCTCCACCTACTGCGAAATCGTCGGACTCGTCAACGGCAAACTATGCCTCTTGGTAGAAATATACGTAGACTACCTCCCGACAAAATTCAAAACCCTCCGCAAATTCTAAGGAACGCCATCTATGAACGCGCTCTAAATCTTTCTGAATCGGTCATTTTGCCTCGATTTGCTACTTATTTTTGGTGGGAATTTGCGTATTTCGGAAAATTGTATTAACTTTGCACCGCAAAAGTGTGGGCGGCTTTCTTAATCGCCTCATTTTTCAATCGTTTAACAAAAATTTCTAACACATTCAATTTTTATGAATCATTACGAGACCGTTTTCATTTTGACTCCCGTTTTGTCTGATGATCAGATGAAGGAAGCGGTAGAAAAATTCAAGGATGTGCTCAAGAAGAACAATGCCACCCTCGTTAACGAGGAGCTCTGGGGTCTTCGCAAGCTCGCATATCCTATCCAGAAAAAGTCAACCGGCTTCTACTGCCTCTTCGAGTTTGAGGCTGAGCCCACCATCGTTAAAACCCTCGAAACAGCTTATCGCCGTGACGAGCGCGTGATCCGTTTCCTTACTTTCCACCTCGACAAATATGCAGTGGAATATGCTGAGAAGCGTCGCAAACTGAGAGCAGGAAAACCGCAGGAAAACCAAGCCGAAGCTCCCGCTGAGGCTACTGAAGCAAAGGAGGCTTAATTATGGCAGCAAACAACGAAATCCGCTATCTCACTCCACTCACTGTGGACACCAAAAAGAAGAAATATTGCCGTTTCAAACGTAGCGGCATCAAGTATATCGACTACAAGGATCCTGAGTTCCTTAAGAAGTTCCTCAACGAGCAGGGTAAGATCCTTCCCCGCCGCATCACCGGTACTTCTCTCAAGTTCCAACGCCGCGTAGCCAAGGCTGTGAAGCGTGCTCGTCACCTCGCTCTCCTTCCCTACGTTACCGACCTTATGAAATAATCATTCTTAAAACGTATCACAATGAAAGTAATTCTCAAGGAAAATATCCCAAGTCTCGGTTATAAGGATGATGTTGTCGAGGTGAAAAGCGGTTATGGCCGCAACTACCTCATCCCCCAAGGTCTGGCCATCATCGCTTCTGACGCCGCTCTCAAACGTCTCGCTGAAGACCAAAAACAACGCGCTCACAAGATCGCTAAGATCCACGAAGAGGCTGAAGCCGCTGCTGCTGCTCTCGCCGATGTGAAGTTCACCATCACTGCAAAAGCCGCTGCCAATGGCAATATCTATGGCTCGGTCAACGCTGCCACTATCGCCGGTGAGCTCGCTAAAATCGGTCATAACATCGACCGCAAGATCATCGAACTCGAAACCGTTAAGAAACTCGGTTCTTACAAGGCTGTCGTTCACTTCCTCCGTGACGTGAGCGCTGACATCGAATTCGACGTCGTTGCCGAAGAAGAAAACTAATACGATCTCTCACTGCATCCCCCTCGGATGCATCCCGATCGTACCATATTTAAGAGGCTATGTGCTATCCAAGCATAGCCTCTTTCTTTTTTTCTGTGCCCTACGCTTTTAAATTCCAAAAAATATTATTATATTTGCAGATTGAGGAGGTGTGGCGCAACGACGTCATCATTACCCCCTTCATTACTTTCTTAGAATTTAATTATTATAAGTCTTATATAAGTCTATTACAATGAAATTTAGTGTAGAAGGCAAGGCTTTCCAACAGCAACTGCAGGCTGTCTCTAAAGTCATTAGCTCCAAAAATGCTATCAAGATCCTCGAGAATTTCCTCCTCCGTGTTGAGGGCGATCGCCTCAGCATCACAGGATCCGATTCCGAAAATGTCCTCACTGCCTATCTCCCCGTGTTCGACTGCGAAGGAGAGGGCGCTATCGCCGTACAGGCTCGCCGACTCCTCGAAATCACCAAGGAGATCGACAATCAGCCCCTCAATTTCTTCATCAATGATGATACCAAGGAGATTGACCTCCGATTCCTCAACGGTCACTTCAATTTCATGGGTGTCGATGCCGCCGAGTATCCCCTCCGTAAGCCTCTCGATGAGAATGCTTCCGAACTGATCCTCCCCGCTGAAATGGTGCTCAAGGGTATCAATAATACCTGGTTTGCCGTCAGCGCCGACAACTCTCGCCCCGTTATGACAGGTATCTTCTTCGATATCCACGAACACGACATCACTTTCGTCAGCTCCGACACCCACAAGCTCGTGCGCTATATCAACGCCCAAAAGTCGCCCGAGACTGAAAACTCCTTCATCCTTCCCTCCAAAACTGCCGGCGTGCTCCAATCTCTTATCTCCAAGGAGGATACCGACATCAAGATCGTTTTCGACCCCAAGGGTGGCACTTTCGAGTTTGGTGAGTATCTCCTCTATTCGGTATTCATCAACGGCCGTTACCCCAATTATGCCCGCGTCATCCCCGAGAACAATCCCTTCTCTCTCGTCGTTGACCGCGCCTCAATGATCAAGGCTCTCCGCCGCGTCAACCTCTTCGCCCCCAAGTCTTCAAGTCTGGTGGTGCTCAATGTCCAACCCAATGAGGTAATCCTCTCTGCCCAAGACCTCGATTATGGCACTTCGGCTGAAGAACGTGTGCCCTGTGAATATGCCGGCAATAGCATGGTCGTTGGTTTCAACGGCGTCTTTATGGTTGAAATCCTCTCAAATATCCAGGACGATACCGCGGTCATCAAGCTCGCAGACCCCGCACGCCCAGGCATCTTCTCCGGCCTCGAGAAGCGCGACGACGATGATCTGATCACTATCCAAATGCCAATGCAAGTGCTATGAAACTGAATCTGTCTCGCCCTCTCGTATTCTTCGACCTCGAAACCACCGGCACCAACATCCTCTCCGACCGTATCGTCGAGATCTGCTATATCAAGGTGCTCCCCGATGGCAGTGAGATCTCCGAAGCCATGCGCATTAACCCCGGCATCCATATCCCCGAGGCAAGCACTGCCGTGCACCATATCACCGATCAGGATGTCGCCGATAAGCCGACTTTCGCTCAGGTGGCTCAACATCTCCTCGAGGTCTTCGAAGATGCCGATATCGCCGGGTATAATTCCAACAAATTCGACGTTCCCCTCCTCGTCGAGGAGTTCGCTCGCGTTGGTGTCAATTTCACCATCGCCGGTCGCAATTTCGTCGATGTTCAGAACATCTTCCACAAGATGGAGCAACGCACCCTCGTAGCCGCCTATCGCTTCTACTGCGGCAAGGAACTCGAGGATGCACACTCCGCATTCGCCGACACTCGCGCCACTTACGAAGTGCTCCAATCGCAACTCGACCGCTATCCCCAGCTCGAAAATGATGTCAAAAAGTTGGCTGACTTCTCCCGCTCCGGACGAGCCCTCGACCTTGCCTCGCGAATCGTGCTCAACGACCAAAACGAACCGGTGTTCAACTTCGGTAAGCACAAGGGGCGTCCCGTCAAGGAGGTGTTCCGCCTCGAACGCTCTTTCTATTCCTGGGCTATGCAGGCTGATTTTCCCAAGAATACCAAGGATGTCATGACTGCCCTCTATTACGAGGTATATCCTCCCAAGAGCACGCATTAATCCGCATATCCATCATCACCCACGTAGTCTATCCCTATCATGCTCAAAGGCAAACATATAGTGCTCGGCATTAGCGGCGGCATCGCCGCCTATAAGTCGGCTCATCTACTTCGCCTTCTCGTCAAGGCGGGAGCCGAGGTTCAGGTGGTCATCACCCCCAATGGCCGTGAGTTCATCACTCCGGTCACCCTCTCCGCCCTCAGCGGACGACCTGTCATCAGCGAGTTCTTCACCGCCAACACCGGCCAGTGGAACAGCCATGTCTCACTCGGCCTATGGGCAGATCTGATGATCGTTGCCCCCGCCACTGCTTCCACGATCGCCAAGATGGCCACCGGTGTGGCTGACAATATGCTCATCACCACCTATCTATCTGCCAAACATCATGTCATGGTGGCCCCGGCGATGGACCTCGACATGTGGAGCCATCCCTCCACCCAACGCAACATCGCCACCCTTGAAGCCGATGGGGTAGAGGTGATATATCCCGCCTCCGGTGAGCTCGCCTCTCACCTTGTGGGGCGCGGCAGAATGGAGGAGCCTGAAGTGATACTCTCTCGCATCACCGACTATTTCAGTCGCAGCCGAGATCTCGAAGGTGTCAAGGTGGCTATTACCGCCGGACCTACCTACGAGAAGATAGACCCGGTGCGCTTCATCGGTAATTTCTCTACCGGCAAGATGGGCTTCGCCATCGCTCGAGAATGTGCCGAACGTGGCGCTGAAGTCACCCTCATCGCCGGTCCCGTGACTCTCGACACCCCTCCCGGTGTCGCCGCCCGCATCGATGTCTCCTCGGCTCTCGAGATGCACCATGCTGCCCTCGATGCCGCCCCCTCTGCCGATGTCATGATATTCTCAGCTGCTGTCGCCGACTATCGCCCCGCCACTCAGGCTGACTCTAAGATCAAACGCGAACTCGCTGACAGCATGCAGATTGAACTCGTCGAAAATCCCGATATCGCCGCCGAATGTGGCGCTTGCCGTCGACCCGGACAGACCCTCGTCGGTTTTGCACTCGAGACCGATCACCCTATCGACAATGCCCTCGCCAAACTCGACCGCAAACACCTCGATATGATCGTGCTTAATTCCCTCCGAGACCCCGGCGCCGGTTTCCGCACCGACACCAACAAGGTGACCATCATCACCCATCGCTCGCAGATCGCTTATACACTCAAGTCAAAGCAGGATGTTGCCGCCGATATCGTCGATTCAATTGTCTCACTACGCCAAGACCCCGTGGATGATAAAGTTTAAATTTTTCAGGTACGCACTCTTATTGTTATGACTCTTTCTGATCATCTTTTCACTCGACGTCACTCGCTGCGCCCACTCCGGGTGTTGGCGCTCTTGCTCTGCATTTCTATCGGCTCTGCTATATCTTTCGCCCAGGAATTTAAAGCCAATGTGGAGATCAATTCCCAGAAGATAGAGGGCACCAACCGAAGCGTCTTCGAGTCGCTCAAGGAGGAAATCACCACCTATCTCAACGAAACGCGATTCACCGACGCCACTTTCTCTCCCGTCGAACGCATCGAGATCAATTTCTACCTCACCGTCAGCGAGTATACAGATGATCGTATCAAGGGTGACCTACAGGTTCAGCTCATCCGTCCGGTATACAACAGCACTTACACCACCACCATATTCAATTTCAAGGATACACGCGTGGAGTTCAATTATCGCGACGGAGACCCCCTAACCTATAACGAGTCGGCTCCCGAAAGCAATCTTACTGCCATCATCGATTATTACGCATTCCTCCTTCTGGCGCTCGATTTCGATACATTCTCTTATCTCGGCGGCGAACCCTTCTACGAGCGCGTGCAGAGCATCGTGCAGTATCAGCAGTCGTCGGGCGAAATCGGTTGGCGTACTTTCGAGGATAATAAGAACCGTGCCGCCGTGCTCAGTTCTTATACCGATGGCAACACTTCCGGCATCCGCAGCCTTCTCTATAACTACCATCGCAAGGGACTCGACGAGATGGTCACCTCGCCCGACAAGGGTCGCGCTGTCATCACTGAGTCTCTCTCCGAAATCAAGAAAATCTATGACTCGGCTCCAATGTCGGTGGCGCTCTCCATATTCAGAGATGCCAAACTCGATGAACTGGTAAATATCTATTCTATGGCTCCCGAGAGCGAACGACAGAAGGTCTACGATCTCCTCCAGCCCATCTATCCCACCGAGTCTTCTCGACTTAACAAGATAAAAAATCCGGATACGAAGTAACCCGATTTTCATACCCCTCTTAGCGATATGCTGAAGTCTCTCGTTATCGATAATTACGCACTTATCTCCCACCTCGAATTGGAGTTTGCCCCCGGTCTCACCATCATCACCGGTGAAACGGGTGCCGGAAAGTCGATCATCCTCGGAGCCCTATCTCTTGTGATGGGTGGACGTGCCGATACTCGCTACATCTCTGATGGTACCACCAAGTCGGTGGTCGATGCCCTCTTCGAAGATGTTGATTCCGATCTCCGACCCCTCTTCGAGGAGAAGGGTATCGATTGGATCGACGATGGCGACTCCCCCTCTATCTCCGTGCGCCGTGAGATCAGCACCTCAGGACGCTCCAGGGTCTTCGTCAACGACCAGCCGGTCACACTCCAGACTCTCGCTGCCATCGCTCCGCGTCTTATCGATATTCACTCCCAACATGCCAATATCCGGATATCCGACCCCGCCGAACGCCTGCATATCGTAGACACTCTCTCCGATAATGCAGCACTTCGCGCCGAATATCAGCAGCTTTTCACTGAATATGTAGAGACCATCCATGAGATCAAGGTGAGACGTGATGCTCGCACTCGCGCTGCCGAAAATATCGATTTCCTCCGTTTTCGACTCTCCCAACTCAACACCCTCTCCCCGCGTAAGGGGGAATTGGCGGAGATCGAACGTCGATTTGAGGCTCTCTCCGATGCCAATGATATCAAGGAGCGCCTTGCCGCTCTCTCCGCACTTCTGGGCGATAACCCTGCAGGTATGCAGACGATTCTGCCGCAAGCTGCAGCCATCGCCGATAAGATCAATTTCGCTATCCTCGACCCGAAGTTGACCGCCGATGCTCCCGCGTCGATCCCTCAACGACTCCGCTCCCTCCTCGCCGAGTGCCGCGATATCTATGAGACCATCGACGACCTCAACGCCTCGCTCGACACCGACCCCGCCTCGCTCGATCGTCTCTCGGCGAGAATGAACCTATATTATGAGCAAATCCGTCAGTTCAACGTCGCCTCTGCCGATGAACTCGTCGACCTCTTTGAGGATCTCAAACGTCAGGTGGCTGTCGCCGATGATTCCGACGATTATCTCCCTAAGCTCGAAAGCAAGGCACATGCCCTCGCTGCCGACCTCAAGCGTCGCGCCGCCGACCTCTCCGAGTCGCGCCGCCGAGGGGCTGAGTGCCTCCAAAATAAGATATGCGAGTTGGCTCGCCCCCTCGGCCTTCCCAACATCAATTTCAAGGTCGAAGTGGCGTCGCGTAAGCTATGCTACTCCGGTCAGGATGAGGTGAAGTTCCTCTGCTCGTTCAATAAGAATGGCCAGCTCCTTCCCCTCGATGCCGTAGCTTCGGGTGGAGAACTCGCCCGCACTATGCTCTCGCTCAAGGCGATCCTCGCCCGATATGTCGATCTCCCCACCATCATCTTCGATGAGGTCGACACCGGCGTGTCGGGTGAAATAGCCGACAAAATGGGCGGTATGATGCATGATATGGCTCGCAATATGCAGGTCATGGCGATCACCCACCTCCCGCAAGTTGCCGCCAAAGGCGATGCCCATTTCAAGGTCTTCAAGCGCGATGATGACGCTCGCACCCTCACCATGGTGACACCCCTCACAGACGATATGAGAGTCCGCGAGATTGCCGCCATGATCTCCGGAAGCGAAGTCTCCGAGCAAGCCATCTCTGCTGCTAAAGCCCTTTTATCCCATAACCAATAACCAATAACCCATAACCCAAACATGGATTATATCTTCGGAATTAGAGCCGTGATCGAAGCCATCGATGCCGGCAAAAGTATAGATAAAGTCTTCATCCGTAAGGACCTCGGTGGCGACCTCGCTCGCGAGTTGATCGCCAAAATCAGACAGTTTGACATACTGACTCAGCGTGTGCCGCAGGAGCGCCTCAATCGCATCACATCCAAGAATCATCAAGGTGTCATCGCCCAGATCTCTCCGGTGACTTATCATCGCCTCGACCATCTCCTCCCGGCTCTCTATGAGGATGGTGCCAACCCATTCTTGCTCGTTTTAGACGGCCTCACCGATATACGCAATTTCGGCGCTATCGCCCGCACTGCCGATTGCTCCGGCGTAAATGGCATCGTCATCCCCAAGCGCAATAGCGTCTCGGTAACTGCCGATGCTGTAAAAACATCTGCAGGCGCTCTTTTCTACATCCCCGTTTGCCGCGAAAATGACCTCGTAGCCGCCGTCAGATTCCTTAAGGATTCCGGCATCAAGGTCGTGGCTGCCACTGAGAAGGCTTCCACACTCTTCACCGACTGCGATTTCACTGTGCCGACTGCCGTAGTGATGGGTAGCGAGGATGTAGGCATCTCCGATGAAGTGCTGAGACTATGCGACGAACTCGTCGCTATACCGATGCAGGGTAATATCGGATCGCTAAATGTCTCGGTAGCCGCCGGAGTTATGATGTATGAAGTAGTGCGTCAACGTGGCAAATTGTAGAAAAATTTGCATACGTCGCAATTAAAGTGTAACTTTGTGTCGGCAAGTGGCAAGTAGGGTATATCTACACCTTCCCTTATCTCCTCTTTCCACCCCATTTATCTGAATCTGAATTTATCATAAAGAGTTATGATCAACCGTATTTTAATACGTATCAAAGTAATACAGACGCTCTATTCGTTTCTGTTAGTCGAAAAGCAATTCACGCTCGAGCGAACTCCCTCGGCGCCTACCAAGGAGAAACGTTTCTCTTTCGCCCTCTATCAGGATTTGCTCTTGCTTATTATCAAGGTGGCGGAATCTGTGGAGCGACGCCCCGGCGATCGTCCCCTCCTCAATACTCGCTTTATCTCTCGACTACTTATCGATGAGACCGTCAAGCAGATGATCGAAAATAGCCGCTCTGCTGCCCCTCAACTCCTCGATGCCCTTGCCCCTGTGGCTGAGGCTGTCAAGGAGTCCGGCTTGTATAAGAATTACCTTAAGGATCTGAGCAAAAATCATAATGCCCCTGAGGAAAATCTTTGGAGCGATCTTTTCAATTTCGTTATCATCAAGGAGCCGACACTCCTCTCTCTGATCTCCCAACGCGAGCATTATACACTCAAAGGCCTGGAGCGTATGAAGGAGATGATGAACCGCACTTTCGTCAATTTCCTCACCTCGCAAGACAATGTAGTCGATGTCCTCAGAGCTCTCGAATATGGCCTTAATATGTCGCGCCAACTCTATATGCGACTCCTATATCTCCCCGTCGAACTCACCGACCTCGAAGAGCGTCTCCTCGATGAGGCTCGGCATAAACACCTCCCTACCGAACAGGATATCAACCCTAATCTCCGATTCGTGGAGAATCAGGCTGTCGACGTGCTCCGCAATGACCCCGCTCTCATCAAGTATATTCGCGATAATAAGATCTTTTGGTATGAAGAGGATCCGATCATGATGCATAAGCTCCTCGACGCCGTTAAGTCGTCCGATATGTATGCTTATTACATGTCGCTCCCCTCGACCTCCGCGGCTGATGATGCTGCGTTCCTCAGAGACCTATATCGACATATCATCTTTACCAACCCCGATTTCCTCGACTGCTTGGAGAGCATGTCTGTGTTCTGGAATGATGATATCGATATCCTATCGACTTTCGTACTCAAGTCGATACGTCGTATAGAAAATGGCGATTGCCTTAACGTCGTGCTCGATAAGTATAAGGATGAGGAGGATGCCCGTTTCGGCGCCGAACTGATCCGCGCTCTATATAATAATAAGGAGCAGTATCGCCTCCTTATCGATGAGGCTGTCTCCGGATCTAATTGGGATAAGGATCGCCTCGCATTCATGGATATCGTGATCCTCGAGACTGCTATCGCTGAAATACTCAATTTTCCCAAGATCCCTATCCAGGTGAGCGTCAATGAGTATATCGAGATGGCAAAGAGTTATTCCACTCCTCGCAGCGGCCAGTTCGTGCACGGCATCCTCGGCTCGATCATATCTCGCCTCCAGAAGGAGAATAGACTCCGCCCCGTCTGAAATACTCATTAGCCCCCTAAACCCCAATAACCAATAACCAATAACCCGTAACCCGTAACCCATAACCCCTAACCAATATGAATATTCTTAATGCAATATTGCTGCAACAGGCCCAAGGTGGCGGCTGGTCCGGCATCCTGATGATCGTGGCTATGATTGCCATCTTCTATTTCGTTATGATCCGTCCTCAGTCCAAGCGTCAGAAGGATCTGAAGAAGCAACGCGATGCCATGAAGAAGGGCGACCGTGTCGTGTCTGCCGGTGGCATCCATGGCAAGATCCGTAGCGTCGAGGCTGATACTGCCATCGTCGAGGTCTCCGAGGGCGTTACCCTCAAGTTTGACAAGGGCTCTCTCTTCCTCGTTAGCGATGAGAGCAAGGAAGAAGCCCTCAAGAAGTAACGAAGTCTGATTTTTTATCATTCCACATCGACGTGGGCTCTCGTGTAGAAAATATCAAGGCTCTGTGGCGACGGATCAAAGCTTCGTCGAGGTCGCACGATGCCTTGATGTTTCTCGTTTTTGTGGTCATCGCTGCCGTTTTCTGGTTCATCACCGCTCTCAATGAGAGTGTCTCCCAGTCGTTTGATGTGCAACTCACCATCAGCAATATCCCCGATTCGGTGACTTTTATCACCGATCCCCCCACCGATTTCCACGTCTCTCTTCGCGACAAGGGCACCAACATCCTTCGCAGCGGAGTGTTCAAAAATCCGGTGGTTGAAGTCAATTTCGAGGATTATGCCCGCCATGGCGTCTTCCGTATCTCTGCCTCCGACCTCAATGCCGAGATCAAGGCTGATCTTGGATCCAATGCCTCTATCGCCGGGATATCTATCGATTCACTCCGCCTATATTACACCGATCAGCCCGGCAGACGTGTACCCATCGTGGTGCAGTCCGACCTCTCCGCAGCTTCCGGTTATGTCATCAGCGGCAACCCGACTCCCGTCAAGGGCTCGGTGCTCGCTTTCTCGATACGCGATGAGGCTGATACTCTCCGTCGTGTCTTCACCAAGAAGGTGGTCAAGAAGGACCTGTCGCAGTCTACCGTTGTCACCGTGCCTATCATAGCTCCTGCCAATGTCAAACTTGTCCCCTCGGAGATCGAAGTTCGTATCAATGTTGAGCCGCTCGTGCGTAAGGAAACTTACATACGCGTCGATGTCGATAATCTCCCTGCCGGCGAGGGTTTGCTCTTGTTCCCCAATAGCGTCCCCGTGTCGTTCTATGTCCCGATGAGCCGATTTAATGATGATTCTTTCCCGATCCGTGTCTATGTCGATTATCAAGACACTCACAAGACTCCCGGCTCGCGAATACCGCTCTATCTGGTCGATAGTTCCGGCGCTCTTATCAATCCGGCGCTCTCCTCAGACAGTGTGGAGTATACTCTTGTTAAGAAGAAATGATAGGTATTACAGGTGGCATAGGTGCAGGCAAAAGTGTGGTCTCTCGCCTTCTTCGGGCCAAGGGATTGCCGGTGTATGATTGCGATTCGCAGGCAAAGCGCATCCTCAATGAGTCGCCGCAGCTTCGCGAGGCTATCGCTCGGCGCTTCGGCCGACATTGCATCTCCCCCGAGGGAAAGATCGTCACTAAGGTGCTGGCTAAGATCATCTTCAATGATTCTCAAGCGCGTATGTGGCTCAATCATCTGGTGCATAGCGCCGTCAGAGAGGATGTGAAGCGTTTCGCCGAGAGATATCCCAAGCCGGTGTTCGTGGAGTCGGCGATCATGAAGACTAGTCGTCTCTATCTGCAACTCGATGCTATGTGGGTGGTCACTGCCCCAGAGGTGCTTCGCATCGAACGCAGTTGCCGACGCGATGGTGCCGACATCGAGCAAGTTAAAGCCCGCATCGATGCCCAACATGGTGAGTGCTCCGATTTCGGAGATATCCCTGTGGCGATGATATATAATGATGACTCCCATTCGCTGTTGACGCAGGTCGATAGCCTCCTCGCTCCTCTTTTGTGTTAGTAGATTATTAATTTTTGATCATATAATTCAGTTTATATTATGCTTAGAGAAATTATATCTATCAGCGGCAAGCCCGGTCTTTTCAAGATTATCACTCAAGCCAAGGGCTCTCTGATCGTCGAGGAACTCGGCGCAGGTCGCCGTTTCCCCGCTCAAAGTCGTGACAAACTTATCTGCCTCGGTGATATCGCCATGTATACTGAGTCGGGCGATACTCCTCTGGGTGAAATCCTCGATAAGGTCTTCGCTCATTGCCAAGGTCAGCCCATCGATGTTAAGGCTCTCGTTGCCTCTAAGGGCTTGAAAGATAAGTTCGCTGAGATCGTTACCGATTTCGATCGCGATCGTGTCCATGACAGCGATGTCAAGAAGCTCTTCACTTGGTATAACATCCTTATCGGTGCCGGTTTCGACAAGTTCACCAAGGAGGAGGAAAAGAAGGAGGATGCCGCCGACTCTGAGTCTGCTGCTGAGTAAGATGCGCTCTTATTCCGATAAGACAAGGATGCGTGAGTCCGGTATGGAGGCTCTACGCATCCTTGCCATGTCTATGATCGTCTGCGGTCATTTCATCTCCCATGGCATCAAACTCCTTAGAGCGCGTTCCTTAAATTTTTTGGGTCGTAGAGGCGGATATTTTTGAGCA
>JBJEKI010000107.1:0-2080 GCA_051878555.1 Lepagella sp. | reverse complement strand
AAGCCTTGATCCCCGTTGATGCCGAGATGCTCTATGCCGAAGGAGTCTATGAGGGTCAAAACCATCTGCTTGACGATGAGTTGGAGGTATATTTCAACGACATTCGTAGTAAACTTGGTCCTGAAGGACAACTTGTTGTGATTTTAGATGCCTGCCACAGCGGTACTGGCTCTCGTGGAGACGATGACCATATCCGAGGAACAAGGGAAGGCTTTTCTCGTTCAGGGAATGTTTATACTCCTGATAGAACAAAGGAAACTAATGACTATTTCGCAGTTGCAACGGAGAAAGAACAGTCGTCGGTTATGTTATATTGAAGCATGCCGTTCTTATCAGGTCAATAAAGAAGTCCTTGATGTTGAAACAAACACTTGGTATGGCTCGCTATCTTTCTATATAGCTAAAGCAATGAAAGCAAATCAAGCAGTTTGCTCCGATGAGTGGGTTGAAGCAATCAAAACCGGCATGGCTAACAACCGCCGACTCCGCAAACAAAACGTAGTCATCGAAAAATCAGAATAATACAAGACAGTAAGAAGTCTTATTTAGATAATCTTTTATATAAATCTTAAATTTTTAATTATGAGAAATCTGATTGATTTTTAGGATTGTCCAGCGAATGGCTGGGCAGTCCTCGCCGTGAAAAAGGCGTTAAACTATACGGAGAATTTGACTGGTCTCGGATCTATTGTAACATCATTTATTGTGTAGGCAATTTAGTATTCGGATCTGCTTGCCGTAGGGTCATACTTTATACATATGGTGTAGTGGTGTTACGACAAATCAAAGAGACCGAAGACCTGGATTGACTGGGTGGTTGAGATTCTACTGTTTATCTGTTCGTTGATAAGTATGTTAAGCTTATGCGGTATAGCTTTGCCTATTATCTTTGGATAGATTTCAATTATAATCTCAATTGTGCTATTCTTCACTGCTTGGTAGCCAACGCTCCCATTTTAAAAGATTTTCGATGGTGTCAATAGTTGCGGTGGATCTACCTCTTCCCATCCCGAACAGAGAAGTAAAACCCGATAACGCCGATGATACTACTAACGTGGAAAAGTAGGTTGATGCCAATCTTTGTGAGCTGGGGAAACTCAGCTCACTTTGTTATTTACCTTTTCATAGCAGTGGTATATGAGTATGTAAATATTTCACTCATATGAATCTCAATCAAACAATCAACGAATATCGACAGTTGTCGGTATCACAAGCGATGGCAGAAGCCGTTGGTGTGAGTGCGCTAAACACAGCATCCCAACAGAAGTTGGCATTCTTTCAGCGAGTCAACGAATCTATGCCAAGTCTCATTGAGCAAAATGCCACAGACGTGTTCAGTGCGACACTCCTCTTTTCGGAAATGTCACTTCGCAAAATCGGTCAGTTCTCACCATTCCTTGCTTACTACTACGGCACGTTGTCTCAGGAACTCAATACGATTCCGGATCATAGCAAAACTGACGCTCTTCGTCTGAGACTCTTCGCTATATTTCAATATCTTGAAATATTCGACCGCTTCATCAACCTTGCCCATACCGCTCCTATGATGGGATACAAAGGGAATCTATCCATGGAGCAATTCTTTGACTTCTTAATCATGGCTGACGCATATCGTGTCTGGGATTCTGATGAAAGTAGCTCTATGTTGAACTCTATCAAGCGTCTTGTGAATCAACATAAAGCCAATCATCCCCAATTTACTCGTGAACAAATCATCGAAGAAGGTAAGAAAGCTCATAAGGCATTATTTACCGCAATTAAGTTCGCGCTCCAAAAAGTTTAGTGTCGAGCATCACTATTCGGCTGATTATCCATCGAAATCTCGCGGAAAATTAGTATATTTGCAGGTTGAATGACAAGACAATGGCACAAAACTACGAAGATATAGTGCGCGAGTGGTACACTCGCCTTCGCCCGGAGTTCCTTCGCCGTCTGACGGCGAAGTATTCCGGCTTATCGCTCTATGATGCCGAAAATCTTTATCAGGACGCATTCATCGCAGTTCAAGAAAACTTGATGATGGGGCGTGTTAAGGAAGACACGTCATGGAGCAGCTACATTATGACCATCGGTATGAATA
>JBJEKI010000106.1:0-8518 GCA_051878555.1 Lepagella sp. | reverse complement strand
TCACATTGCCTGCTTGTCCTTGCCTTAAAAATCGTTCCTGCCGGTCTGATTTTGGAGAGTAGCATAGAGAGATTATCGATTCTTTATTGAGTTTTGTTTATCCCTCAATTTTCATTTCAGATACGACATCGGAGGAATCAGGAGATGGTGATAAAAGTAAGAATTCTGAGAATGGCGAGACTTCGGAGGTGAGTGCGAATGTAGAGGATGGTAAGACGCAAGAAGAAAGTAAAACACCAAGTCGTTTTGATTTGGTTAAGGATTCGGTATCTAAGATTACTGAAGATAACTTCATCAATACAATCTTCAAGGGCACACCTCTGCCGAGAATCAAAGAACCATATATACTTATAAAGATAGGTAAATCAAGAGTAGAGTCAAATTCATCGGGTAAACGACCTAACTCTACTGATGATTTTGTCTGCATCCCTATAGAAGAAGGTCCGTTCGCCCGATTCGTCGATGAGCTAACTGATGATATTCTGGTGCGTGCACATGATGTGAATGCTTCATGCACTATTTACGTGGATAAGCCTCTTGTAATCCGTGGTTTCGCCAAGACGTTAATGGATTTTGCAATATATCAAGCCAGTGAGGCTATCACGAAGATTACGATAGACCTTGTAACTTGCAAAATGCGTTCCGTCAGCAACATCTGGCTGAAATCCAAAATCTGCAACGCAGATTTTATCGTTTCTAACGAGATATTCCCTACGACCGTAAATAATAAGAACCCCGCTCTTACAATCATATAATAAATTTGGCTTATTAGTATAAAATATTGTGTTATGGATGCTAACGAACTTTTTAATATACAGTCGATTGATGCGACTGATATTTCTCTTCCTGCTGAGTCAGAGGGTGCTGTTTTCCTTCTTGAGAGTGGTATGTCTTCGACTAATAATGAGAGTTCATTCTATGAAAGTTTGTTGTTTGGTAGGAATCGGGATTCGGCTTTCTATGATTATAAACTCCGGGTGCTTGACGTGTCGGCGGACGTGGTCGATGCGCTTGGATATAATATGATTTGCCCGGTTTATAATCCCTTGTATGATCGGACGGAGTTCATTACTGCTTATGCAAGCTCGGATGAGATAGTGAACGCAGCTTCGGCTATTATGGATGAGGCTGACCATATCTTAAGAGACGCTTATCGGGATGTCTTGTTGCTTGGTGCTTATAGCAATCCGGATGAGTTCTGCGAGGCGGTTGGCCTTGTCTTTGATAACCCGGAACCTACTTCCGATTATGATAATGATGGAGGTGAAAGTGGCTTCTTCCATGGTCTGGCAGGTCCTCTATTGGGTGTTATAGGAGGTGCTCTCAGAGGTGCTATAGGTGGTGTTGCCGGTGCTATGGCAGGAGGTGGTTTTGGAATTGTCCCGAATATGCCCTTCAAGGGAACACCGATCCAATCGAGGCGGGATGATAAGCATTATTTGCGCGATCTTTCGGCTCAGGAGCGCAAGGAGATGCTCTTGAAGATCCCTGATAAGATGACGGCTTCTTTTGAGAAGCAGGATCCGGACACTACTCGTTTTGTGAATGAAGTGGCTGATAATCTGAGCGCTGACGAGATGAGAGCTGTGCTGAAGCTGATTTATTCTCGGCATAAGGGTGTCGCTCAGCAGACGATTTACCAGATTACAGGTGGCGCCTCGAAGTATGAGCTCGTAATCCGGCCAAGAGGCGATAAGCAGACGAGGTTTTATCGGGATAAGTTATGGTATGTAATGTACCTCAAGGATCCCAATGGGATGGAGATGCCTCTAATCTTCAAGAATGCTCCGGCTTATTGCATCTATGTGATGCATGTCATCGATCGCTATCGCAATCGGGAGAATACTCGTGTCTTGGATCTGCGGCAGCATCGCGAGGAGTTTGTCGAGGTGTATGAGGCTCTTTTCCAAGAGGATCGTGCTCAAATAGAGCATTATTATGATGAGTTGGAAACTCGTGTCAATGAGTCGACCGGCAAGCGTCGCGTCGGCAGATATAATGATTATATCCGAGATATCCACCAAACTCTTGAGCGACGTCTCGGCACGATCAATAGTATGCCTTTCAAGATAGGGACAAACCAGTTCTTGTCACTCCTGCCATCGAAGATTCAACTTCCGCCAACATTGGCAAATATAAAAATTTCATAAAATGAAAAATTTATTGAACTGATAATCAGGTGGTTGGCTTTGGCGAGCCAATGACGATGATAGAATAGCCGATTAGTCCCTATCTTTGCATAAACAAAGGTGGGGATTTTTCCTTTCATTAAAAATCGAAGTGTTATGTGCATGGAACCAATGATAAGAGTAGATAGCGAGTTTGCCGGATTTCGCATTGACGGTATGCTTGCATGTCGCCATCGAGGCGAGCGTGAGGTGTATCATGCCCTCGATAAGGATGGTCACGACGTTGTGCTGATTGTCTTCGATTTGCGCAGCAGCCGGTATGCCGTCAAAGGTAGTGCCCGTAAGCGTCATCTTGACTTTATCCAAGAGGCGAATTTCTATAAGGCGTATGCCTCGAAGACTTGGAATATGGATGTCTCCAACCTTCCGGAATATCGGGGTAGCGGCATCGAGTGTTATCGTCATCATCGCTATGGCTGGGTGGCTTTGGAGTATGTCGAGGGTAATACCTTGGATTATGAGATACGCCGCCGAGGTCGCCTCCCGATTCGGGATGCCGTGACGATCGCCCAACGGGTGTCTGCCGCAGCCATCTCGTCAGCGCAATTCACTGAAGGTGGCGGTCACTATAATATTTCTACCGATAATATTATAGTGTGTTATGATGGAGATGAGCTGGTCGATGTGCGTCTCATAGGCTTTGCCAATATTGGGAAGTCTTATCGCGGGAATTCGTCGATCGATGGCAAGAGCCTCGATAAGCGGTTTCGCGCTCCGGAGACTCAGAAGGGTATCTTCAGCTATCGCTCTGACATCTATTCTATCGGAATGATTCTCCTCTTGATGCTCACCGGCTATCCTGAGGAGATAGAGAGTGAGGGTCGTAAGATCGCATCCCGAGAGATGACGGCGGATATGATATCTTTGTCTTCGTTGGATTTTTCGATCTCTTTGTGGACAATAGCTGACAAGATGCTCCCCAAGGCGCTACGAGTCATCTTGCGGAAGGCTACGGAGACTTCGCCCAATAGCCGGTTCTCTGCATTTGAGCAGTTTTGCGACTTCCTGTCAAGGGTATCAACCAAGGATGCCGATGCCAATTCGGAAGTGTCTTTCAATGGCGAAAAGACCATGATGGGTGGCACGCCATCAGAGGATGGCGATAATGGTTCGAAACGACATAGCCTCGACGAGGTGGCGGGGATGAATGAACTAAAGGAACTGTTCCGTCGCGATTTCATCCGCATAGTGCAGAATCCTCAAATCGCTAAGGCTTACGGCATTAAGCCGAGTAATTGCACTCTTCTCTACGGGCCGCAAGGTTGTGGCAAGACCTTCATCGCGGAGAAGGCGGCGCAGGAGTCGGGGCTGACGTATAAGGTGGTGAACCCCTCGGAATTGGGGTCGACCTTTATTCATGGGTCGCAGAAGAAGATTGCCGAGCTCTTCGAAGAGGCTGAGGAGAAGGGACCGATGATCCTTATCTTTGATGAGTTCGACGCCTTGGTGCCGAAGCGAGATGAAGATCTGAGCAGCAATCAAGCCAATGAGGTGAATGAGATGCTCTCGCAACTCAACAACTGCGCGTCGAAGGGGATCTATGTGTTGGCTACCACCAATCGTCCGGCGCTGATAGATCCGGCAATCTTGAGAAAGGGGCGTGTCGACCGTACGGTCTATGTATCCCTTCCCGACCTGAAGGCGCGCGAGGAACTGTTCCGGCTGGAAATCGAGAAACGCCCCAAGGAGGATATCGACTATGAGCTCCTCTCGCGTGCCACTGAGAATTACACGGGGAGCGACATCTCCTTCATCGTCGAAGAGTCAGCGCGCCTCTGCTTCGAGGAGACTCTCGAGCGCAAAACGGAAGAGCTCATTCCCCTCTCGATGTCTCGCCTCTTGGAGGTAATTCGGAAAACGAATCCATCGGTGAGCGAGGCTCAACGGAAGGAGTATTTGGAGCTCAAAGCCAAAATGGAGGAGACGGAGTCTTCTCGACAAAGAAAAAAAGTGGGATTTGCGGTCTGATAAGATAGAAGTGCCGTAAATTACACATCTATAATAAAATTATGTTCAACATAAATTTAAACGATATGATAACAGAACAAGTTTTAAAAGCTTTCAGAGAACTGGGATTTATCCCCGAGGAGATTGATGGTTTTGGCTATAGAGTTGAGTATGAGGGTGTTATAGTATTGTGTGCCGAAGAGCAAGATGAGACATCCGTTACATTGGTAGCTCCCGGTGTGTTCGAGATCACGGATGATAATCGTGTGGCAGTCTTGGAGGCCATGGCTAAACTCTGCGGTAAGGTGAAATATGTGCAACCAAACATCATCTGCGACGATCTGGTTTGTCTCAACTACCATTGTTTCACCAATGGCCATGAAGTAGATGCCGACCTGATAGAGCACATGATACGCGTGTTGGCATATTCTACACATACGTTTCACGAGATAATCGATGGAGGAGAGAACAATGAATAAGGATCTTTTCAAACATGTATTAGAGAAATGGGAATTTCCCATCATCGATGAGTCGGAGGGTCGGATGATGTTCCGTTATCAGATGAGCTATGTTGTCATCAATGTTAACGAGGGTGGTGTCAACAATGCAGTTTCTGTGCGTCTTCCCAACTTTTTAACCGCCGATGATGACAAGGAGATGTCTCTCGCTCTTCGCACTTGCAATGATCTGAATTACAATTTGTATCAGGTGAAGTGTTATGTTGAGCCTAGCGCGAATATCACGTTATCCACGGAGTTCTTTTGCAGCGATGATGAGAACCTCGAGGAGGTGCTCACGATGATTCTTCAGAACATCATCTTAGCCAAGAAGTTCTTCATCCGGAGGTATCACGAGTTGGAGGAGGAAGCCCAACTCTTATCGGAGATAGAACAGGATAGCGACGAGGATTAGAGCGCGTTCCTTAAATTTTTTTGGTCGTAGAGGCGGATCTTTTTGGCATATTTCGAAACTCACATCGGTTACAATGCACGCATTGCGCCCGCTGTGACTTTCAAAATCTGCTCAAAAATATCCGCCTCTACGGCCCAAAAAATTTAAGGAACGCGCTCTAAATATTGGAGTGGTAGGCTTGGTGTTGTGAATTTATTTTCGTAATTTTATCAACTAAAAAATAATCATTATGGCTATTTTCAATCTTGATTATAATGCTCTCTGGGAGAGTATTTGCAAATGGAGCCGCAAGGCCGGCCGCGCGGCTACTCGCCCGGTGCTGCTGATGTGGTATGTGATGCGCAGTGATGCTACGCCGCGCAAGGATAAGTGGGCTATCTTCGCTTCGCTCGCCTACTTGGTGCTGCCGATCGACATACTGGATGCGAAGAAATTGCCGATCATCGGCTGGCTCGATGAGGTGGCTTCGCTGGCTGTGATGGTGCAGAAGATGTCGAAGTATATCACACCGGAGATGCAAGGAGAGGCGGATGCCCAGCTCGACAAGTGGTTCCCGCAGGATGCCGATTACGACATGGTGGAGGGTGTATAATCCCTCCCCTGCTCTAAAATATCCGCCTCTACGGCTCCAAAAATTTAAGGAACGCGCTCGAAATATTAGAAGTTATGAATAAGGAAGAATTACAAGATAGGTGTCGCGGTTCGCTCGTCGGGGGCGCCGTGGGTGATGCTTTGGGCTATGCTGTGGAGTTCTTGTCATGGCAGAGGATTCGGAGCATCTATGGCGAGAGAGGAATCTCTCAGTATGATCTCAACCGCGATGGTGTGGCTGAGTTCTCGGATGATACGCAGATGTCGCTCTTCACAGCCGAAGGGTTGTTGCGCGCGGTTGCGGACGGCAAGACCACTAAGGATGATGTTTTGCCCTATATTGTCAATGCGTATGAGCGTTGGTATTATACACAGACCTATCCGCCGTTGACGATGAGCGATAGTTGGCTGACACAGTTCACGGAGTTGTGGAGTCGTCGGGCGCCCGGTAATACATGTATGTCGGCGTTGCGAGCTGTCAATGCAGGAGCACCGGTGGTGAATAATTCCAAGGGTTGTGGCGGCGTGATGCGAGTCGCGCCTATCGGCATTTCATCGGCGGCGCATCCCGCGGTGATCGACCTTGAGCAGGCGGGGTATCTTGCCGGATCTGCAGCTGATGTGACTCATAAGCATCCTCTGAGCACATTCTCTTCGATGGCACTTGCCATGATTGTGGCTGACTGTATAAGCCATAATCAGATCGATCGGGAGAAGTTCAGCTTTATCGTCGTGGATCGAGTGCTCAAGTTGCTGGGCATGTATTTCTCGGGGGATGATCATTTGCGGGAACTATCTACGCTGATACTAAGGGCATTGGCTCTTGCTGTTGGCGATAAGACTGATTTGGAGTCAATCCGCGAGTTGGGCGAGGGCTGGGTGGCTGAAGAGACGTTGGCCATCGCCATCTTCAGCGTGATGCGCTATATCGATGATTTCGAGAAGTGTATCTGCTGTGCGGTCAACCATGACGGCGACAGCGACTCGACCGGTGCGGTGGCTGGCAACATTATAGGTGCAATCCTCGGCTACGGGAATATTCCGCAGGAGTATAAGACGAATCTGGAGCTGCATGAATTGCTCCTAACGGTGGCAGACGATTTGGCAGGCATTTCATCGCCCGAGCAAATGGCAGAACGCTATTCCCAACAATAATTTAGAACGCGTTCTAATTTAAGGAGCGCGCTCTAAACATCCAATTATTAGTCGGAAATTAGCAAAAAACATGTGGATTATTAGTCGGAAATTAGCAGAAAACGCCCAAATTATTAGTCGGAAATTAGCAAATTTATTACCTTTGCATATTCATTGTCAATAAATTATATAGATATATGGAATATATCGATAGAAACATAGATAGATATTTGCAAGAATGGAAGGCGGAAGATGCTCGCAAACCATTGCTTTTGCGTGGTGCCAGGCAGGTGGGAAAATCATCTGCCGTGAAGCATTTGGGCAAGAGTTTCAGGTATTATGCAGAGGTGAATTTCGAGAAGAATAAGGGTGCAAAACTTTTCTTCAAGGGGGATATCAATGTGCGTGATATTGCAAGCAAATTATCAAAATACATCGATGTCCCGATTGTGGCAGGCGAGACGCTACTCTTCTTTGATGAGGTGCAGGAGTGTCCGGAAGCGATTATGGCCTTGCGATTCTTCAAGGAGGATTATCCCGAACTACACGTTATTGCTGCCGGATCGTTGCTTGAGTTCGCGCTTGAAGAGCTCCCGACGTATGGGGTAGGACGCATTCGTTCTCTGTTTATGTACCCTATGACGTTCGATGAGTTTGTCGTTGCAACCGGCAATCAAGGATTGTTGGAGATGCGAGATATGGCATCATCCACACATCAGTTAGATGCCCCATTCCACGAAAAGCTGGTTGACCTCTTTCGTATTTATATCTTGGTGGGCGGTATGCCCGAGGTGGTATCTGAATGGGTTAGAACCCATGATTTCCATCGATGCCACCATGTGCAACAGGATATCATCCTTTCATACGAAGATGACTTCAATAAATATAAGAAGAGGGTAAGCGCCGAATTGCTGCGAAGTGCCATGCGAGGCATCTGTCATCAGATAGGCAGTGTGGTGATGTATTCCGCTATATCCAAAGACTACCGAAGCTCTCAGATAAAGGATGCTTTGCGAATGCTGGAGCTGGCCGGAATTATTTATCCCGTCGAGGCAACGTCAAGCAATGGTCTGCCGCTTGATGCTGAAGTAAACGAACAACGCAAGAAATATCTGTTCGTTGATACAGGATTGCTACTTGCTATCTTGCAGCTCGACGGTTCATCATCCCACCAACTCATAGAGATGATTCTCACAGGAGACCCACAAGATCTTGTCAATAAGGGAAGCATAACCGAAATGCTTGCCGGACTTGAGATAATGCGATATAAAGAACCGATACAACGTCAGAAATCTTATTTCTGGGAAAAAACAGGGAAAAGCATCGCTGAAGTTGACTATCTGATTGCTCTTAAATCGACAATCATACCTATAGAGGTTAAATCGGGTACACAGGGCGGAATGAAAAGTTTGTGGATGCTTATGCGCGACAAGCACTTGAAGCAAGCAGTAAGAATTTCTTTTGAGGATTTTGGCGAGTTTGATTATGTCGATGTAGAAGATGCCGAAGCGGTAAGACATGTCAACATAATTCCATTGTATGCCATAAAGAGGCTTTTAGAGGTGGGGGGAGACTATAAGACAGAGAAAGGGATGTGTAATTCCGATGCCAACCTGTATGATCATTGAATGTAGCACTAAGCACCCTCGGCCTACGATTGGCCATGATGAGAACAAAGTAAAAAAGCGCACTTAGAGCGCGTTCCTTAAATTTTTTGGGTCGTAGAGGCGGATATTTTTGAGCAG
>JBJEKI010000105.1:0-34901 GCA_051878555.1 Lepagella sp. | reverse complement strand
GTCACATCGGTTACAATGCACGCATTGCGCCCGCTGTGACTTTCAAAATCTGCTCAAAAATATCCGCCTCTACGACCCAAAAAATTTAAGGAACGCGCTCTAACATAAGCCTTTGTTTTTATGTTGGCAAAGATAATAAAAATCTATTAAAGATACGCTTCCAAATGTTGATTTTTTTTGACATTTGGAAGCATATCGATTTTGAAATTTGACAAATGTCTGACAAACAATAAGATATGTTGTAATGAGATTTTAAAAATTGCCAAAATAAAGTTCCAAATGTGGTGATTTTACCCCCACATTTGGAAACAATTGTAATCCGAATCTTTTATTACTCAATAGCCGCCGAAGTACATCCCGTAGGATGTCGCTTCGGCGGCCTGTTTTTTTTATAATCCCAAAACATAAACCGGTTATGATACCCTGACGGTTTAGTTTTTTGGCATGTGGGTCAAAGTCTAAGGAGCGCTCTTAGAACGTCCTTTTGCCGTCGATGAACTCGGGAGTGTTCCACATTGAGTAGGGTCTCCCGTGAAAAAAATAGCCCGTTGCATGTTCCATCATTTTATATCCTAATGTTAAGTCAGTGGTGCCGGTGTAGATTTCTTCGAGGCGGTCTACAGCTCGACACAACACCTCTCCATGAGGCGCAAAACGATTATCGGTGAGCAGAAAATCCTTGATACGCTGCTTATTCTCAATCAATAGAGGCATTATCAGATTCTCCATGATATTGCGATATGCTTGAGGATCTATCAGAGTCAAGTTTAATTCCCGCTCCGTTTTATTCCCGGGGCTTTGGGCATCCACGATCTCATATCGCATATCAAAATCACACCTATCCTCACTTAGCAAGGATCTAATGCAATTAGCTAAAAAGAGATTACGACCCTGGGCTTGTCTCAACTCATCGGTAAAGATTTTGGACGAATCGATAGCAAATTTGATTACACCCTCATCTGTTTGAGTAAATGCAAATGTGTCCGGAGAATAACACGTATACTCTCCTATATAATCGAGATAATAAAAATCTGCAATTTTATCCTTACGCCACGAGGTTTTGAAACCGCAGAAAAGAGTGCGAATCATAAGCTCTATCGAGAAATAATCATCCAATTTTACATTATAGATGCCATAGGGATATTTCTTCAGTATCGGCATTGCCAACATCAGTTGTAAGAAATCGGAAGGATTCTCGATAAGCTCTGTGATTTCACCCTTCCACTCGGAGGTGTGCCAATCTATGATGATAGGGGAAACGATTGTCTTTAAAGATTTCGTGTCAAAGCTATATTCGAAACATGACCAATTAAAAGTCTCACTGCTGTAACCCGGATCCTTCTTTTTCAGATCATCGTAAGAGTATTCTATATCTTTAAAGATCTGCAAATCACTGCTCAATTCTCCATGAAAATTGATTTTGACACCCTTGCCTGCCTCACCTTGGCCTGAAAAAGAGCAGTATGACTCTGTCTTGTTGCCAAATTGCAGAGGCGCTTCGACATATTGATAGAAGAAGAATGGAGAGTAGGGACACAATATTTTAGCTTGTATAGCTTCATCGGTGGCATCCGCCAAATTGCAATAAATCGGTTGTTCGCACCCATATCTGATGTATATTTCAGTGTCAGAACGATCGTAAAACTCGACAAACTCACTATCTGCGATTTTTGTTTTCCATAGAGTCTGTTTGTCATAGAGATCGACCTCTGTCCAATAGAAATCACGGGATTTGCATGTAAAATGTTTTCCCTCATATTTAGCCCACGGATCGGCATCGACAGGCTGATCGTCACTTGGTAATTCAGTTGAATCGTCACTTGGTAATTCGGGCTGATCATCACAAGACGATGATAATATCATCAAAATCGGGAATAACAATATGCTTAAAAAGACAAATTTTTTCATAACGTGCTCTAATTATTTATGCCATTGGTGTTCGATGAGTGTGTAGCCTAAAGACAAATCAGTGGTGGCGGCAAAGATCTCCTCGATGTGGTCTACTGCCGAGCAGAGGGTTTCGGCGTGGGCGGAGAGTTCGGCATCGTGGCGAATGTAATCCTTGATAGCTTGTCTGTTCTCAACCACGAGAGGGAGTATCACATACTCCAGGATGTTTCGCGAGAGTTGTGGATCTTCAAGTGTGAGACGGAATTCCCGCTCCTTGCTTTGGTCGTTGAAATCGCAATCGATCATCTCATAATGCATCTCAAAGTGACAGCGATCTTCCGACAAAACCGAGCGTAAAACAGTGGCATAGAACAAGCGATTCTTGGGTTTTAAGGCCTCTAATGATGACAAATTTCTGCAATTTATCAAGATGCATATTCTATCATCTTGGATCTTCGATATAGCCAATGCCTTATCAAGAGGGCCAAAGTCCTCATCTTGAGTTTCATAACCATAAGGGGAGCCCTTGTAATCATATAGTATAACTTTCTTTTGGGTCAATCCAGGGAAGGCTGTTCGCATCACATTTTCGATCGAAATCTTAGTTTGATTACCACTATCAGTGTAATACTCCTCGGCATTGAGCACAGGTATTCCCAATAACAATTGGAGGAAATCAGCAAGATTGGGCATCAATGATGCATATTCACCTTTCCATAAAGAGCTATTCCAACTTGCGGAAATTGGAGACAGGTTACTTTTTAACGTCGATTTGTCGAAGGAATAGGATAAAGGTCCTAAATCCTTAAGAAAATATTCCGGAGTATAAAACTCGTCTGAATAATATGTTTCCTCTCTTAATTTCGGGAATGGAGTCCTATAATAAACTCCATCATAACATATATGGAGTGTTGACAATATCATGCCGGAACATATGTATATAAACCCGCATTGATCAGTATAACTGCCTTTGAAGAACGTATGAGGGTAGTTGGGATCGAAATCAAAAATTAAGGGGATCTCAACCTCTTGGCGTAAATAGAGTTTGGAATAGGGATATAATACTCTGTCGGTGATCTTACCGCCGGACAAAGTAGATAGATAATAATAGGAAGCTTTATTAGTGCCGTATCTCATCGTAATCTGAGAGTCTGTCAAATCGAAGAACTCAACATATTCACCCTCTTTTAGATATGAAATACGATCTTCCTTCGGACATGATTCCACAAAATTATGGTAACTGCTGAGATAATTAAAGGAATGATTTGTCCAATAGAATTGGTCGGAAGTCTCGCTTGTAAAGTGCTTGCCAAGATACTTTTGCCATCTGGCTAAGGTTGTATCCTGAGATAAGATCGTATCTTGAGATGGTGAATCCGGGTGATTTGTCTCAATATCATCATGGCAAGAGGATAGTAGCAGAGCTAAGAGTGCCAACACTAAAAATTTGGTGATCTTCATAATGAATTGATTTTTTTGAAAATTTCGACTTTAATTAGATCCGATTTGTTGGAACCTAAAAATGTCATCCTTGCCATCCTATTGACAATGTTCAAGTATATTTGTGTCACAGATGGCAAAATACAAATCGTCAAAGGTTTTTATTGACTTACAGCCACTTAGAACAACGAGATATTGAACAGGCCAAAGGAGCTATGCCATTTTTGACAAAAATAACTCAATTTTTCAACTTTTCAAAAAAATTTTACACTTTGGCGGCTCAGTTCCACAATTATTTCAATTGTCGTGCTTTTGCCCCTTCGGGGCGGTATGGAATTTGTATTTATCAACCCAGGGTGTCGCTTCGCTTTGCCCTGGGCTAGGTGCTCATTACCCTTTCAGGGTGTTGACACAGTCCGAGACTTCAATCAAACCAATTAATCATAAGTATGGTATGAACGGGAAGGCGGGGATTGATAAAATCAAAGCGTCAGGCAGAGGATTTTTGATGACACGTATCGAAACTCCGGATCCTGAGAAAAAAGATAGCAATGGGGAGTCTGTTATAAACAAGTATATTGTGATTGTCAGCAGAGATCCATTCAATAGTCAAGAATTGCAATGGCTGAAAGTTCAAGATCCTAATTCTACAATAGATAAAAACATCAGTTCACCTGTGCTTAATGGCATAGGGAACAATGATTATGACTCGTGGTGCAAGGAAACTCTTCCGCCTGGAGGATATAAAATCTTCAAAATCTAACCGATTGTAATCCGTAACTCTCAACACTATTAGCCGCCGAAGTTAATCCATGAGGATGTCGCTTCGGCGGCCTGTTATTTACAATACTAGGGAGCGCGCTCTATGCCATGGGGGCTGTGGGAGCTGCTGCGGGTGCTGTCAACTCATTATAAGTCTTGTTTACATCATTTTGGAGATAGAGTCGCTTGCAGTATACCACCAGTGACATGATGCCGAGGGTGAGTGGCCCGAGCAAGAAGATGGTGAGAAGATAGGTCGAGGCTTGCAAGCCCATCGGGCGCTGATTGGCAATAAGATAAGCATTGCAACGCTCGATCCACTTGTAATTCCAAACGATGGCATAGATGCCGAAAGTCAGAATTGTAAAGAGGATGTAGAGTCCCAGTCCGGTAGTGCTCTTACCATCTTTCTGACAAGCGATGTTGGTTTCATTGGCGAAAGCATGGATCAGATAGAGATCGTAGATGCCGAGAGTCACGATGTTAAGAAGGAAAGCCTTCCAGAATCCGCGGTTAGTACAAAGCATAGTAGTTTGGTTTTAAAGTCCGTCCTTTACCGGACTGAATAAATAATAAATAGAATGCACTAAGTTATAAAAAATATTTAAAAACTCCAAATATTTCAGAGGAGGTCTTCCGGATTGCAGGATAGGAATGTGTCGAGGGGAATTCTTCCTGTGCCTACTATGAAGGATCTTGTCGGATGAAACGCTTTTGAAAATTTAGGGAGTCCGCTATTCATCTTACGTGTAGCTGTCCGATAATCTGTTCAAATGTCTCTTGCAAAATGTTCAAAAGTCTCTTACAAAATGTTCAATTCTTGGGGTTAAAGTGCTCTATCTAAGTGATATATGCAGACTGTGTTGCTTGGGTATGAAAAATAGGGGCGTATCCAAAAGATACGCCCCTGTTATGGTTGGGTTGGTTTTGTCTTTGGGTTGTTGTCCTTTAGTTTTTATTTGAAACGGCGGTTGCCTTCGAGCACGGGCTTGCCATCGTTGGCTACGATCTTCTTGTCCATACCACGCTTGAAGATGCGGTAGGCGATCGGTGCTGCGCAGTAGAGCGAGCAGAATGTACCGACTACTACACCGAAAATCATAGCGAATGTGAACGAACGGATGGTGTCACCACCGAGGAAGAAGATACAGAGCAACACGAGCAGTGTCGAGAACGATGTCATGATCGTACGGCTCAAAGTGGTGTTGAGTGCCTTGTTGAAGGTCAACAGACGATCCTCCTTCGGATATTCCTTGATCATCTCACGCACACGGTCGAACACAACCACGGTATCGTTGATCTGATAACCGATGATGGTCAGCACGGCTGCGATGAATGACTGGTCAACCTCCATAGAGAAGGGCAAGAAGCCCCAGCATACGGAGTAGAAGCCGATGATCAGGAACGAAGTGAGTGCTACGGCGCAGAGTGCACCGACAGAGAAGGCAACGTTGCGGAAGCGGAGCAAGATGTAGAGGAACATACAGATCAATGCGATGCCCACAGCCCAGTATGCGTCACGCTTCATATCGTCAGCCACCGAAGGACCTACCTTCTGGATCGAGAGGATACCGCGGCTTTCGTCAGCGATGGTAAACGCAGTCTTATCCATCACCTTGCCACCGACGGTGAGTTCGCTCTTCAAGCCCTCATAGAGGAGGTCGGTGATTTCATTTTCTACACCTTCAGCCTCGTCAGTGATCTTATAGTTGGTAGAGATACGGAGCTTGGAGGGGTTATCGATGGTGATTACCTGTACAGATACGGTAGGATCGTTAGCCTTCTTTTGGAGGAGGTCGGTGAGATTTTTCTGAACAGCCTCACGATCTACATCCTTCTCGAATTGCACCACATAGTTGCGACCACCTGAGAAGTCGATACCCTGGTTCATACCGCGGAACACGAGTGAAACCACGCCGATAACGATCAAGACACCCCACACGATATAAGCGGTCTTGGCCTGGCCCATGAAGTTGATCTTGGGATTGGTCAGGAAGTTGCGGCTCATAGCAGTAGCGAATGTCATGCCGGAGTTGCGACCATTCTTGGTGAGGAGGTCGAAAGCAACGCGAGTCACGAACACTGCGGTGAAGAACGAGCAGACGATACCGATGATCAGGGTAGTGGCAAAACCCTTGATGGGGCCTGAACCGAATACCAGCAGGATCACACCGGTGATCACAGAAGTCAAGTTAGAGTCGAAGATAGCGGAGAATGCGTTGCTGTAACCTTCAGCGATGGCTTGACGCAACTTCTTGCCATTCTTGAGTTCCTCCTTGGTGCGCTCGAAGATAAGCACGTTGGCATCGACAGCCATACCGAGAGCCAGCACGATACCGGCGATACCCGAGAGGGTAAGCACAGCCTGGAACGAAGCCAAGATACCGAGAGTGAAGAAGAGGTTGAGGATCAAACCGCAGTTTGCCACCAATCCGGGCACCCATCCATAGTAAGCTACCATCAAGATCATCAAGAGGATGATAGCCACGATGAATGATACGAAGCCCATCTGGATGGCCTCGGCACCAAGGCTCGGGCCGATCACGTTGTTGCTCACCACATCTACGCGTGCCGACATCTTACCTGACTTGAGCACGTTGGCGAGGTCGTTGGCCTCTTCGGGGGTGAAGTTACCGGTGATCTGTGAGCTTCCGCCGGTGATCTCATTATTTACGTTAGGGAAGGAGTAAACATTATTGTCAAGCACGATGGCGATGGCACGGCCGATATTGTTGCGGGTGATAGTAGCCCACTCCTGAGCGCCGCGGCTGGTCATCTTCATGTTGACCATATTACCCTGCATATTGTCATATTCCGAAGAGGCGGAAGTCACGGCGTCACCCTCGAGAGCAGCGTCGCCCTTGAGGGCTACGAGTTCCCAATAAGCATCCTTGATATCCTCGCCGTTAGCCTTCTTCATCACGTTGCCCTTGGCATCGGTGCGGGGGAACTCGGCAGGCTTCACGCTCCATACCAAAGAGAGGTCGGAGGGGAGAAGCTTCTTTGCCAAGTCGCTGTTCATCACCGAGTCAACGAGCATCTTGTTCGAAGGAGTCACCATGCCGACCACGGGGCTGCCGCTACGTTGCACGCCACCCAAGAGAGCGATTACGTTGAGGTGATTTACGCTATCCTGTGCTGCATACTGAGCAGCGAAATTCTGGAGGTCGCCGGCGATCTCGTTATAGTTATAAACTTCGTAAAACTCCAGGTTGGCGCTCGACTTGAGAAGGTCGGTGACACGTTCCGGCTCTTTGACACCGGGGAGTTCCAACAAGATTTGACCCTTCTTGTCTTGGAGCTTCTGGATGTTGGGAGCCACAACGCCAAATTGGTCGATACGAGTGCGGAAGATGTTGAAGGCAGCATCGACTTGGCTGTCGACTTGCTTATTGAGCGCGTCGATTACCTCATCGTTGGAGGCATTGCTCTTGAGCTGACCCATGAACTCGCCTTCGCGCACGAAGAGACCTGACATCACGCCCGGCTGGATCTGTGCTCCCACCTTCGAGATGAAGTCGGCATCGCTGGTCTTAGCGCCTGCATCCTGAGCCTTCTTGATGGCTGCATTGATCTGTGCGAGTTGCTGCTCGCCCGATGCATACTGGCGAAGCATGTCCGGCACTGACACCTCAAGCACGACGTTCATACCGCCCTTAAGGTCGAGGCCGAGACCTACTTCCATCTTGCGCACTTGGTTGTAGGTGTAACCTAAGTAAACTTTCTCTTTGTCGATCGAATCGTTGAATTGCTTCAAACTCTGTTTGTAAGCGTCGTTGGTCTCGTCTGTGGTCTTCGACATCTTCGCTGCGTAGGCTTTCGCCTCGTTCTCATAGTGACGTGTCACAAACGAGAATGAAATGTAAAAACCGCATATCAAAACCAGCAGACCCGCAATGACGCTGATAAACCCTTTGTTCTGCATTTGTTTTGTTATTATTTTTTAATTATTAATTTTTTTGCACCAAAAATCACCACCCGTAGAGGCGGTAGATAGTTTAAGTTTGCAAATATACCTCTTTTTTTTGATGTTTTTGTTATAGATGATTACAAATTTTTCTTTTTATGGCGATTTTATCGATTATTTTGCTTATTTTTGGTGTCGCATTGCAAGTTTAGACTCTTTTTTGACTCATTTTTTTATATATTAAGGGTTGTGAACGAGTCGATTCGCACTTCTTCTATTTTGATCGATGATGAAGAATTATCATAATTTTTATACAGCTTTTCTGATCTCTCTCCTGATAGTGTCGATATGGTCGTGTGCCAATATGGGAATGCCTTCGGGTGGTCCGATTGATGAGGATCCCCCCAGAGTGGTGGCATGCAATCCCCCCTCCGGTTCGGTCGGAGTGAAGGATCCGAAGATGACCATAACTTTCAATGAGTTGGTCAACGTCAAAGATGCCTTCTCCAAGGTAGTGGTATCGCCGGCCAATGTGGCGATACCTCGCGTCACATCCTCGGGCAAACGGGTGCGTATCGAGTTTGACTCCTTGGCGCCCGGCACCACCTATACCGTAGACTTCGCAGACGCCATCGAAGACAACAACGAGGCTAACGCCCTTCAAGGCTATGCCTATTCCTTCTCCACCGGTGAGAGCATCGACACTCTCCGCATCTCAGGGCGTGTGCTCGGAGCGCGTAACCTCGAGCCGCAACAGAGCATGCTCGTCGGCGTCCATTCCAACCTCAGCGACACCGCATTCTCTACTCAACGCCTCCTGCGTGTCGCCAAGACCGACGACCGCGGCGAATTTACCATCCGCGGCCTTGCCCCCGGCAAGTATCATATCTTCGCCCTCGCCGACAATGACAACGACTACCGCTACTCCTCGCCCGAGGAGGATATGGCTTTCTATGACTTGGAGATCGAACCGACATCCGAGCAGACTATAGCCATCGATACCATCTACGATCTGAAGACCGGCATGGTCGATACCATCATCCGGCGCCCTCGCACTCGCTTTCTCCCCAACGATATCCTGCTGAGATCCTTCAATTCGGAGATTCGCCAGCAGTATATGACCAAGTATGAGCGCCTTGACTCCACACGCGTCTTCCTGAAATTCAATACACGCGCCGACTCTTTGCCCCAAATTCGAGTGGAGGGACGCCCCGACATCACTCGTCTCGGTCGCCTTGAAGCCTCGGAGCGCCTTGACTCCTTGGTGTGGTGGCTCTCCCCGGATCTGGTCAAAACCGATTCGTTGCGCCTGCATGTAACCTATACACGCACCGACCAGAACCTCGTGGCAAGTGTGGTAACCGACACTCTCGACTTCAACACCGTGAAGCCCAAGCCTGTCAAACAGAAAAAATCGGGCAAGGATAAGAAGGTGCAGATATCGGTGGCAGACTCTTTGGCGAAGATCACCACCTCTTTTGAACTGAAGCAATCGGGCTCGGCAGATGTCAATATGCCTTTGACTCTGACCATCCCCACCCCATTGGCCCGCCTTGACACCACAGCCGCCCGGCTATTTGTCAAAGTCGACACTAATTTCGTCAGAGCCCCGCAGCGACTCCGATTCTTCTCCCCCGACCCGCTGCAACCACGCACTTATAATATAGACTATCCCTGGGATTATGGCGCCGAATATCGCCTTGAGATCGACACCCTCGCCGGCGTCGACATATATGGCAAGGCTACTCGCCCCTTCAAGCAGGAGTTTAAGACCAAGAGCGAAGGGGACTACTGTTCGCTCCTATTCCACCTCACCGGATTGGAGGATACCCCTGCCTTTGTCGAACTCCTCAGCAAGTCGGATGCCGTGGTGCGCACCGAGATCGTGGAAAAGGGCGATGCCTACTTCCCATTCCTCACTCCGGGACAATATTATGCTCGCGTCGTGCTCGACCTCAACGACAATGGCGAGTATGACACCGGCAACTACCTCTTGGGCTTACAGCCCGAATTGGCATACTACTATCCCAAGGCGATTAACGTCAAGAAGAACTGGGATAAGGAGGAGAATTGGGCTGTCTTCGACACGGCAGTCGACCAGATGAAGCCCAAAGCACTCTTGAAGAACAAGCCTAAAGAGAACAAGAACGCCTCACGCCTCAAGAGCAAGAACAAGAAGGGTAATACCGGCGAAGAGGGAGAAGAGGAGGAAGAAGACACCTTCGATCCGACGCGCAATCCCTTCGATCCCAACGACAAGGGTAATCGCCAGCATGGCATAAACTATTAAAAGATTGCCCTCTCGGGCAATCTTTTAATAGAGGTTAGAGGTTAGGGGTTAGGGGTTAATTGTGTATTCACACTCTGTTGTTCAGAATCAGAACCGTAACCTAATTCAGAATCAGAACCGTAACCTAAAAAAGAGGGCGTCTCTTCGTGAGACGTCCTCTTTTTTATATAGGAATTAACGGGGATTATTTACGGCACTTAGCGGCGATGAACTCGCGGTTCATGCGAGCGATGTTCGCCATCTTGATGCTCTTGGGGCACTCAGCGGCGCAGGCACCGGTGTTGGTGCAGTTACCGAAGCCGAGTTCATCCATCTTAGCCACCATGGCGAGAGCGCGGCGATCGCGTTCTACAGCGCCCTGGGGCAGACGTGAGAGCTGGTTGATCTTAGCCGAAACGAAGAGCATAGCCGAGCCATTCTTACAAGCAGCCACGCAAGCGCCACAGCCGATGCAGCTTGCAGAGTCCATAGCCTCGTCAGCCTGCACCTTAGAGATAGGAATACTGTTGGCATCCTGAGCGCCTCCGCAGTTGAACGACACATAGCCACCGGCTTGCTGGATCTTATCGAACGCGTTGCGGTCTACCATCAAGTCCTTGATTACAGGGAACGCAGCCGAGCGCCAGGGCTCCACGGTGATAGTCTCACCATTGCGGAATCTACGCATATAGAGCTGGCAGGTGGTGGCGCCTGTAGCGGGACCATGAGGGTGTCCGTTGATATAGAGCGAACACATACCGCAGATACCCTCGCGGCAGTCGTGGTCGAATACGATGGGCTCTTCTTGACGCTCCACGAGCATCTCGTTCAGGATGTCGAGAGTCTCAAGAAAAGATGTATCGGGCGTAGTCTCGACTCCTTCATAAGTCACAAATTCGCCCTTAGCCTTCGGGCCGGCTTGACGCCACACCCTAAGATTGACTTTCATTATTTTATCTTCCATAGTTGCTTATTTTATGACTTATAGTTACGAGTCTGTACCTTGATTGCTTCATATTCCAGAGTCTCCTTGATGAGCTCGGGAGCTTTCTCGTCAGAGCCTTCATACTCCCAGCAGCTTACATAGAAGTAGTTCTCATCGTCGCGCTTTGCTTCCCCCTCTTCGGTCTGATATTCAGTACGGAAGTGGCCGCCGCAGCTTTCGTTACGGTTCAGTGCATCGTAAGCGATGAGTTTACCCATGGTGATGAAGTCATTGAGACGGAATGCCTTGTCGAGTTCGACGTTCATGCTCTCACCCACCGATCCGGGCACATAGAGGTTGGTGTTGAACTCCTTGCGGAGGTCGTCGAGCATGGTGATGGCCTTCTGCAAGCCCTCTTTGTCGCGAGCCATACCGACATATTCCCACATGATGTGACCCAACTCCTTATGGATAGAGTCGACAGAACGTTTACCCTTGATGTTCATCAGGCGTTCCTCTTCAGCGATACACTTCTTCTCGGCAGCCTCGAACTCGGGAGTGTCGGTAGTGAAGTGAGGCACGGTGATCTGGTCGCTCAGATAGTTCTGGATAGTGTAGGGGAGCACGAAATAACCATCGGCGAGACCCTGCATCAGAGCGGAAGCACCGAGGCGGTTGGCGCCGTGGTCGGAGAAGTTACATTCGCCGATAGCGAAGAGACCCTTGACCGAAGTCTGGAGCTCATAGTCCACCCAGATACCACCCATGGTGTAGTGGATAGCGGGGAAGATCATCATCGGGTTGTAATAGTTCAGGCCATCTTCGCCCACCTTGGCGAGTTCGCCGGGGTTGACGTCAGTGATCTCCTCATACATATCGAAGAGGTTGCCATAGCGCTGGCGGACCACATCGATGCCGAGGCGATTGATAGCCTCAGAGAAGTCGAGGAAGACGGCGAGGCCGGTGTTGTTAACGCCGAATCCATGGTCGCAACGCTCCTTAGCGGCGCGAGAAGCCACGTCGCGAGGCACGAGGTTACCGAAGGCGGGATAGCGGCGCTCCAAATAGTAGTCGCGGTCAGCCTCAGGGATATCGCTACCCTTGATTTCGCCGCTCTGCAAGCGCTTGGCATCTTCGAGTTTCTTAGGCACCCAGATGCGGCCGTCGTTACGGAGAGACTCTGACATAAGAGTCAACTTCGACTGCTTGTCGCCATGCACGGGGATACATGTGGGGTGGATCTGTACGAAAGCGGGGTTGGCGAAGTAAGCACCCTTGCGATAGCAAGCCATAGCGGCAGACACGTTGCAGCCCATGGCGTTGGTCGAAAGGAAGTAGGTGTTGCCATATCCGCCGGTGGCGATTACGACAGCGTGAGCTGCGAAGCGTTCGAACTTACCGGTGACGAGGTTCTTGGCGATGATACCGCGTGCGCGTTCCACGCCATCCTTATCCTTGATAAGCACGAGTTCGTGCATCTCATAGCGGTTGTAGCTCTTCACCTTGCCGGCTTGGATCTGACGGTTGAGCGAAGAATAAGCGCCGAGCAGGAGCTGCTGTCCGGTCTGACCCTTGGCATAGAAAGTACGGCTTACCTGAGCGCCACCGAAAGAGCGGTTGGCGAGCAAACCACCATATTCGCGAGCGAAAGGCACGCCTTGAGCCACACACTGGTCGATGATATTGTTGGACACTTCAGCCAGACGATATACGTTAGCTTCGCGAGCGCGGTAGTCACCACCCTTCACGGTGTCGTAGAAGAGACGATATACGGAGTCGCCATCATTTTGATAGTTCTTGGCTGCATTGATACCACCCTGAGCGGCGATGGAGTGAGCGCGACGGGGGCTATCCTGGATGCAGAAATTGAGCACATTGAATCCCATCTCTGCCAGCGTAGAAGCGGCAGAAGCACCGGCGAGACCTGTGCCGACCACGATGATGTCGAGACGACGCTTGTTAGCGGGGTTTACAAGCTTCTGATGAGCCTTGTAATTAGTCCATTTATCAGCGACGGGTCCCTCGGGGATCTTGGAGTCCGCCGGATTCATGATTCTGATATTTTTATTTGTTGTTTCCATGTCTCGCTATTTATTGGGGTTGTCCGGGGGCAACAGGTGCCATTTCGGTATTGGGTTTGTTGTCTGCTGATTCGAGGTAGTCGAAGAATTTTACAACCTTGTCGAAAGTCTCGGCTTGTTTCTTCATACCCTCTACTTGGTTGGCAAACTGAGGATTCTCTTTGACATACTTCTGACCCTCTGGAGTGTTGAACTGCTCCATTTGAGCCTTGATGTTGCCTGCCATCTGGCGGATACCCATCGACACGCCTTCGTAGGGAGTCATCTTGATCTGCATGCCGATCTGAGCTCCCTCAGGGCCGAGTTCTGACTCGATCATCGGGACGATTATATCCTTGTATTGCTCGCGGAGTGTCTCGTTGGTGAGATAATACTTCTGGTTGGCGCGATAAGTGAAGACAGCGGCTTCAGCCACGAAGAGGATCACTACGACGCTTACCCATACGCAAGAGATCTTCTTGAGACGGGGCATCCAGTTGGTGTTGTTCCAGCCGATAGATTGGAACATCGACCAGAAGCCATGGTTGAGGTGGAACCAAAGAGCCACGAAACCGATGATGTAGACAGCTACAGTCCAGGGAGTCTCGAAAGCCTTCTGGAGGAAGAGAGTGCCGGCAGAGGCGGGGATTTCGCCATGGATGCCCATAGCCTCGGGGAGCTGCATCTTAGCCCAGAACTGGATAAGGTGGAGCACCAAGAAGGCTACGACCACGATGCCGAGCACCAGCATGTTTTGAGACGACCATTCCACAGTGGCGGGCATCTTGGCGATGCTATATCTCTGAGAGCCGCGTGCCTTGCGGTTCTGAAGAGTAAGTGCCACTGCGAAGATGATGTGAATCAGAACGAACAGAGCGATTACGGCTGTGCCGATAAGGGCATACCAATTAGCGCCCAAGAACTCACACACCATGTTGTAAGCCCAGGGCCACACGATCGCTACTGCGTTCATCAAACAGTGAAAAGTTACGAATAGGACGAGGAATGCACCCGAGAGTGCCATCAAAAGCTTACGTCCTACAGATGAGTTTGATAACCACATAGTTGTTTTAGATTATAATTTTGAATTTAGTTGTTTCGATGTTTGGGAGTCCTCCTATCGATTATGGTTTAAGTGTTTTTGGTCGGATGATTGGCATTAGATATGTCAATAAGCACTACACCCGACTCCCATCCTCAGGCTGGGGAGTAAGGACATAATGCCTCGTCTGCAAATATAATATTCTTTCGGCAAAGCAAAAAATTTTAGCCGAAAAAAACGCTATATCTACCCATATTGCCATAATCAGGCGGGATAAATAGCAAAGGGCTGTGACAAAACCTTGATTTTGACACAACCCTCTGCGTCGTGATCCGGCCGCGATTCGAACGCGGGACCGTCTGCTTAGAAGGCAGATGCTCTATCCAGCTGAGCTACCGGACCTGACCTCTTTTTCGGTGCAAAGTTAATAAATTTTCAGTCACTCCCCAAATTTTGCCCCTATTTTATCTATATTTGGATAAAAATATGGTCACACCCCAGGGGGATGTGACCATTTTATCGTTATAGATTTCTCTTTTCCCTCCGGCGGAGGGGCAGAGAGCCTATGGGTTGTGGTCAGTGATTAGAACACCACTTTGAGAGTCTGCTTGCCCTCGGCAGTGTTGGCTACTACTACGTATACGCCATTGCTGAGGCCGGTCTCGATCATGCCGTTGGCATCCTTGGCGCTGAATACGCGGCGTCCCTGTGCGTCGTATACGTTGAGGTCGGCTGCAGCGCCTGAGATCATGATCTTGCCACCCTTCAGTGCCTTAACAGCGCTGTTGAGCTCGCCGGCAACACCCTTGACGGCGGCATCGTCGCCCGAAGGAAGGATGTAAGATGCTACATAGCCGCTGAGTTCGGTAGATTCCCAAGTGATCTCCATGTGAGTTGCGAAGAATGAGAGGTCGGCAGGTGCGTTGGGCGAACCGGTGCAGACAGCATCTTCGAGAGTGACCATAGTCCAAGTATTGTAGTCGTAGTATGATACGTCGTGGATCATGTTTTCGTTGATCCAATCTACAGTCTCGGTGTTGCGGCTTGCGAGGTAGTCGCGGAGGTCGATAGCCTCATCGGCGCCGGGGAGATATACCACAGCCTTGGAGGGCTCGCTGGGAGCGGCTTGAGCGGCGAGAACTGTGTAGTCTGCCATCACCTGAGTAGGCAGTGTGTTGTCGGTGGTCATTTTGCTGACAGTGAAATCGCCATCTTCGATGCTGTAGATGGCAGCACCCTTTCTGTAGATAGGATTCCAATCATCGTCGTATGTATCCAAGAGGTGACCGCTCGCTGCCATCTTGCCATCGGGAGAAATGGCTGAGCTGTTGAAGGTAAGTGTCATACCCTCCATCTGGCACTGCTGATATGTGGTCATGAAGGCGGTCCACTTTGCATCCCATTCTTCATAGATGGCTTCCCACTCTGCGTATGCAGTCTCGTATGCCTCTTTTTCTTCATCTGTCATGAAGTCTGCATATTGGGGATAAGTGCTATAGTCCCAAGTGCCTTCTTCATACCATGCGTCGATAGCAGCCTGAACAGCGGCTAATTCCTCTTCGGTCATAAAGTCAGTCATCTGAGGCATCATCGGACATTCACCCGGATCTTCGGGGAACTCATGGTTGTTGGGGTTCAGTGAAGCAGTGTCGCACTTGTACGACCATTCGCCATTCTCATTTTGAGTGTAGACGATGAGGCAGATCATCCAGCCGCCATAGTCTACTACCTGACCTACTACGGTCTTACCGTCGTCGCTGATGCAGTTGGCGGTAACATACTGAGGCACACGGCCGGTGAAGTCTAATTCGGGGTAGGGGAGAGCCACGGGGTCGCCGTAAGTGCCGTCAGCGTTGCGATCCCAGATAGCGGGCACAGACATCGGAGTGTCGGTGTCTTCGGTGGAGATGGGTTGCAAGCCGAGCGAACCGCAGATGCGAGAGCCATCGGCTGTGATACCATTGGCGAGGTTGACCAATGAAGCGTTGAATGTCTTCAGGGCGTGCCATTCGCCATCCTTATACCAGCTGCAGTTGCCATCGAGCGATGAGCGACCTACGAAAGTGCCTTCAGCAGAGGCATTGTTGCCATGGCCGAGCCAATAAGATACTACTTCGTCATCGCCTTCGAATGTCTCGAAAGTACCGTTCTCTACGTCATAGAACGATACGGTGCTCATAAGGTAGCTACCGACGGTCTTGCCGTCAGGGCTTACAGACACTGCCTGAAAATTGTCGAGCACTACGGGTTCGAGGGCAGATGCCAAGAGGGGTGCGCAAAGTAAACTTGCGCCGATAAGTAAAGATTTCTTCATAATGCTTGGTTTTATGGTTGATAATTAGAATTGATGCTGTAGAAAAATAATGAAGAATTGATGAAGAAAATCTAAAGAAGTAATGAAGGAATAATGAGATAGATTCCGCTAACTGCCTAATTATTAAAATCCTCTATTAGTTCTTAAAATCCTCTATTAGTTCTTGATTAGTTCTTGATCATATACATATACTCCGCCCCAAAGGTACGACTTTTTTATTGATATATCAAATTTTTATGCCAAAAAATTTAAAAATGGGGTGTTTTTATAAAAGACAAGAGTGTGTCAATGGGTATATGACACACTCTTAATGGATTGCAAGGTCGGGGAGATTAGTCCTCTTCCTTCATATTGTGGAATACGTTTTGCACGTCTTCGTCGTCTTCGAAGCGTTCGAGGAGCTTCTCGACAGATTCGCGTTGCTCTGCGGTGAGTTCTTTGTAGTCGTTGGGGATACGTTCGAACTCTGAGGAGATGATCTCGAGGCCCTTATCTTCGAGGAATTTCTGGATATTTGCGAACTGGTCGAAAGCACCATAGATCACCCACTCTTCAGCTTCGGGGTCAGCTTCGAGTTCAGCCTCATAGTCCATAAGGTCGAGTTCGAAATCTTCGAGGGCAGTGTCGGCATTTGGGCGCACGTGGAACACGCTCTTATGCTCGAAGAGGAAGGAGAGGGAGCCTTGAGTGCCGAGGGAGCCGCCATGTTTGTTGAAATAGCTGCGCACGTTGGCTACGGTGCGTTGGTTATTGTCGGTAGCTGTTTCGACGACGATAGCTACGCCGAAGGGTCCATATCCTTCATACACGATTTCCTTGTAGTCGCCGGCATCCTTCTCGGTAGCCTTCTTGATGGCGCGTTCCACAGTGTCTTTGGGCATGTTGGCAGCCTTGGCGTTCTGCATCAAGGCGCGAAGACGGGGGTTGGTCGACGGATCGGGACCGCCGGCTTTGGCTGCTATGGTTATTTCCTTGCCGATGCGAGTGAAGGTACGGCTCATATTGCCCCAACGTTTCAGTTTGCGGGCTTTACGGTATTCAAATGCTCTTCCCATTCGTAGTTTTTTATCTTATTGGTTTGTTGCTTGTTTTTGTTATCTCTTATATATAATAATGTGTCATAGCCGACATCTTCTTAGCGAAGTTCGGCTCCGAGGTTTTTGACGGCTTTGATGATTTTAGCCATAACGGCGTCGATCTGCTTGTCGTTGAGGGTCTTTTCGGCATCTTGGAGTTGCATGGATACGGCATAACTCTTTTTGCCTTCGGGGAGGTTCTTGCCTTCGTAAACGTCGAAGAGTCGCACGGAGCGGAGGAGTTTGCGTTCGGCGCTACGGATAGCGGCTTCGATGTCGGCGAATTTGACGCTCTTGTCTACTAAGAGGGCGAGGTCGCGATCCACAGGCTGAGTGCGGGGAATCTCAGTGAAGGTGACGCGATTCTTGGCGACAAGGCGGTAGAGTGCCTCCCAGTTGATCTCGGCGTAAGCCACATCCTGCTCGATATCCCACTTCTTGAGGATGGCATGGCGGATGATACCCACTTCGGCTATCACCTTGCCCGAGCGTGCGGCGATGTCGAGTTTGGCGGCGAAGATTTCGTCGCTGCTCTGAGTCTGAGTGAGCATACCCTCTTTGACACCGACGCGTGCGAAGATATTTTCCACGATACCCTTGAGGTCGAAGATGGTAGCTTGGGCGGCTTGCGCATTCCACGAGGGTGTCACCATATTGCCGGTGAGCCAGATGCCGAGTTGCAGATGCTCGCTATATGGCGCCAAGGGGCGCTCGGCAGTCGATTCTTTCGTGTCGTCGCGGAAGTATACGTTGCCGAACTCGTAGAAGCGGAGGTTGGGCAACTTGCGGTTGATGTTATGAGCCACGGACTCCAGACCGCCATAGAGGAGAGTCTGACGCAACACGGAGAGCTCGCCGCTGAGGGGGTTGAGGAGTGAGACGCAATTCTTGATGGGGAATCGCTCCGATTCGGCATAATATGCTTGCGATGATAGGGAGTTGTTGAGGATCTCATTAAAACCGCTGCCGGTGAGTTGCTCAGCCACGAGTTGCTGCAGGTCGTATGAGAAGTCTACGTCGGTGCGCTGAGAGAGGTTGATATGGGCTTCGGTGAAGATCTCGACATTGTTGTAACCATATATGCGGAGGATCTCCTCGACTACGTCGCAGGGGCGATATACATCCACGCGATAAGTGGGGATGGTGAGGTGGAGGATATCGGCGTCGGGGGTTTCCTCGACTTTGATCTCGAGGGCGCGGAGGATAGTGATAATGAGGTCTCGGGGTAGAGTCTTGCCGATGAGTCGGTGGCAATAGTCTAACGAGAAGTCGAACTCCGCGGGGAGGATCGGCTTAGGATAGATGTCGGTGACATCGCCGCATATTTCGCCGCCGGCGAGTTCGACGATGAGGCAAGCAGCGAGGCGGGCGGCGAAGGTGGTGATATTGGGGTCAGTGCCACGTTCGTAGCGGAATGAAGCGTCGGTAGAGAGTCCATGACGGCGGGCGGTGCGGCGCACGCGAGTGGGGTTGAAGTAGGCACTCTCCAAGAAGATGGAGGTGGTCTCTTCGGTGACACCCGAATTGAGACCGCCGAACACACCGGCGATACACATCGGCTTTTCGGCGTCGCAGATCATCAAGTCGGAGGCATCGAGTTGGCGTTCCACGCCATCGAGGGTGGTGAACTTGGTGCCTTGAGGGCAAGTGCGGATGCAGATTTCCTCGCCTGCCACCTTGTTGAGGTCGAAGCAGTGGAGGGGTTGGCCGATGCCCAAGAGGATGAAGTTGGTGATATCGACGATATTGTTGATGGGGCGTTGACCGGCGCTTACCAGGAGAGTCTTGAGCCAATCAGGAGACTCTTTGACCTTGACATTGCGGATGGTAACGCCGGAATAGCGGGGACAGCCTTGCTGATCTTCGACTTTAATGCGGGCGGCGCCATCGGGGCGAGCCGGCTTGAAGGTGGAGACGTCGGGCACACAGATCGTGGGAAGATCGGTAGTGACCCCTTGCTGCTGCAAGTCGCACCATTGCTTGGCGAGGATGTCGCGAGCCACACCATAGTGGCTGGCAGCGTCCACGCGGTTGGGAGTGAGTTCCACCTCGAGGCAATAGTCGCTCTCGACGTTGAAATATTCGGCAGCGGGGGTGCCCGGCTTCACGTCGGCGTCAATCACGATGATGCCGTCGTGGCTCGTGCCGATGCCGAGTTCATCTTCGGCGCATATCATACCCATCGACTCGACGCCGCGGATCTTTGACTTCTTGATTTTGACTTCCTTGTCGCCGTCATAGAGGATAGTGCCTACGGTGGCAACTACGACGGTCTGTCCGGCAGCCACGTTGGGAGCGCCGCACACAATCTGCTCCGGGGCTTCGCCGCCGAGGTCGACCGTGGTGATGTGCAGATGGTCGGAATCGGGGTGGTCGACACAGGTCAATACCTTGCCGATCACGACACCACGAAGGCCTCCGCGGATGCTCTCCACCTCTTCCACCGTGTCACACTCCAAGCCCACTGATGTCAGGAGGGCTGCCAATTCTTTAGGACTCTGATTGAAATTGATATAGCGTTTAAGCCATTTATACGAGATATTCATAATGCAAAATTAGCAATTATTTCTATTTTACGCAAACTGATTTTCAATCAGTTCGCTCCCTTTTTATCCATTACTTCAATTTTTTTGGGTGGCGGAAGGTGATTTTTGCACCTTTCGACTCGCGTTTTACTTCCCTTTGGAGGGAAATTCGATGCGGAAGGTGGTGCCGGATCCCGGCTCTGATTCTTTGACGAAGATGCGCCCGCCATGATATTCTTCGACGATCCTCTTGACCAAGGTCAGTCCTAATCCCCATCCTCGTTTCTTGGTGGTATATCCCGGTTTGAACACCGTCTTGAAGTGCTTGCGAGCGATACCCTTGCCGGTGTCTTTGACCTCGATCCATACTCGATTCTTCTCGCTGCCGGTGGTGATGTCGATACACCCTTCCCCCTGCATGGCGTCGACCGCATTCTTCGTAAGATTCTCCATCACCCACTCGAAGAGCGACCGCGACAGGTAGACTCCATGGTCATCTTCCGAGAGGTGCATGCGTATCTGCACGCGATTCGACACGCGACTCTTCATATAGTCGAGCGAGGAGGCGATGATCTGATTGATATATTCGAGTTGCATGTCGGGCTTCGAGCCAATCTTCGAGAAGCGATCGGCGATGGTCGAGAGCCGCTTTACATCCTTGTTGAGCTCTTCGGAGATCTCGGGGTCGATGTCGATGCTCTTGAAATATTCCACCCATGCCATCAGCGACGAAATCGGCGTGCCAAGCTGATGTGCCGTCTCCTTCGACAGTCCCACCCAGACCCGATTTTGCTCCGCTCGCTTCGTGTTGACCACTGCGAAATAGAGTATCAACACCAAGATGATCATCACTGTCAACTGCACGTATGGATACCAGCTGAGTCGCTTCAAAAGAGTTGAATCCTCATAGTATATATACTGCTTTACACCCATGGCGAGTTCGATCTCGATGAAGTGTTTATTATGTTTTGCCATCTCCGCCAAGGGGGTGTTCCCTCCGGGGTGACGGAGTCGCTTCTGAAGATACTCTTGATTGCGTGGGGAGAGCTCGCTATATAGCGACTTGTCGAGATCGCTCTTATCGGGGAGAGGAAAGTTGCGAAATTCAGAGATATTGAAATTTTCGTCGGTGATGAGCACCGGGATGGTGCTGTTCTGCGAGATGATGGAGAGGAGAAACTCATAGTCCGAATCGACATCCGCCTTGGCGAGTCGCTCGGTGGCATGCGCCCATATATCCATACGGTCGCGCTCCTGCTGTCCCAACTCCTTGACAAGGTTGTCGGAGACCAGCAAGAAGAAAATCACCGCCACCGAAGCGAGGATGATAAGGGGTGTCTTGCCATTGCGTATCCTTTCGTAGATCATCACCCGATAATTTAATTATGAATTATGAATTATGCATTATGAATTATGCATTAAAAAATCTTCGCGAATAAACTTCACTACCGAGTCAGCCGTGTTCGATCCGATCACGATGTCAGCTTTCACCTTCACTTGAGGGAGGGCATTCTCCACGGCGACAGCCACATCCGCCACAGCCATCATCGGCAGGTCGTTGATGTTGTCGCCGAAGCAGACGATACGCTCCACACCCAGTGTGTCGGCGAGGCTGCGCATAGCCAAAGCCTTGGTGGCTTGATCGGAGAAGGCCTCGAGGATGCCGATCTCGGGTCCGTAGATGTCGTGATAATATTGAGCACGGATGCCGGGGAGCAGACGTGTCTTCTCGTAAGTGTCTGCCGCCTTGGCATCGGGTATCATCGTGTAGAGGAGCACCACCTTCGAGAGGTCGTCGGGGATTGGCTCGCCGATATGGAAAGTCTTGTAGGGGCTATCGATGCGCTCGTCGACAAACTCTTGTTGCAACTCATTGAGTTGCGAGCCGATAAAATAGATATCGACCATATCGTGGTCGAGGGTGAAGATGAATGTCGGAGTGTCGGTGGCGCGATATATATCGATGACTCGGCTCACAGCGTCGGCATCGAAATATCGCATCCGGGTGTAATGTCCCGAATCCTTATCCCAAAGGGCGGCTCCGGTCATCACGATGCCCGGTATCGACATCTTGACATCGCGGAGGATGCCTGCCACAGTGGCGGGAGTGCGTGCCGTGGCGATGGTGAAGAGAGCACCCCGCGAGATCAGTTCGTTGAGCGTCTCCACACTTGGGAGGGAGATGGTGGCATCCGGCTGCATTAGCGTGCCATCCAAGTCGCTGACATATAGTGTTTTCATTTGTCCTTAATTTCAACAAAATCGGCATCCGACACCTGGTCTTCGCGATAATAGGGGGTCTCGCGAGGAGTGCCGCCGATGGTGGTTTCTTCAAATTCTTTGTATTCGGTAAACTCCACATCTTCCGCCACTTGCTTCATCATGTCGGAGGGCTTGCCGAGGGGCTGTTCGCCATAGCCGGATTGGCGAGAGGTGCCGTCGTCATGCACTTCCGGCTCATCCTTGCGGCTCCACCGGCGACGCCGTTTCTGCTTGGGGGGTGGGGGCACTCCCATCGAGCGGCGTATAGTATTCTCGATGCGGCGCGCCACAAAGTTGCGGATATGTCGCATAAGCCATGGAGAAATCCAAGGCCAGCAGATTATCAAAATTATCAGTATTATAATGAAAATTGACATATTGTCGGGTATTTGATAAGAGTGTGTTTGTGAATATTAACAAATCATAGTCGCAAGGCTAAGAGCCCATAGAAAAGATAGACTATGATCAGCCACATAAGTCCTGCCCAGCCGAGGCAAATCACCAAAATCGGGGCAGTGATAATAAGGATCCAGCGCCATTGATTGCCCTTCCATCCCCAGGTCTTGAACTTCAGAGAGAAGAGGGGCACCTCCGAGAGCATCAGCCAAGAGAGGATCAGAATGGCTGGTATCACCACATACCACTCCGCCATGAGCGGGTGGCCGTTATAGCAAATCGAAGAATAACCGATCCAGAAGATGGCATTAGCCGGCACCGGCAGCCCGATAAACGAGGAGGTTTGCCGCGTGTCGATATTGAACTTGGCAAGCCTCAATGCCGCTGACGAGGCTATGAGTGGCGCTAACCACTTGCACCAGGCGAGTGCCGACATGGATTGAGCAGCCCAATCGAGGCAATTATACATGATGATGGCAGGCACGACGCCGAAGCTCACCACATCGCAGATTGAGTCCAACTCCTTGCCCATATCGGAATAGGCATGGAGGGCGCGAGCCGCGAAGCCATCCATAAAATCGGCGATGGCGGCGATGCCCACGAAGATATAAGCCCACTTATAGCCGGCGAGATCCAACCAGAGAGGGTCGGTGCGATAGGAGGCGGCGATGATTGCCATCACTCCCGACAGGATGTTGACGCATGTCACGGCGTTGGGTATATTGTGTCTGATTACACTCATGTTATAGATGATTAGTCGGGTTCGACAATAGCAATCGGGGTGATGCCGCCACGGGTGATATCGCCGATCTTGAGGAGCACCCGGGCATCGATCGGAAGGTAAATATCGACTCTCGAACCGAACTTGATAAATCCTAAATGTTCGCTAATGTCGGCACGTTCGCCGGGGTTGGCGTAGGTGACAATGCGACGAGCCATCGCTCCGGCGATCTGGCGCACCACGATCCGGCGCCCATTGTCCATAGTGATGCCGACAGTGCTCCGCTCATTCTCTTCGCTCGACTTGGGAAGGTATGCCGCCAAGAAGCGCCCGTTGTGATGCGCTACATAGTCCACCGTGCCATCCACCGGAAACCAGTTGGCATGCACATTAAGTGGCGACATGAACACCGACACCATCAGCGCCTCCCCCTTGAGCCATTCATTCTCGCGCACCCGCTCCACAGCCACTACGCGACCATCCACCGAGCTCACAACCCGGTTGGCATGCTTGCCGGAATAGTGCCGCTTGGGGCATCGGAAGAAGTTGAACACAAAGAGATAGACCACCAAGGAGAGGGAGGATAAAATAATCGGCAATACCAACGGGGGCATAAAGAGCCATACCGGCACATTGAGCATGGCCAGCACGATGAATAGTAAGATCAATATGTTTGTTCCCTCGCGATGTATTGTCATCTTATATGTCTCAAATATTATGAGTCCGAAGCATCGATGTTTTTGTTCAACTTGCAAATATACACAATTAGTTTGTTTTGTGCAATTTTACTTCGATAAATCGGCGAAGAAGGCGTTTTTGCTCTAAGAGCGCGCTCTAAATTTTACTCTGCGGGTGTTTGGTTTTCCACGAATTGATAAGCTCCCGGTGTGGGGTCCTCCCCCTGTCGGCGGCTCACGCCATCCATGTCGGTCTCGACAATCGAGTTAAGGAAATCACGATTGCCGGCGGTGCGTATTGGAGTTTCATTGGCGAGGCGATAGTTGAAGTAGTAGCTTGGACGGTCGGTCAGGAAGAGGGGGTCGGTGCCCCATATACAGTTGATGAAGTTGGAATCGTCCGAGCCCTCCGATTTGAGCGAGGTGTAGCGGAAGAAGACTTCCGAGCCGGTGAGATCTCCCTCGTTGATATCATCCACCAGGCCATGTATTACGCAGTTGTCGAAGGTAGCCTTCATCAGCGGCAACTCATTTTCATATACATGGTTAGGGAGGAGATGGTATAGGCTCACGAGTGGATTTATGATGGCTGAGAAGAGGTAGTTGTTGGCGAAGGTGCATTGCAGGAATGTGTGTAAGCCGCCGGTGAGGCTCACCACGGCATCTCCCGCCTCGGAGAAGCAGCACCCGTATGCGTCGATATGGGCATATTTCGAGTTCAGCACATTCCCTTGCGAATTGTGGAGCCAGGAATTGATCAGGGTGAGTTTCGGGCGGGAGAGGTCGGCGCAAGAGTCGACCATAAGGCCCGACTCGGTGCTTCGCATATCGACATATTCGAGGCGATTGCCGAAAGAATTTTGGGAGATCCTTACCCCCTTCCACTGCCCGGCGAGGATATCGTAGGGGGCATCGGGGAGCACCTTGTCGAGGCGGTCGCCACGGAGATCGATCTTCTTGTCGGGAGTGCCGACAGCCACAAGGGTGCCATCCACCACGAGGGCACCGCCGTCGTGAAAGAGGATCTGCGCCCCCGGCTCGATGGTGAGCGTAGCGCCCTGTGCGACGCGAAGCGTGTCGAACACCACGTAGGGTCGCGCGGCGGTAAGTCTCCGGTCGGCGGTAATCGTCTCTTTGCGAAGACGGGTCACATTCTGCCCGTATGCCTCCACTCGCACCACTTGATTCACTCCGTTGGTCACAAACTCCAATTCATCGGCAGTAAGGGTCGGCACATTGCTGCTCTCTTCAGGCAGATAGCACTCGATGAAAACATAAATAGAGTCTTGGGCGCGGATCTCCACATCGTGAAACTCCGTGCCGCTCACTCCATCGACATTGATCTGAAAGCGTGTCTCCGGATTGCGAAATTTAATCGAGGATATGTTGACCCCCTTCTTGGCTCGGTTGTAGACCAGAAGACGGGCGGTGGGGGTGCCAAGTTCGGTAAATACGGTGTCGAAACACACCGTGTCGCGCGAAAAAGTCAGTATGTCGGACGAGGAGGTGGTGATGCCATCTTCGATACATGATGCCATCATTAAACTTATCAATCCGATTATGGTCAATATAAAGTAACGCATAGGTCTCATATCATAAAAAACGTCAACTCTCCGTTTTTATTTTAGGAAACCCTCTCAATAGTTGTCTGTTGGCGTTATTGAGATAGCGAGAGCCGGGTGTGAACTCGGCAGAGATATCACCTTCTTTATAGAAAGAAACAAGACGATGAAATATGTAATCATAGCAGGCGAGGCGTCGGGCGATTTGCATGCCTCCCATCTTATCAACCGGATCAAGGATCTTGATTCGCAGGCTGAGTTTAGGTTTTTCGGTGGCGATATGATGGCTGCTGAGGCACGTCGCAACCCCGACCTACACTATACGATGATGAATGTGATGGGATTCAGCGAAGTGTTCCGCAAGCTTCCGACCCTCTTGTCGAATATGAAGCGTGCCCGCCGTCTGCTGCGTGAGTATATGCCCGATGCGCTGATCCTGGTAGACTATCCCGGGTTCAATCTCGAATTGGCGAAATATGCCCATGGGCTTCATATTCCGGTGCATTATTTCATCTCCCCCAAGGTGTGGGCATGGAAGGAGTATCGGGTGAAGAGCATTAAGAAATATGTCGACCGTATGTATTCGATTCTCCCATTTGAAGTTCCTTTCTATAAGCGTCATGGCTATGAAGTGACCTACGTGGGGAATCCATCGGTACAGGAGATGGCATATCACATGGGGCATATCCCGCCGAAGCGACACTTTATGGAGCGACAGGGGATAGAAGATGATCGGCCTATCATCGCTCTGCTTCCCGGATCGCGACGTGGTGAGATCCGCAACAATCTGCCGATGATGATCGAGGCAGTAAAGCGCTTTCCGGAGTTTCAATATGTGGTGGGAGCCGCCCCGGCGGTGGGGGAGAAGTTATATCGCGAAGTGGCTCAGGACCCGGGACTTAAGTTAGTGTTCGGATGCACGCCGACATTGCTGAAATATTCTGCGGCGGCTGTCGTAACCTCCGGCACGGCGACGCTGGAGACCGCTCTGATAGGCACGCCCCAGGTGGTGGTGTATCGCGCCAATGGTCTTGCCCTCTCCTATAAGATTATGGAGAAGCTCCTGAAGGTGAAATATGTGGCGCTCCCCAATCTGATCGTGGGGAATGAGATAGTGCCGGAATTGTTGGTGCATAAATGCACGGTCGACTCGATAGCACGCGAATTGTCGCCGCTGTTGCAGCCCTCGCCGCGTCGCGACTTCCAGATGCAGGGCTATCGCACCATGCAGCGACGTCTCGGCACATACGTAGCCGCAGAATATGCCGCGGAAAAGATCGTCGACTCGCTGCGCCAAGAGTCTGAGAAATAGCCGTCAAAGCGAGTTGCCCAAATAGCGAAATAAAAGAATATGCTCCAAAAATTTAAGGAACGCGCTCTAAATTTTGGAGTTTTCGGCATGTTTTGTTATCTTTGTGTTTGCTACACAGAGAGAATGATTTTATGTCGATAACACCATATAGACCCTTACCCCCGGCTCAAGAGGAGCAGATGATTGATGACGCCTTTCGCGAGGTGTTGTCGGCTTACATAGCGAGCAATCACCGCAAGAAGGTGGAGATTATAGAGCGGGCCTACCGCTTTGCCAAGGATGCTCACAAGGGGGCTCGCCGCCGCAGTGGCGAGCCGTATATCTTGCATCCTATCGCTGTGGCTCGCATCATTATCAAGGAGTTAGGGCTCGGTTCGACATCGATTTGTGCCGCTCTGCTACATGATGTGGTGGAGGATACAGAGTATACTCGCGATGATATCGAGGCTATCTTCGGCAAGAAGATAGCCGATATCGTCGAGGGTCTTACCAAGATCTCGGGTGGCATCTTCGGCGATAAGGCTTCGCTTCAGGCTGCCAATTTCCGCAAGCTCCTACTCACTATGTCCACCGACATACGCGTCGTGCTAATCAAGATGGCAGACCGCCTCCATAATATGCGCACTCTCGGCTCGCTCAGCCCAGAGAAGCAGTTTAAGATCGCCGGCGAAACTCTCTATGTATATGCCCCGTTGGCCCATCGCCTCGGCCTCTTCAAGATCAAGACCGAACTCGAGGATCTCGCCTTCCGATTTGAGCACCCACAGAAGTATCAGGAGATCGTAGACCTCGTGTCGGAGAGCGAAGAGGAGCGCGAACGACTCGTCAGGGAGTTCATGACTCCGATCAAGCAGAAACTCGATGCCGCCGGATTCAAGTATGAGATCAAGACCCGAGTCAAGAGCGCATATTCCATCTATAAGAAGATGGAAACCAAGAAGATCCCCTTCAAGGAGATCTATGATATATATGCCGTGAGAGTCATTTTCGAGAATGATGATGACTCCAAGGAGCGTATGAGATGCTGGGAGATCTACACGATTTTCTCCGACGGCTATAATGTTCACCCCGATCGGCTTCGCGACTGGACATCAGTGCCGAAGGCTAATGGCTATAGGGCACTCCACCTCACCCTGATGGGCCCGGGCGGCAAATGGATCGAGGTGCAGATACGCTCGCGCAAGATGGATGAAATCGCTGAGCTGGGTTATGCCGCCCACTGGAAGTATAAGACGGGCGAAACCGACGATGATACGGAGTTCGACAAGTGGGTCAACACGATCAAGGATATTCTGGCCAATCCCGCCCCCAATTCCATCGACTTCCTCGATACGATCAAGTTGAATCTCTTCTCGTCGGAGATTTATGTCTTCACCCCTAAGGGAGACCTGCTGACCCTCCCCACCGGGTCGACGCTCCTCGACATGGCTTTCGAGATACACACCGAGTTGGGCAAGCATTGCATCGCCGGGAAGGTGAACCATAAGTTGGTGCCCCTCAATTATAAGTTAGGTTCGGGCGACCAGGTGGAGATCATCACCTCCAAGACGCAGACACCGCGTCGCGAGTGGCTCGATTATTGCAATACGGCTAAGGCGAAGAATTGTGTCCGCAACATTCTGCGCAAGGACCGTCCCGCCCTTATCGCCCATGGCAGGGAGCTCTTCGAGAAGTCTATGCGCGATGAAAATATCACCGTTACCCCCGAATTGATGCAGCGGATCCTCCGCAGTTACCGGCTTCCCACCCCCGAAGATCTCTATCTTATGCTTGCCGGCGATGAAATATCTCTCTCTCCTTCACGTTTTAAACAAAAGGGCACGAAGCGACTTTCGTTACTCCGCAAGTTGCTGCGCAATCCCTTTTCGTCGAAGAAGTCGGATGATGATCAGTCGGCATCTGCCGCTACACCCGCCGAGGCTATCGACCGTCATCAAGTCTACGAACTGCGTCCCGATGCCGTAAACCCGAATTATAGGCTCGAGGAGTGTTGTGCTCCCATCCCGGGAGATGATGTGCTCGGATTCGTCGATGAGAATGAGGAGGTGGTGGTCCATAAAGTGAGTTGCCCGAATGCCATGCGACTGAAGAGCAGCTATGGGCCTCGCTTGGTGGCTACGCGCTGGGGGTCGGTGGCGGAGAAGTTCCTCGCCACGATCCGCATGGAGGGCATCGATCGCCTCGGTATGCTCGAGGAGATATCGTCAACTCTCGCTACGCGCCTCGGGGTGAATGTCAGAAGCCTCAACATCTCGGCGCAAAATGAAGTGTTCTCTTGCGAGGTGTCAATGATAGTTGATTCGACCGACACACTCCAAAAGATCATTACCACTCTTATGGAGATTAAGGGTATCAAGACAGCAAAACGCATCTCGTAAGGATGCAAACAAAGCATATCGTGAAGATGAAGAAAGGAAAACAAATACTGGTCAACGTCGGTCTTGTGGCGGCAGCTATAGCATTGATATTGCTGTTGTTGCCCCATGACGACAAGACGTCGTATACCTACGAACTCAATCAGCCTTGGCGCTATCAGTTGCTGACAGCCGATTATGACACACCGATCATGCGCGACTCCGCCTCGGCGCGGCTCTTGCGCGACAGTATCGACAGGGCGTTCATTCCCTTCGTCAAGCGCAATACGGAGCTCGCCGAGGAGAATGTGAAACGCTTCAAGAAGGCGGTGGTTCAGAAGACCACTCCGAGCAAGGCACAAGTGCTATCCTACGCCATCACTGCCACTTACGATCGGGGCATCATCGACCCCTCGGTCTATAAGCAGATACATTCCGGAGGTAAGGGTGTCTTGCGTGTCTTGGATGTGGAGAATGGTGCCAACACCGTCGAAACCATCGATGCTCGCGACATGTTGACTCCGGCTATGGCTTATAATCTTATCGACTCGCTCTATCGCACTACCCTGCAGACATCAGATGCCGAACCGCTCGACCCGGAGGTGGCGCAGATGGTCGGCGCTGTAATCGTGCCTAATATCGCAGTCGATTCCGCCGCCAATGAGAAGTTCATCCAGCAGGAGTATCTTCTGGTCAATGGCGCTATGGGTATGATCAAGAAGGGGCAACGCATAGTAGACCGCGGGGAGATCGTCACTCCACAGATCTATACCAACCTCAACACCTATCTCGACATCTTGGAACGTAAGAATGTCGATGATAATAAGGATACTTATTTTATGGTGGGGCAGGCGATCTATATTCTTATCTGCTTTGCCGCCCTCTACCTTTATCTCTACACCTACCGTCCTCGCTTCTTGAAGCGTACGGGGAATATGGTGTTCCTCATTACGTTCATCACTTCGATAGTAGTGGTGTCGATCTTGATGTTTGAGTATCTCGCCAATGGCATCTATTTGGTGCCCTTTGCCGCCGTCCCGGTGGTGCTGATGGTCTTCTTCGATTCGCGCACCGCCATCTTCTCTCTCTTGGTAACGGTGATCATCTCGGCGCTTGTAGCCGTCTATCCCTTCCAGTTTATTTTTATCGAATTGGCGGCGGGTCTTACGGCAGCCTTTTCGATCAATGCCTTGGAGCGTCGCTCGCAGTTGCTCCGCACAGCCGCGCTGTCGTTCTTGGCTTACGTGGTGGCGTTCGTCGTTACGGATCTGATCACCGATGGCTCGTTAGCCCCATTCCAATGGGGTGTGATCGGCGAGTTTGCCATCAATTCGGTGGTGCTCTCGTTCGCCTATTTCTTGATTTTGATCGTCGAGAGGATGACCGGACTGACCTCTACTGTGACTTTGGTAGAACTCTCGGATATCAACAATCCGTTGCTCCGTCGTCTCGCTGAGGAGGCTCCCGGCACGTTCCAACATTCGATGCAGGTGTCGACACTCGCCGCGGAGGCTGCTCGCGCCATCGGTGCTAATACCCAGCTGGTTCGTACCGGAGCCCTTTATCATGATGTCGGCAAGCTGGATGGCCCGATGTTCTTCACCGAGAATCAGCATGGCATCAATCCTCATACCGGCCTCAATCCCGAGACAAGTGCCCATAAGATCATATCTCACGTCACTTCCGGTATGGAGATTGCCCATCAGAATAAACTCCCGGAGGTGATCAAGCAGTTTATCACTCAGCATCATGGCAAGTCGGTGACTCGCTATTTCTATAATACAGCTGTCAATGAGAGCCCGGAGGGGAGTGTGGATCGTAGCACGTTCACCTATCCCGGACCTAATCCTCAGACGCGCGAGACTGCCATTCTGATGATGGCTGATTCGGTCGAGGCTGCCTCTCGAAGCCTCTCGGAATACACCTCGGAGGCTATCAGCAATCTCGTGGATCGCATCATCGATACCCAGGAGAAGGAGGGGCTCTTCAATGAGTCGCCCATCAGCTTCCGCGACATCCAGATAGTGAAGGAGACTTTCAAGAAGCGCCTCTCCACCATCTATCATTCGCGTGTCGTGTATCCCGAACTGAAGAAGCCGGAGACTACCTGATCGGGGGGCGATAGCATAAAAAATGTTAATCTATGGAACGCGCTCTAAACATCCGGCGCAAACCGTTGTCATAACTTAAGAACGTGATCGATTAGTATGAATATATTCCTGTTGGTGGCAAGTATCTTGTTGTGGGTCGGCTCGATATGGTGTCTTTATGGGCGTCAGATCGTGGCGCCGGCATTGTCGCTTGTCGCCCTCTTTCTGCTTTCGCTGATGAGCGACAATGGTGTGCCTCTCCTCCCTATCAATGGGGTGATGCTCTCGAGCTGGTTTGCCCTCTCGCTCTTGGTGGCGGTAATATGCTATTTGCAGCCGGAGCAGATCAGCCGGCAGACCCGAGGTATGCTCTATATCATCGTGGGTGGATTCACCGGCATGGCGCTCGGCATGCTCGGCTATTCGGTCACTTCGTCGGTGTCGCTCAGATATAGTTGTATGGCAATATCCATCGCTGCCGGCATCGTTTTAGGATTTCTGCTCTACACCTATACTCCGCAGGGTCGGCAGGTGAAGCCGGGATCCGGCTATTTCGTTAAATATCTATTAGCCAAGGGGTTTCCTACGCTTGTCACGCTGACGCAGATGGGCATAGCCTTGGTGATCGCCATAGCCATGGCCAATATAAATGCTTTATGATCAGATCAAGTATGAGAAAGATTTTAATCGCTATCATAGCCCTCTGCAGCATCGCTCCGCTGAGAGTGTCGGCTCAAACACCCAACACTACTTCTCGCTCGCAGGCTTCGCGCAATGCCGAAGCGCGTCAGCGTATCGCCAATAGCAAGGTCAAGCCGGAAAGCAAACGTAAGATTAAGGTCCACAAACCGGATCTCGATTCGATACGCAATGAGACCCTTAACCCTAAGTCTCGTTTCCATTTCCCAAAACTTCTCAAGAAGTATGAGGTCAACGACACGACAATGACCCCTGAGGAGTTCCGTTATTTCTATTTCGGATATATGTTTCAGGAGGATTTCGACCCTTATCGCGAGTCTCCCTATCCCAATATGATCGACCATTATCGGCAGAGCCCCACCCACACCAAGGAGGAGGCTGACACGATCGAGAAGTATGCTCGCTTGGCGCTCGAGGATAACCCCTTCGATCTGCGTCAGATGAGTTTCTTGGTCCATGTGCTCAAGGAGAAGAAGAAGACGATGCGTGCCAAGATCTGGGAGTTCCGTCTTGAGAATATTCTTGGGGCTATCAAGAGCACCGGTACAGGCGATTCGACCGAGAATGCATGGTATGTCATCTACCCTTCGCATGAGTATGATATGGTGCAACTCTTGGGTTATGAGGCTGTCGATGTGAAGTGGATAGAGCCTTGTTATGACTATCTATTGGTTCAGCCGGATGAAAATGATAAGCGTCGGCGCGATAAGAAGGCGGAGGGTTTCTATTTCAACGTGATGGTGCCGCAGGCGCAGTATGAGTTGAAACATCCTGAGGATATGGTGGTGGAAACGGTTGTCGCCCCGGCTTCTGACCCCGATGATTTCCCGGCTGAGGGAGACCCTGATGATGAGCCGGCCGAGGAGTAATCTTATGGATTGACTCGATTATCTTGAATTTTAGCAAGTTAGAAAATAATTACAAACTTAATATAAAAAGAGAAAAAAGTTAATAGAATGGAACAGATCGTAGGACTCGGCAAGTTTGTCGAGTATTCATATAAGGTATATGATGAAGCCACCGGCGAAGTACTCTTTGAGACTCCTCGCAATGAACCGGACAATATGGTGTTCGGAGTGTCGGTGCAAGTGGTGCCGGCATTGATGCAGTCGATGGATGGCTTGAAGGCGGGTGATAAGTTTGGCATCACCTTGCCGCCGGAGTTGGCATTCGGCTTACGCGATGATGAGAATGTGGTAATGCTGGAGAAGGAGATTTTCATGCGCGACGGCGAGTTGGCATCGGAGGTAGCGGTAGGGGCAGTGCTCCCGATGGTTACCGGTGAAGGATATCGCGTGGTAGGCACGGTGCTTGAGATCGGTGATGAAGAGGTGAAGATGGACTTCAATCATCCCTTTGCCGGCAAGACCATCCGATATGATGGGGTAGTGGAGCGAGTGCGCGAAGCCACCGAAGAGGAGAAGAATCCGAAGCGTGGTTGTAGCGGCTGCGGTGGCGGTTGCCACGGCGGCTGTGGCAGCGATTGCAACGAAAACGATTGCAACTGCCAAGGCTGCTAACCCCCAACCCACACACATCCCTCAAATTCGTAATTTTTTGATAAAAAAATTAAACAGCTACCGAAGAAGTATCTTGATGGATACACTTCGGCAGCTGAGTTTTATGAGAGTTTCGTATTGCTTAGAGCGCTCTTAGCAGACGAAGATATAATGTCCTCCTGGCTTAAGAGTTGCCTTGAACCAGAGGCTGGCATTATTGATATCTTCGTTGTTACTATTATTATTCCCTTGGTCGCTATCATTGTTATCATCCAAATTGAAATCCGGAGTGCAGATATCTTTATCAATAGATGATTTATTACGTTGAGCCTTTGTCCATCTAAGCTCTTGGCTGTTGAAAGGGTCTCTGCTGACTATTACGATATACTTGTTAATGACCGGTTGGCCGTTGTTGTCTATTTCTTTTGAATCAGGAGTCTCAATGTGAGTCATGAGAAATCCTTTCCCTGTTGATTTGATTATACCAAGCCCGGCTTCTCCGTTCATACTATATTCTTCATTACCAAAGCATAGTTTGTGGCTTATAAATTTGCAGTTGAAAAACTTATCATTTTCTTTGATGATGTCTGCATTGATATTTCGGATGCTTTGCCATACACTCGTCGTAATCCCATTGCCATATACAGGAACACCCTTTTCATCAGCACCCATAAAAGTGCTACTTCCAATACTATCTATACCTCCTATTTGAGTTCCTTCATTCAAAGTAGGACTCGATTGTGAAGTTTGGCAACTCGATGTTTCCGAGTTGAGATCATCCGAGCGATATTGCCAATAAACGATGCCTTGAGCCCCAAAAGCTAAAGCAGAGAATGCCTCTATTCTCATCATACCTTCCGTAGGATAGGGGAAATAACGGCCACCCACCCCCGAAAGATGCTCCAAGCACAGACAATATGCCCAAAATGGGGTATTGTATTGTTTAGATTTATTAGCGAACATCAGCAGATTCTTATAGAAAGTATCTTCTTGAAATACATTATCGCCGTTAATGGTTTCAATCGGATAATAATCGAAAGACAATAGGGGTGGTGTGAATTTACTGATATACTCGTCAAGGAATTCATTGTATGTGCTATTATGCCCAATCCATTTGGG
>JBJEKI010000104.1:0-35437 GCA_051878555.1 Lepagella sp. | reverse complement strand
AAAGCGGCCAAGGATACGAGACTCGGGGAAAATCAACGTTTCCTCAAATTTCGGAGTCGCAAAATATAATTGACATTTCATTAACACTATTCTATAAAAAAGTTAAAATGATAACAAAATCAGCAATAGATATTGGTAGATTTAGTTACCATTGCCCGGATCTTTTTGGCAGATTTCGAAAGTCGCATCGGTTGCAATGCCCGCATTGCGCCCTCTTTGACTTTCAAAATCTGCTCAAAAATATCCGCCCCTACGACCCCAAAAATTTAAGGAACGCGCTCTAAAGGTGATAGTTTTATCGGTAGGTACAATTATACAATTCGTAAAAGTGGACTCTTGGGGCATATTGGGATAGCATACAATGTAGATTGGAGCGAAGAAGATTTACAAGATACTATTGTCCATGAAATGATTCATCATTACATACGAACAATCGAGGGGCATAAAGGTGGTTTATTGGGTCATAATTGGAGATTTAAAAGACAATGCAGGAGATTAAAAAAAGAACATAATTTAAATATCCATATTCACTCTTGTCATATATCAAAGATTGGAGAGAAAAAACCTACGAATCTTTATCAAAAAATCCGTAGGTTCTTCGGCCTTTCATATTAGCACGCATTCTAATCATATATTCGGTTTGGTGGCGATGGCGGCTATTTCGCTGGTGTCGCTGACTATGTGGTCGGCGCAGGCTTTGCGTAGCTCCGAGGCGGGTCGGAAGCCCCAGGTGACTCCTACCGACTCGACACAGGCCCGCCGCGCTGTCTCCATGTCTACAGCCGAGTCACCTACCATCAGCACATCTTGCTTCGGTGTCGGACATTCATTCAAGATGGCAAACAGTATCGAGGGATCCGGCTTGCGCGGATAGCCCGGCTGCTCCCCCCTTACCGATGCAAACTCGATGTCGCCGAAGTAGTGTCTGATGATCTTGTCTACTGCCCCCTGATATTTGTTGGAGGCTACGGCTAACTTGATATCTTGCGACTGCAAGTCTCGCAGCAAGCCCTCAATACCGGGATAGGGCCGCGTCATCTCCGTGCAGTGCTCGTCATAATATTCGCGGAAGTCTGCCAACAACTGATCGATCTCTCCCTCCGCAGCATCCGGCGCCGCACGCTCCAATAGCTTCCTTACACCATTACCCACCATATAGTTATAGGCCGATAGCGAGTGCTCCGAATAGCCATTCTTCTTCAAGGCATAGTTGCAGGCACTACCCAAGTCGGAAATTGTGTTGAGCAATGTGCCGTCAAGATCAAATATCACTAATTTCTTCATATCTTTCTAATTCATTGTTGTTTAGTTTCACAAACATCCCAAAATTCCTAACTCCTAACTTCTAATTCCTAATTCCTAATTCCTAATTCCTAATTCCTAATTATTAGAACGGGTATCCGATCGAGAAGTGAAATGAACTGTCTCGTTTCCAGTGCGGATGGATCAGAGGCCATGGCTCTCCGCCGATTGCCGGATCGTGAGCCTTCATACCCAAGTCAAAGCGCACCAAGAAGTAGGTGAAGTCCAAGCGTATACCCACCCCGTAGGATGCTGCCAATTCCTTGTAAAACTCATCAAAGCGGAATACTCCGTAGGGCTGAGTGTCATAACTGCGAATGGTCCATATATTACCTGCGTCGAGGAATAATGCCCCCTCTACCACCCAGAAGAGTTTCGCCCGATATTCCACACTCATGTTGAAGCGGATGTCGCCACACTGATAGATGAAGTTGCTCACCGCATTATTCCCCGGAAAGCGACCCGGCCCCAATGTGCGGACTGCCCATCCCCTCACGCCGTTGGCGCCGCCGCCATAAAATCTCTTCTCGAAGGGGAGTATCGAACTGTTGCCGTAGGGCACGCCGACTCCCAAACCGACATAACATGCCAAGACATTACGACGATTGAAGGTGTGGAGATAGGTGAAGTCGGCATCCGCTCGAACATACTGCGAGTAGCGGATTCCAAACACTTTGTAGGGATTCTCATGGAAGCCTCGGTTCGGATTCACTGCCCGGCTGATGCCAAAGAGCAAGTTGCCTGCCGTCTCTGCCTGCGCTCGCACCATGAAAATATCTTTCTCGATCTGCCGATTACGTTGAGTCTCTCGGCGCTTGTTGGTATAGTAGAAGTTAAAGCCCAGTCGCATGATGAAGTGGTCTTCATAACTATACCTCAACAGGGGATTGTCTGGTGCAATCTCATCCAAGAAACCATTCGTGCTATGCGGCAGATAGACATAGTTGATGTCGATCGGTGTCAGTGTATAGCGCTTGTGAGAATCCTGTTCGCTCCATTTGTAACTCCATCCCAACGTCGAGATGATGCGTGTATATTCCGGCCTCTCTTGATAACTCATCGAGAGCTTCAACTCGGTCGAGGCTTTGATTTTCTTCTTAAAACTCTCCCTGAGGAAGGGGACCTTGAACTTGGGGAAAGTCAGCGAGGTCTCTACGTCAAATTGCAGAAATCGATTGTGGAGCAAGCCCTCCAACTGCCCGTTGAGTGCCTCGTAACTGCCGCGAAGTTTCAGATTGAACATCTCAGATCCCTTACCGGCATTGCGATGGGTATAGTTCACTCCGAGTGCCACGCCGAAGTCTCCCTCGGAGTTCGTCCCCTCCACTTCGAGCGATACGTTTTGCGATCGATTGGGTGTCAGCAAGATATATGCATCCAAACCTCCATCATCTTCACGGTTTGCTGTCTGGAAGAGTCGGATCTGCGTGAATTTGATAATCGACATGCGCCCCAAGGTCTCGTAGGTCTTGTCGACATCCTGCTTGCGATAGAGTTGTCCCTCTTTCAGATAACTGCAATCATAGATCGCCGAGGGACGCAGATATTTCTTCTTCCTGTCGCCATAGAGGATGCGCATACCCTTGTAGTCGACAGTGTCGTCGGCTGCATATTGCCGCGGGTCGGAGGTGATGGCTCCGTCATAGTCGGTGATTACGATCACTCGGCGTATGGTATATTCCCGGTGGGTGTCGATGTCGATCTTCCTCCGCTCTTCAGGATAGGGAGGATGCACGATCATCGTCAGATCCACCTGCTTCGAGCCGCTTGTCGTGTCGGCATTGTAGGTGATAAATTCTTTGGTAAATGCCCAGTAACCACGGTTGCGAAGCCTCGATATAATCAGCTCGCGTTGTGCTTCTAATTGCTGTCGGTCGAGTCGCTGCCCCTCTTTCACCGGAAAGTCTGCCGAGTCTTGCATGATGACTCGGCGCAATGTGTCGGAGGGAAATTGATAGGTGATGCTGTTGATGATGTGGGGACGACCCGCCTCAAGATAGTATTTCAATTTTAGCTTGTTCCCTTTCTTATTGACCGTAGTGTCAACTCGCACCGTTGACTCCAAGAATCCGGCATTGTTCATGGCGCGGAGAAGCTGGCTCGAGTCCATCTCCATGTTGCGTCGGTCGTAGACCACCGGAGCCTCGCCGAGTCGCCGCATCCATTTGTTCCACCATTTCGTCGAGTCTTTGCCGCTGATGTTGTAGATGCCAAGGCGCATACGCAGAAGATGGAGCGTACGATTGTTGGGACGTTGCCTTACATACGACATCATCCCCTTCGAGGTCAATGTCTTGGTCGAGTCGTGAACCTCGATCTTAACATCGTCAAGAAGATACCTCCCCGCCGGAACATGCCGAGTCGACGAGCAGCCGGTCATAATCGCCATCGCGATCACAACCAAACCCATCAGCAGATATCTCCAAACAACTCCCATCTAATATCTAATATCTAAAAACTAATATCTATCATCTGTTCTTAATTCCGAATTTCGGGTCGATCTTTACTATCATACTCACCACTATTGTAGCCACACAGCACACCATCACCCACCAGAAGAAGTTGATATACCCCTGCGGCCCGGCGCCCCCGAAGAGGTTGATCGCGGATAGTTGCTCATGGATCCATCCTGCAGCCATCCCCGGCAACATCATCCCTAATGCCATAAAGGCGGTGCAGAAGGCATAGTGCGACGTCTGGCTCTCGCCTCGGCTGAAGTAGATCAGATATAACATAAAGGCTGAAAACCCGAACCCATAGCCGAATTGCTCGATTGCTATCGCTGAGCAAATCAAGGCAAAGTTGTCGGTCTGACTCATAGCAAGCCAGCAGTATACCCCGCAGGGCAACGCCAAGCTGAGCGCCATCGGCATAAGCCAGCGCTTTAACCCTCCACGAGATATCGCGATGCCTCCAACGATGCCTCCCGCCAAGAGGGCGATTACTCCCACCGTGCCATTCACCACTCCAATCTCTGCCGTGCTCAGTCCCAAGCCTCCCTCGGCGATACTCGCCTTCAGAAAGGGCTGAAGCAATTTTACGCACATAGCCTCCGGAAGTCGGTAGAGCAACATAAAGGCCATGGCACTCCATATATGGGGCTTGCGGAAGAAGGTTACAAAGGTCATAAAGAAGTCTCGTATTATGATCCAGGCTGTAATCTCTTGTCGGGGCTGATCTCTCTTCGGCTGAGGCATTCCCCAAAATAGATGGTAGAGGTAGATGCATACGAAGAAGATCGACAGCAGGTAGAAGGTATTACTCCATGCCGATGCTATCGTCTCACAGCGCTCTTCGAGTGCCCCGGCAAGTATCACCAATCCTCCCTGACCGATCACACTCGCTATCCTATAGAAGGTGGATCGAACACCAACGTAGGCCGCTTGCTCATGCTCTTCAAGTTCGAGCATATAGTAGCCATCTGCCGCTATGTCGTGGGTCGCCGAACAGAAAGCCATCACCCAGAAACACACTAAGGTAGCGGCGAAGAATCCCGAGGTCGGCAGTAATAACCCCACCAACGCCATCGTCACTGCCATAGCAATCTGCATCCCTAACGTCCAGTAGCGCTTCGTCTTGATCAAGTCGACAAAGGGACTCCAGAAGGGCTTGATCACCCAGGGAAGATATAACCATCCGGTGAAAAACGCCATCTCTTTCAGACCCACTCCCATGTTGGTATACATCATCACTGTCAGAGTGTTCACCGCAAAGTAGGGTAGCCCCTCGGCGATGTATAGTGTCGGAATCCATCGCCAGGGCGATACTCTCTTTCCGTTTTGTGTCATTCCTCCCATGCTTATTTTTTTTGTTATGAATAGATTTTTGAAATCTCGGTGCCGGGATAGTAGAAGCGTAAAATCTCACGGTAGTCTTTCCCGGCGTATGCCATACGGGCTGCTCCGATCTGACATAATCCTACTCCATGACCCCATCCATGACCCCGAAGGATAAACACATCTCCATGGTTTTCGGCGTCAAACCATGAACTGTAAAGACAATTCTCAGAGAGCAATCTCCTGATAGTCAATTCTTTGCCGATGACCACCGAATCTGCAGTCCCTTCGATACAGAGACGAGTGATTCTTCCCGATATACCTCGTTCGGTAGGATAGAGCTTCGACACTTTGCCTACGTTGATGTTATACTGACGGCGGAGGTTGGCGGCTATGTCGCTCTTGCGGACCGTAACGCTCCAGTCGTGGTAGTCGCGAGTGGCTTGATCATATCCCTTGAGGATGCTCCGCAAGAATTGCTCTCGCTCCCCTTCCGGCATATCGCTCAGGTCACACCATTCATCTTTCTGTCCCGGGAGATAGTCGAAATCTTCATCTCGCCAGCAGGATGAGAAGTGCTCGGTCATCCCTCCACAACATTTCGAGAAACGGGCATCGGCGATCTCTCCCCGACGGTCGAGCAATACCTCGCCGCGCGTCGCAGTTATCGCCTCCGACGTCTGGGAGTTGCCACACTCCGGCAGTCCCTGATATCGCTGGCAGTGATCGTCGCTGCACACGTCAAATCCATGATGACTATCCGATTCTTCCCATCTTAGGATCTCCCTCTCATCCCTCTCATCATACTCATCATACTCATTATACTCATCATACTCATCATACTCATTATACTCATCCCTCTCATCACACTCATCAAGTAACTTTCGCATCGCCCAGCTGCGCGAGATTACGGCATGTGCCTTGAGAAATTCTATAGGCGCGTCGGCGCTCATCTCGCTCCCGATCACAGCCTCGAGATATCTCTCCATCGGCACGATGTTCACTATCTGATTGCCGCCGTCGATAGTCTCGATACGACCCGGCAGACGTGCCGGTATCTTTTGCTGCCAGTGAAAACCTTCACCTATCAGCATATTGCTCACCATAACCCCATCGGCGGTCGGCCTGACCTCCGGCTTTCCGTCGGTGATGATACCTACTCTTATCTCCGGCTCTTGTCTCATATCTCAAAGTATGCTTTTACGCTTTCGGTCAATCCCTCCGGGTATGCCACATCGCGATAGATCTCTTCTATCTTGGCGGCATCGATACGCTCGAAGTCTTCGCGACGCGGTGCAATAATCAGACCAGCCATGTCGATGCATCCGGGGCTGATCACATATCTCGCATCCCCTTCGGCGTTGTAGCAAAGGGGACGATGTCCCCGACGCGGCACTATCACCACCCTCAGCCAGCCATCGCTCCCAATCCAGAAGAAGGCATTGACCAGCCCTCGATCCGCTTTGCCGCTCTCGCCATCCACTCCGAATGCCCCGGGCATTTTCGCCAAGACTTCCATACCCTTGGCGTCGGGACGAATCACTCCGCTTACAAAGTGATAGGGGAGTGTCATCCCATATTCTTCACTGCTCTTGAAGCCACTCTCTGTCGAGGAGTGATGCTCTTCCACAAGCCTGACTAATGGCAACTCGCTCTTCAGAACGCCCTGAAGATGAAGATGGTCGGGGGCTGAGGCTCCGGCTCTCGCACCGTTGTAGAAGATCACCAAGTCGGGAGCACTCTCCGCCATTACAGCCATGTCTAAAGGTATATGCGATTGCGGCTCATGTCGCTTTGAGACTATCGTGAAGTGTACCGGCAAGATAGGGTAGGGGTTGACCAATAGTTCCCAGCGGTCGCCCCGATCGATAGTGATTTGCTCTGCCGGACGATTGCTTTTGCAAAGAAAGCAGGGCCGCTCGGAGATGCTCTTGCTGTCGACTGCCGCTCCCGTCGATCGGATGCGCGCCGGATTGCATTGCACTCCCACCTCCATGTCGCCGATTCTCACGATCTTCCGATCTGCCTCTCTAAGCTTGAAGAAGTTGAGCCGCGCCTCCTCCCACACCGCAAGCTGCTGCTCGATCAGCATGTTGATGCTCTCTATGTCAAGTCGATCTCTGAGTTCCATTGAATTTCTTAATCAATATCGTTAATTACGTTAATAACGTTAATAACGTCACTAACGTTAATAACGCTACTCACGTCGCTAACGTCAATTAGTCAATATCATCGTCATCATCATCGTCATCGATATCGTCGATATCGTCGATCATGTCAAGGGGTATTTGCAACATATTGCCGCCGGCTCCCCAAATGAAGTTTTCGCCGGCGCCATCTTCGCAATTACGTTTCATACGCGTGTAGAGCTCGAATGATCGCAAGCAGTCTTTGTAGGAGTTGTTGGCATTAACCTTCTCGATGCTCAGGTCGGCATCGGAGTTCCCCTCCCAGCGTCGACAGAGGTAGAGGGAGTGGAAGATGCGCCCTATTCGATAGTCGCGTGAGATGCGCAGCGCCATCGCATAATCTTCGCCATAACTTACGTTGGGGAAGAGTATCTTGCGTGCCACCGGTGTGAAGAAGGCTCTTGGTGCCCCAAGCCCGTTGATGCGCAAGGCATTGTTAGGTCCCTGCTCGTCGGTCCATTCGTCATGACTGATCAGCCCCGGCGGGATCACCTCTCCTGAGAAGTTGACCAAGGTGTAACTGCCGATCACCATCGCATAGTTGCCGCTATAGAATTTATCCACGATCTCCGCTACGGCGTTCTCACTCTCGTAGAGGTCGTCGGAGTCGAGTTGTATGGAGAATCTGCCGCAGCGCTCGTCGGTCAAGGCGCGATTCCAGCACCCTCCGATGCCCAAGTGCTCGCTCTCCGACACTTCGATCACCACCAGCCGGTCGTCGTCGACGCTACGCAATAGTTCGCGGGTGCCATCGGTCGAGTCGTTGTCCACCACGATAACATTCATCGCAAAGTCCACTTTCTGAGCCAACGCCGAGTGCACCGCATCCAATATGGTCTTCGCCCGATTCTTCACCGGTATGATCACCGATGCCTCTACCGGAAAGTCTTCCGAGGCATAGTCCACATTTTCTCTTATCGAGGTGTCGACATCTCCATCCACTTCCTTGAGATGGTCGATGAATACTTGTTCCATCTGCTGCTGATAGAGCTTATTGCGCGGGTCGACATAGTCGTGTTGCTTTTTGCCGCTGGCGCGGGTGTCAATCTGCCTTGCAGTGTAGAGATATTCCGGTATCATTGTGATGATACGCCCCATAGTCATGCGTAGGCGCAGGGCATACCATCCTCCATCGAGCAAGTCGGCATCTTCGAGATGATTTTCGGTGGCGGCAAGCACATCTGCCGCATTCAGCAGCACCAAGGGCCCGAAGTCGAAGTCATCTCTCACCGACCCCGGCTGATAGTCCATCACCGGGTGGTTCACGATGCTCCCGTCAGGCTTCAAGTCGCGATGGTAGGAGTAGGTCAGCGTTGAGTCTATGTCGGAGGCTATATTCGCCATCCTTCGCATGCTTATGGCATCGATCTCTATGTCGCGATCGCCAAATTGCACAGGCACAAATTGCTCCAATCCTCTGCATAGTATCTTGTCGCGAAGGTCGCGTATGTTGGTAAATTTGATTATTTCCATTGTCGTCGATATTGTTGTCCCACGCCCTTGTTTGCGTGGGGGCGCTTTCTTATTTGCGCGGGGTTATGTCAAGTAGTTTTAAGATCTCTTTCACGAGTTGGGCTCGCTCTTGATTGTCGCTGAGTGATTCCAAGGGAATGGTCATCACAGCCACTTCTCCTTTGCCGCGATCCACTATATGTCCGGCTCTACGATCATCCATGCCGAATCGCAAGAACTCGGTAGTGGTGGCTGACTCGCCGGGGAGTAGCACATCGGGACGCTCCACGATATATTGCTTGGAGTTGAGCGTCGAGGAGTAGCTCAGTTTCTTGCCGCTGATGCAGTCGCGAAGTGTGCCCGATTTGCTCGTGTCGCTCTCTGTAGCTTCCGATCCCAAGATCTCGGAGGCAAAGCGACGGTCGCTATCGCTCGATCGCGTTGTGTTCAAGTCGGAGATTATATATTCGCCACTCACCATCAGGTTGCCACCCTTGTCGACATATTGGCGAAGCTGCTTCTGGATCGTCTCGCTGAAGGTCTTGTAGCGAACTCCGCTATATCCTTTGCCCACTTCGGTGCTCTTCTGTTTGCCCATTATCATATCGACCAGGAAGTAGTCGCTGAGCTTGTATTCACCCGATTCGACAGCGCCGATCGAGGTGCTTACGAAGCCGATGGTAGGATCGGCTGCCGCCAGGGCGCGCCCATGAATCGCCGTGTAGTCGAAGGTGTTGCCGGCGATCACTTTGGTGATGTAGTTCTGGTAACTCAACCCGAAGTTGTTGCCCGCACTGCGACGGAACTCGTTCTGATGCCCGGTGAAGGAGATGTCTCTGATGTAGGGCACTCCGAAGTCGCTCTCGGAGTCAAATCCGGCATTGCCTCCCTCGGCATGGTGCCCCGGTCCGCTGACGCGTGTGAAGCCATTGACGATCAGCGCCGGCTTCTGCCCCGTGCTGCTCTCTCTGATCGCCAAGGTCTCGGAGGGGAAGGATGCCCCACCTTCGTTGGTGGCGATTACATAGAAGGAGTGGATGTCGTGGTCGGTCACTTTGATGTCGATGTGGGTCGATCCGGTCTCTCCGATCTTGTGGAAGCCCAAGTCTTCGCCCGAACGCTCCATGATGACATACCTGCTCGGCATGGCGGTCGGCTCAAGCTTGTCGGGTGTTGGCGCCCAGCTCAGTCGGTAGTGGTCGGCTTTGGTTCGCTTTATCATGAAATTGCTCACCGGCAGGGGCTGGATCACTAATTTTCTCCCTTTCCTCTCTGCCATAAAGCGCGCTATACCCTTGTAGATGGCACGCCCTACGGTGAAGCGGAAGTTGGGGTCGAGTCCATACATCATGTCGGCATAGTTCTGATGGCTCATCAGCTCGATCAGTGTGGTCGGCACTTCCGGCACTCGCGCCTCGACATACGATTTATCCCACATGGAGCGTCGTGTCCAGTTGGGCTCATATTCTTTGCGTATGTCGTTGCATATCTGCGTCATTATCAGGTTGGTGAGCATACGCGAGTTGATGCGCGGCGTGCCGTCGGCATAGCTCGTGCCGTTCTGTGTGAAGTAGATGCCAAGTGTGCCGACATAACTATCGTTGTCGCGCTTGCCGGCATCGCTGTGGAGCGCAAAGGCGGCATCCACCGGTATGTTAAGTCCGTCGGCGTCGGGAAGCACTCGTGAGCCTCCCGCCAGATAGTTCACCCAGTGGCCCCGACTCGTGTAGTCATCTTTGTAGTCATCGCTCCCATGATAGGGGGAGTAGACATATTCCGGATAGCCTGCCCAGTGCAACCAGTATCTGGCACCCTCTACGAAGCGGGGCATCCCGGAGATGCTGAAGCGAGATGCCGGACCCTTCTTGGCGCTATCCTCTTTGGAGGCATCTTTGCTCTGAGCCTGATCGACCGTGTCTGTGATGTCGTCACCCCCGGTCTCGATCTCTTCATCGCCTTCGTCGCTCTCTTCATCACCTTCGTCGCCCTCGTCGTCGCCTTCATCCTCTTCGTCGTCGCCCGATTCTTCATCATCTACATTCTGTGTCTTCGGGTCGCTGACACTCTTGTCGGGTGTCGAGGGGTCGTAGTAGATATCTTTGCGATAGGGGCTGCGGGCGATGTTGCCCATGCCGCCGCCGATCTTGATGGCATCGGCAGTGACTATCGTGCCCGCATTCCCCTCGGTCAGGTTGGTCAGCGTCACCACCGGCTCGACATCGCTATAGCCACTCTCCAAGGGGAAGGTGCCAAGGTAGATCCAAGTCCCTCCTCCCATGGTCTGGTTCACTTTATATTCTTTCGACCCGCCGGAGTAGTTGACCGTATAGCGGGCATCAGTAGTGGAGTTGGGCAGGGTCTTATAGCTAACATAGATGGCATATTCTCCATCTTCAGGGATGTCGGCATACCATGCCGCCACCGATGGACTTCCCCCTCGCTGGGTTGCCACCTGTCGGTAGGTGCCATTCTCGAAGGGATTCTCCGTGTCCCGAAAGTCGGGAAGGTCGTAGATGAATCCTTCATATTCGCCGGTCTCCCATTTGTAGTGTCCCGACATCTCTTTGTAGTAGGGTTGGGAGAAGATCTGACCTTCGTCGTTGGTGTCGTTGTCGACAATCACTTCATTGGGGTTCGGATCTCGCTCGCGTGGCAACATCACGTATGCACCGGCATTTTCCAACATCGGCACGACGTAGGGCAGTATGTAGCCCATCGTGTAGACATCTTCCGCAGTCTCGAACAGGAAGGGACGTTGCCATGCCCATGCCCCTTTGGTGTAGTAGCGCCCGTGAGAGTGCCACAGGGCTATGATGTCATTGTCCATGCCGCGGGTGGCTCTCACCAACGGATGAACCTCTTTGACGAAGTCCGGATTGTGTCGATATTGCTCAGGGAGCTTGTCGATGGTGTGGATGTAGTAGGTCAGCGGTTTGCTCCCCACTCTCAGGTATACGCTGTAGTCGCGCAGGGAGTCGGGAAGAGATTCTTTGATGATCATGCCCAAGGAGTCGATCACATTACGCGACAGGGGCATGTATGTGAAGTTGTCGTTGAGACCGACGTTGGCTTGGCGTTTGCTCTTGTCGGGCTTCACGGAGTTGATGCGTAGCCCTCCCGGGTCAAGATGCTTAGGTATGCGACTCAGCAGGGCTGCGTTCACCGACAGGGTCAAGGAGTCGTTTTGTGCCACCTCTTTGGGTGCCTCTTTGTATACGGTGCGTGCCACATTGCGACGCTTCTTGCGACTCTTGCTCTTGCTGCGTGTGCTCTTCGATTTCGACTTCGAGCGGCTTTTCTTCTTTTTCTTGCTCTTGCTGCTCGAACTCTTTTTCTTCTTTCTGCTCGATGTGCTGCTCTTCTTTTTCTTGCTCGAACTGCTCTTCTTGCCGCTCTTTTTCTTGGAGGCTTGAGCGGTCGCCGTAGCTTCGCCGGATGCTCCGTAGGTCGTAAACTCTCCGAAGGAGGCTACTGTGAAGATGATGCAAACGAGTAAGTTGATTATTCTGCTGAATCTCATATTGTCGTATCTTTGTTTTTATGTCATATATTATGGTTTGAAAATGCCACGCCTTACCGAACGCTCTGATTTTCAGGGCATTGAGTCGACGGAACGCACAGCCGAGCGGTAGTGTTTTTTACCACACTACTACACAATCTACAAAGATACAAAATTTTTTTGACAATCCCATCGTGTCAGCAAGGTTGTCCCTCCCAAAATCTGCTTCTGAACCATGGCGTAGCCGAGAACCACCCACAGGAGCTGCATGTTGTAGTCGGAACTGAGTTGTATCGCTAAGAGCATCATCACGATGCTACTCCATTCCTCTCGTCGTGCCGTCACCTGCACGATTACCACCCATAGAAGTATGGCACAGATGGCCCCGTAATTATACCATAGGCTGAAGATGCCGGCAGATCCTTTGTCGGTAGGATAGCCCGGTCTCGGCTCCATTTCTCTTGTGTCGGCATCTGTGCCATGACCCACGTAGGTGTCCCGGTCGCTAAAGTCGATTGATTTTGCGCCACGTATGCTCGGCACAATCCTCCCGGCGGCACTTAGATCCCCTTCGATGATCCGATCTTCATCCATCGTCAGCATGGCTGCGGCAAGACGCTTGATCCTCTCCGTTTGTCCCATCTCTCCTATCGGTGTTGCCATCATTATCACCACGATGCCGACAGCTATCGCCACTACTGTCTTGACATTGCGCCGGGGCATGTAGGGGAGAAAACAGAGTGGCCCGAAGATATAGGCTGAGGCATTGACCGTCGAGAAGATACTCCAACCGAAGGCTACCCATAGCCAGGGTGACTTCTTGATGGTGTGCCATAGACTCTCTTGGCGATCCTCTGCGCGGCGTGTGCTCGTGTAGTAATACATCAGAACCGAGAGTATCAACGTGGCGTGGGAGGGCTCTTCCGACAGGGAGTTCAACTTCCATGGATGCCGTGCGTAGTATGCCCCTTCGTTCATAAATATCGGCATACCTGTCAGCAAGCATATCTGCTGGATCAGCAACACCACGCAGTAGGCATAGACGATCCATCGGATCATCTTCTGAAATTCGTCGCTCCGCAGTTCGCAGATCTGAGTCAGGCGTGCCATCATCATGAAGAAGACACACCATGCCCCGGTGAAGAGCATTGTAATCCACCTCACACTTTCGGGATGAAACAACACAGGCATAGCCATCACCATGATGGCTACACCTGCGAGTGGTAGGTCGATGCGTGGCATCAGCACCCGTGTCTTCTTTATAAGCAATGCCAAGGGTGAGAGACACATCACTGCCGCCAACAGTAAGTTCTTGTTGGCTTCCCCCTGTGTCCAGGTCGGATTGATGCTAAGCATCACAAGCCCGATCATCAGAAGTATCCGGGGCATGACTCTCTCTCTTATTTGAAGGGACTTTCGAAGTCTTTGAAATAGGGATGCTTGGTATCCTTCTCCGATAAGATTGCTTCCGACTTGTCGATACCCCAGTCGATGCCGAGGCTGTCGTCGAGGATCGAGATGCCCCCGTCATAGTCGGGTGCATAGTAGTTGTCACATTTGTATTGGAACACTGCCGTGTCACTCAAGACGGCAAACCCATGCGCGAACCCTCGCGGGATAAAGAATTGACGATGGTTCTCTTCGGTCAGCTCCACTGCCACATGTCGTCCGTAAGTCGGCGATCCGACGCGCAAATCCACTGCCACATCCAGCACTCTCCCTCTTACACACCTCACCAACTTGGCTTGGCTGTAGGGGGGACGCTGAAAGTGCAAGCCGCGCATCACTCCCCGGCTCGAGCAGGATTCGTTGTCTTGTACAAAGTTGATATCCCCCACCATCTCTTTGAATACTTTCTCCGAGTAGCTCTCGAAGAAGTAGCCGCGTGAGTCGCGAAATATCTTCGGCTCTATGATCAATACGCCCTCGATATCGGTCTTCTTTACTTCCATCTGGTTCTTTTGAGTTTTTTATTCTAAGTTGGTGCACCCGGTGCGATCTAATTCGTCGATCACTTTCATCAGATATTGGCCATAGCCATTCTTGAGCATCGGCTTGGCGATCTCTGTCATACGCTCGCGGCTAATCCAGCCATGGCGGTAGGCGATCCCCTCCAGGCAGGCGATCTTCAGACCTTGGCGCTTTTCGAGCACTTCGACATAGATCGATGCCTCCGACAGCGAGTCGTGAGTCCCGGTGTCAAGCCATGCAAAGCCGCGGGGGAGGGTCTTCACCTGAAGCTCACCATCTTGCAGGAAACGCTGGTTGACGGTCGTAATCTCCAATTCGCCCCGTGCCGAGGGCTTGATGGTTTCCGCCACTTCCACCACCTTGTTGGGGTAGAAGTAGAGTCCCACCACAGCATAGTTAGATTTCGGATGTGCCGGCTTCTCTTCGATCGAGAGGCAGCGTCCATCTTTGTCAAATTCCGCTACACCATAACGCTCCGGATCGTCTACCCAGTAGCCGAACACCGTGGCTTTGCTCTCTTCTTCGGCGGCCTTGACCGATTCTTTCAGAAGCTTGCTGAAACCCGCTCCGTGGAAGATGTTGTCGCCAAGCACCAAGCAGGCTGAGTCTTCACCGATGAACTCTTTGCCGATGATGAAGGCTTGTGCCAATCCGTCGGGCGAGGGCTGCTCGGCATATTGCAAGTTGATCCCATAGTCCGACCCGTCGCCAAGGAGGCGCTTGAACCCGGGGAGGTCTGCCGGTGTCGAAATCAGTAATATATCGCGGATCCCTGCCAACATCAATACCGATATCGGATAGTACACCATCGGCTTGTCGTAGATCGGCAGTAATTGCTTGCTTACTCCCTTGGTGATCGGGTATAGACGTGTGCCCGATCCGCCTGCCAAAACTATTCCCTTCATAGTTGTAGATTTAAGTTCGTCGTTTGGTTTTATTTTTTAGCTCTTGTCTTAGAGCGCGTTCCTTAGAACGCCTCTTTTGATTAAAAAATCCCCGCATCCCACTTTTAAAACGTGAGAGCGGGGAATTTTATTGTTAGTTGATTCTTTCCTTGTTAATCTCCGTAGGTGTAGATCGTGCCATAGCCATAGCCGTAGGTGTATGGATTGCCATAGCGGCGTGCGTAGGAGTTGCTCGGATTCAAGGTGCCGTTGAGCACTATCGACATGTTCGGGAATTTTCCCTTTTCGTAGATCTCGTCGATGCTCGGCAGCAGGGAGAGTCGCAATACTCCTGCTCTGATCACGAAGATCGTGTATTGTGCATACTGGCTGATGATAGTCGAGTCTGCCACTACCTCGATCGGCGGACAGTCGAAGAAGATATAGTCGTAGTGCAACTTCAAGTCTTCGATCAGGGCGTGGAACCGCTCGCTATAGAGCAGCTCGGTCGGGTTCGGAGGAATCGTACCTACCGGGATTATCGACATGTTGGGGCAGTCTTCCACATCGTGGATGATAGCTGAGATGTCAGTGACTTGGTTGGCCAGGTAGTCGGAGATTCCCTTGGTGGGTGAGTCGATATATTTACTCAAGGTGGCCTTGCGCATATCCAAGTCGATTGCAACAACGCGCTTGCCCTTGATCGCGAAGCTCTTCGAGAGGTTGTAGCTGACGAAGGTCTTACCACTACCCACATTGGCGGCGGTGAGCATCACCACTTTCGAGGTGCCGTCGTTGCCATACATAAATTCGATGTTGGTGCGCACCATGCGGAAGGCTTCGTTGATAGAGTTGCGATTGTTCTCTTTCACTGCCACCACCGTAGGATTATCTTTCTCGCCTCTGCGACGCTTCAGACTCTGATGCTTGCCATAGAGGGGCAATTCGCCGGCAAATGGTGCTTTCAAGTCTTTGATGTCTTGGCGTCCTCTTACCACTGAGGTAGTGAGCTCTTGGAGCAAGAGGATGAAGGCCGGGAGTGCCAAACCGACTGCCAAGGAGATGGCATAGATCATTCCCTTGTTGGGAGAGATTGGACCGTTAGAGCCGTCAGGCTCTCTTACGATACGGGTGTTGTAGGAGGTGAGTGCCTGCTGGAGTTGATTCTCTTCACGCTTCTGGAGCAGGTAGAGATAGAGGGTCTCTTTCACTTTCTGTTGACGCTCTACACTCAGCAGGTATTTGGCTTGCTTCGGATTTGAGGCTATCTTCGATGTGGCTGTGCCGTTGAATCCCTCTTGGCTTCTGATCTGCTCGCCGAGGGAGAGAATCTCGTTGTCGATCGATGATATCAATGCCGATCGCATCGCTGACAACACCTGATCCATATCTGCCACCAAGGGGTTGCTCGTACTACTCTGCGACACCAAGCTATTGCGCTCCAATATCTTGGTGTTGTATTGTGCGATCTGCCCCGAGATGCTGGCGTTGGTAAGTCCGGCATTGGCAGGGAGAAGCTTATTGTTGTTCTCTGTGTTGCGCAGGTAGTTGCGAATATATTTCGCCATGTATTCCTGATTGCGGAGGTCTTTTAGCGCCATCGAAGTCTGGGTGGCTTGACTCATATATAGGGAGGCAGCTGCATCCACATCAGGTATCAGGTTAGCACTCTTGAAGGAGGAGATGTCGTCGTCGACCGATCCAAGCTCTTTCTGCAAGAGGGCTACACGCTCATCGATGAATTTGCTTGAGTTGTCGGCAAGGGTGCGCTTGTCGCTCATCCAGCGGTCGTTGTAGCTGGCGATGATTTGCCCCAAGATGTCTTCAGCGCGCTGGGGATTGATGTCGGTATAGTCCATCACCACCATGTTGAATGACTTCTTGTCGGTGTCGGCTTTGAGGCGTCCCATCATCGCGCCTGCCATACCCTTGACGGTGCTGTGGTTTACTTTCATCTCTTTGATGGGTGAAGTCTCGTAGGCTTTGCCCGGGATCACCTCGATGCGACCTAATGCTGTCTTCAGCGGCGTGCCGATGATTCCCTTTATCTCCGGGCGATTCATTGCTTTGCCCCTAAGAGTCATATCCTTGATGGTGTATTCTCCGTTGCTCCCCAAGAGGATGGTGAAGGAGGCGCTGTCTTCTTCGGTGAGATCCAAAAATTCTACACTCACCGGAAGGTCGTTGCCATACACCAGATTGTCTCTGAAGGTTCCCTCTACGAAGTATTGTGTGTTGAGCTTAAGCTTTCTAACCACGTCGCGCATCAAGTCTGGCGACTGGATAATCTGTATCTCATCCAAGAGGAATGATCCCGAGCGTGATATACCAAGGTCGGAGAAAATCGCTTCGTTGGCCGACATCGATTTGCCATCGGAGTCGGTCTTGATCAATACTGCCGCTGATTTCTTATATGTAGGCGAGGTCTTCTGGATGTGAATCCAACCTGCCACTCCACATATTAGTAATGAGATTACGAACCAATACCATTTGCCAAGACAGAGAAAGAGTATCTCGGTAGGCGTGATCTTAGGCTTGCGTGAACTTGTTGCACCTGACGACACTGTCTGTGTCGCTGTGTTCATATCTATTAGTGTTGCCATGTGTCGCTGGTTACTTAATTATCAAGACTGCCATAGTGGCGATAAATGATGCGATTGAAATCCAGAATGCCGGGGTCATTACAGAGTTGCCATTAGGCGTCGATTCTCTCGCCTTGGTCGAGTTGGGCTCTACATACACCACATCGTTCTGGCGAAGATAATACACCGGCGAGTTGGTCAGCGCCGATCCGGAGTTCAAGTTAACCATATAGGTCTTCTGAACGCCATTCTCTTCGCGAAGCACACGGATGTTGTCGCGCTTACCATAGATGGTCAAGTCGCCTGCAGAGCTCAGTGCATCGAGCAGTGTGTAGTTGTCGCGGGTTATCGCGTAGCGCCCCGGGGAACCGACCTCACCAATCACCGCTACAGTCATGTTCATAAACTCTACCGTTACAATCGGATTTTTTGCCAAGTCGCGGCTGATCAATTCCCTACGGATATACTCCGACATCTCTTCGCGTGTCATCCCCGCTACATAGAGCTTGCCAAGCACCGGAAAGTTGATGTTGCCCTTGCTGTCGATTGTATAGGGCATCACGTTGCCATCTCCACTCGATGTGGCGCCCTTGATGCTGCCATCTGATGAGGAGGACCCTAATCTGTTGGTGGCTACTGGCAGATTGAACAAGGCATTGAGGCGGGAATCTGTCGTACTTACCACTATCGACACCTTGTCGTAGGGCTGCATCTTGATGGCGTTCAATGCCGGAATGATATTCTCTTGCCCATCTTGCAAATCTTGAAAGTAGGAGATTTTCTTGGTAGATGTGCACGATCCCATCGAAATTATCAATCCGATGAGCGCTGTCAGGTATATACTTTTTAGTCGCATATTTTATGCTCTTTTGGTTTCTATGGTTTTATTTTTTTATATCGTTTATTGCGTTGCTCGCTATTCTATAATCTTGATATATTGCGGCGATACATCCACCGCTGATATCAAGGTGTCCGGCAGCTCTACCAGTAGTCGACGCTTGCGCATGCCCTTGATAGAAAGTAGATTGCCGGTCATCCCATCCAATGGGCCGCCGAATATCATCACCCGCTTGCCCACCATCGCCGGAGTCAGCTCCGAGGGCTTGTAGTAGATCACATCGTCGGTCGATCTCGTGGCGCGGATAAATCTCTCCATGTCTTCTTCCGACACCTCCATCGCCTTGCCCCAAGCACCGCGCATGAAACGATATTGCAAGGTCGGTATCCGCGACACATCCGGATCCAATAGCTCTCTGCTCGACTTGACAAAGAGCAAGTCGTGGATCACAGGCACCCGCTCGCGTGTGCGCCTAACGCCGCGCTTCACTACCTTCCATATCATCGGCGTATATACCTCATACCCCTCCGCTTCCAATAGCTTCCACGCCGGCATCAACGCATTCGAGCGCGTTAAATCGCGCATCACATACCATGCCATATCATTGTTGTCTTCCTTGTTTTTGACTCCTCGGTGGGAGTATCCGCGTATTTTTATCTCGCAAAATTACATATTATTCCACAATTTTGCAAACTTTAGTCTCCTTAAATACCTTTATCAATATATTCTTAATCTTTTGTTACTGTTTTGCTACTTTTTCTACCCGTTTTTTTGCTACTTTTATGACAATCTCTCTCCTTTTTATCCTTTTTTTATTTATCTTTTTTTTTCTATCCCTCCTTTTTAAGAAACGCGCTCTTATTCCTCTTTTCTCCATTTCCATTTATCTTTCTTTTTTTGTTTGTTTTCACAATTTTTTTCGCTAATTTTGCATCAGTAGTTTCTAATCAGATCGTTTTCCGATCTTTTTTAATATTTTTCACTTATATGGCTAATAAACCTTTTCATTATCAGGAAATGTTCCCCCTTGGACCTGATACCACCGAGTATCAACTCGTTTCCAAAGATTTCGTTAAAGTCGAAAATTGGAACGGCCATGAAATGCTCGTCGTAGATCCGCAGGCTCTAACTCTGCTGGCTAATGTCGCCTCTCACAATTGCTCATTTATGCTCCGACGCGAACATAACGAGATGGTGGCGAAGATCCTTCATGATCCCGAAGCCTCCGAAAATGATAAGTATGTGGCTCTCACCATGCTCCGCAACGCCGAAGTCGCCGCTAAGGGTGTCCTTCCTTTCTGCCAGGATACCGGCACTTCTATCTGCGCCGCATATAAGGGCCAGCAAGTCTGGACAGGATGCGACGATGAGGAAATGATATCCAAGGGTGTATATAAGACTTATACCGAGAACAACCTCCGCTATTCTCAGAATGCCCCCCTCAATATGTATGATGAGGTTAATACCGGTTGCAACCTCCCGGCGCAAATCGAGATCCATGCCACAGAAGGCGATGAGTATAAGTTCCTCTTCGTGGCTAAGGGTGGCGGATCTGCCAATAAGACTTATCTCTATCAGGAGACTAAGGCTATCCTCAATAAGAAGACGCTCGTGCCTTTCCTTATCGAGAAGATGAAGACTCTCGGCACTGCCGCTTGTCCTCCCTATCATATCGCTTTCGTCATCGGTGGCACCTCAGCTGAAGCCAACCTCGCCGCTGTCAAGAAGGCCTCTGTCAAGTATTATGACAATCTCCCCACCCAGGGAAATGAGTATGGACACGCTTTCCGTGATGTCGAACTCGAGAAGGAACTCCTCGAAGCTGCCCACAATATCGGCCTCGGTGCTCAGTTCGGCGGTAAGTATTTCGCTCACGATATCCGCGTGATCCGTATGCCCCGTCATGGCGCTTCTTGCCCCGTAGGTATGGGCGTCAGCTGCTCTGCCGACCGCAATATCAAGGCGAAAATCAATCGCGATGGTATCTGGGTGGAGAAACTCGACGAGTTCCCCGGTGAACTTATTCCCGAGGAGTTCCGCAATGCCGGAGAGGGTGAAGTCGTGAAGGTCGACCTCAATCGCCCCATGCCTGAGATCCTCGCTCTGCTCGATAAGTACCCCGTATCGACTCGCCTCTCGCTCAATGGCACTATCATCGTGGGCCGCGATATCGCTCACGCCAAAATCAAGGAACGCCTCGATGCCGGCGAGCCTATGCCTCAATACCTCAAGGATCACCCCATCTATTATGCCGGTCCCGCCAAGAAACCGGAAGGTCTCCCCTCCGGATCGTTCGGCCCAACCACTGCCGGTCGTATGGATCCTTACGTCGACCAGTTCCAAGCTGCCGGCGGTGCTATGGTCATGATCGCTAAGGGCAACCGCTCGCAGCAAGTCACCGACGCTTGCCATAAACATGGCGGCTTCTACCTCGGTTCTATCGGTGGCCCCGCAGCTATCCTCGCTCAAAATTCTATCAAGAATGTCGAGCTCCTCGAGTATCCTGAACTCGGCATGGAGGCCATCTGGAAGATCGAAGTCGAGAACTTCCCCGCATTCATCCTCGTCGACAATAAGGGAAATGATTTCTTCAAGCAAATCAAACCCCGCTGCCCCGGCTGCACCAAGTAAGACTTTTTTCTAAATTTTTCATATATGTTTAGGGGTTGTGTCAAGTCCATCTCGACACAACCCCTTTTTCCCTATGTTAGATACTATAAACAAAATTTATTGCCGCGTTATCTGCTTTCCCGAATTATTTACTATCTTTGCACGACTACTTAGAAGTTAAATATGGACGCAATTCAAGGTAATATAGATAATATCCTCTTCGCTGATATCCGGCAAATAATTGAGACCACCAAGTCTCAAGTAGCATCTTCTGTTAATTCGGCGATGACTCTTATGTATTGGCACATCGGTGACCGTATAAAACGAGAAGTCTTGGGTGGTGAGCGTGCGGCTTACGGCAAGCAGATTATAGCCCGGTTGGCGCATAATTTACAGACCGAATATGGCAAAGGTTCTTTTTCAGAGAAACATCTGCGTCAAATGATGCGTTTCGCCAAGGTCTTCCCTGATAGTAAGATTGTATACACAGTGTGTAGACAATTGACATGGTCGCATATCAGACTACTTGTGCCTATGGAAGATCAGTTGCAGAGAGAGTTTTATGCCTCTATGGCATACGATCAACGATGGTCTGTGAGAACACTAAAAGCCAAAATTGATGGGATGCTTTACGAGCGCACCGCAATAGCAAAGAAGCCGGAGGAGGTGATTGAGCATGATTTGGAGGAGCTACGCACTGAACGGAAGATGTCTCCGGATCTGGTATTTCATGATCCCTATGTCCTTGACTTCCTCGGAATGCATGACAATTATTCGGAAAAAGATCTTGAAAGTGCTATTGTCGCCGAACTTCAACGTTTCATCACCGAGTTAGGCAACGATTTCGCTTTCTTAGCCAGACAGAAACGTATTATCGTTGACGATGAGGATTACTACATCGACTTACTCTTTTACCACCGCAGGTTACGCTGCCTTGTTGCTATTGACCTGAAACTTGGAAAATTTCAAGCCGCATACAAAGGGCAGATGGAACTCTACTTGCGTTGGCTGGAGAAATACGATATGGCAGAGGGCGAGAATAAACCCATCGGTTTGATTCTTTGTGCCGGCAAAAATGAGGAGCATATCGAACTTTTGCATCTCGACGACAGCAATATCCGAGTGGCGGACTATCTTACTAAACTGCCCGATCGCAAAGTCCTTGAACATAAATTACAGCTTGCCATAGAACGTGCCCATAACCGATTAAATGCCTCAAAATTATGACTAACTTTGACTCAATCGAGTCCTTGTTGCAATAAATGGGGTTGTGTCAAGTCCATCTCGACACAACCCCCTAATATTATAGAACGCGCTCTTATTAATCGTCGTCTTCTTCGTCGTCTTGCGGCTCTTTGGGCAGCGAGAAGTGGAGTAGCAGCCACCCTAAGATGCCTGCCAGGATTGAGGCTACCAGGATTCCTAATTTGGCATCGTTGAGCAGAATCGCCATCGAGGCGTTCGTGCCGAAGGAGAGGTTGGCGATGAAGAGCGATACGGTGAAGCCAATCCCTCCCAACATCGACACGGATGCCATCCGCGCCCAGTTGCCCCCTTCGGGCATCGGTGCCAACCGACATATAATCGTCAGCCAGGAGAAGAGGAAGATTCCCACAAATTTACCCACCACAAGTGACAGTATGATCGTCGGCGCTATCCCGCTGAAGAGCTGCGAGATCTCCATCCCCCCGAAGAAGATGCCGGCATTGGCGAAGGCAAAGAGGGGAACGATGATGTAGTTCACCAACGGATGGAGCGTATCTTCCATGTCTTGCAAAGGAGAGATAACCTTGTCCGATGCTGATTCGATTTGCTTCAAGAGGTTCATCTGGTTCTTGTCCAAGATGGTGCGCGAGTTGAGCTTGTCGTCATCTTCACTCATGAAGTAACCGATGTTCTGTCTGATCGATTTGACATATTTCTCCGGTGGATACACCGGCTTGGAGGGTATCGTAAATGCCACCAAGACTCCCGCTATGGTCGGATGAATACCGGCGTTGAGGAAGCAGAACCATACACAGGTGCCCAAAGCGCCATAGAACAGTTTTGACTGCACGCCAAGTCTGCCACCGATGAAGAGTGCCGCCAAGAAGGCTGCCGCCCATAGCAGCATCGTGTATTCGATATGCCCGCTGTAGAAGATGGCGATCACCATAATGCCTCCGATGTCGTCGACCACAGCAAGTGTGGTCAGAAAGACTTTCAACCCGATAGGCACTCTATTCCCAAGCATCGCCAAGACTCCCAAGGAGAAGGCTATGTCGGTGGCCATCGGGATAGCCCAACCATCGGCAAAATCCGTGCCTTGTGCCAAGTAGCGATAGATTAGCACCGGCACCACCATACCCCCGATCGCCGCTATAATCGGCAAGAGTGCATTGCGGAACGAGGAGAGCTCGCCCACCAATACTTCGCGCTTGATCTCCAAACCGACCGAGAAAAAGAAGAACGCCATTAGGGCATCGTTGATGACCTGCATCACGGTCATCGGATGCCCGTTATGGCTGAAGAGATTGAAATCGCCTACTTGCAACGCTACTTCATGGACCCACAGCGAGTTGTAGAGCTCCGTAAGAAAAGGCATGTTGACGATGATCAGCGCCATTATGGTCGCCAATATCAAGATATTGCCACTATTGGCATAGTTGCGGATCGTCTTCCGCGCAGTGTAAAATACTGACATAGTTGTTAAGATTTGAAGAGCATCCCGTCAGGGTGGCTCTCTTTGTCATTATTTCTGCTGCCCTTCGATGATCTCGATGATTTGCTCTGCCGCTGCAGCTGTCTTTACCTTGTCGATGCGATGTGACACTACACCCTCACCATCAGTGATGAACGTGGTGCGCACTATGCCCATATATTCTCTTCCTGCCATCTTCTTCTTTTGCCAGACTCCTGCCTCCCGGCAGAGGGTCAGCTCCGTGTCGGCAATCAGCGGAAAGGGCAACTCATATTTGCATGCAAATTTCTGATGACTCGCTTCGCTGTCTTTGCTCACTCCGATCACTTGATAGCCCCGCTCCAAGAGCTCGGCATAATGATCGCGAAGACTTTTTGCCTCTAAGGTGCATCCCGACGTGTTGTCTTTGGGATAGAAGTAGATGATAAAGTTCTTGCCCGGATAGTCGCTGAGCTTTACCTCTCGCCCTGAGGCATCCTTGCCCAACAGGTCGGGAAATCGCTCGCCCGGCGTTTTTATTTTATTACCTTGATTTTCCATTCTTTTTTACCTTTTAGTCCAACTTAAGCACTGCCAAGAATGCCTTCTGTGGCACCTCGACCGAGCCTATCTGTTTCATTCGTTTTTTACCTGCTTTCTGCTTCTCCAAGAGTTTGCGCTTACGCGAGATGTCTCCTCCATAACACTTGGCTGTCACATCCTTACGCACCGCTTTGATCGTCTCGCGGGCTATGATCTTGGCTCCGATTGCCGCCTGGATCGCTATGTCAAATTGCTGACGCGGTATCAGTTCTTTCAGCTTCTCACACATCCGGCGTCCGAATCTCACCGAGTTGCTCTCATGGGTCAGCGTCGACAACGCATCGACACTCTCCCCATTCAGCAGGATGTCGAGTTTCACCAATTTCGATTGACGGAAGTCTTTGATATGATAGTCGAAGCTCGCATATCCCTTGGAGATGCTCTTCAGCTTGTCGTAGAAGTCGATCACGATCTCTCCCAAGGGGATGTCGAAGGTGAGCTCCATACGATTGCCCGAGATATACTCCTGCTTCACCAACTCTCCGCGCTTGCCGAGACAGAGGGTCATGATCGGACCGATGTAGTCGGCTTGTGTGATGATCGTGGCGCGGATGTAGGGCTCTTCGATATAGTCGATGGCGGTGGCTTCCGGCAGCCCCGATGGGTTGTGCACTTCGAGGTGATTTCCCTTCTTGTCGGTAACAATATAGGATACGTTGGGCACTGTGGTGATCACATCCATGCCAAATTCTCTGCCGAGTCGCTCTTGCACAATCTCCATGTGGAGCAATCCCAAGAATCCGCAACGGAATCCGAAGCCCAAGGCTGCCGATGATTCCGGCTGGAAGGTGAGTGAGGCATCGTTGAGCTGCAATTTCTCCAACGATGCCCGTAAGTTCTCGAAGTCTTCAGTCTCGATAGGGTAGACGCCGGCGAACACCATCGGTTTCACCTCCTGGAAACCCTCGATGGCCTTGTCGCAAGGCTTGTTGACATGGGTGATCGTGTCGCCCACTTTCACCTCTTTCGAGGTCTTGATGCCCGAGATGATATACCCCACATTGCCCGCCGAGAGGGTGGCGCGCGGTGAGAGATTGAGCTTCAAGACACCCACTTCGTCGGCATGATATTCCTTGCCGGTCGACACGAATTTCACGAAGTCATCTTTGCCGATCGTGCCATTCACGATCTTGTAATAGGCGATGATCCCTCTGAAGGGATTGAACACGGAGTCAAAGATCAGTGCCTGTAATGGAGCATCCGGATCTCCCTGTGGCGCCGGCACGCGCTCCACGATGGCACGCAAGATGTCGTCGACACCCATACCCGTCTTGCCCGAGGCGCGGATTATCTCTTCGCGGTCGCACCCCAAGAGGTCGACGATCTGATCTTCCACTTCGTCAGGCTTCGCGCTGTCCAAGTCGCATTTGTTGATCACCGGGATGATCTCCAAGTCATTGTCTATAGCCATATAGAGGTTGGAGATGGTCTGTGCCTGGATTCCCTGCGAGGCGTCGACAATCAGCAGTGCCCCTTCGCATGCCGCGATCGATCGCGACACTTCGTAGGAGAAGTCGACGTGTCCCGGAGTGTCAATAAGATTCAGTGTGTAGGTCTCGCCGTCGAGTGCATATTCCATCTGGATGGCATGACTCTTGATCGTGATGCCTCGCTCTCGCTCCAATTCCATGTCGTCGAGCACCTGGTCGGCCATATCTTTCGCCTCTACCGTGTGGGTCCGCTCCAAGAGACGGTCGGCTAAGGTCGATTTGCCATGGTCGATGTGCGCTATAATGCAGAAGTTTCTTATTCTTTTCATTTTGCAAAGTTAACAATTTATTTTTGATAACTCACTATATGCCTCTTCCCTCCCCAAGTCGGTCAAGTCGGGATGATGGCAGTCGGAGTTGATCGCTATCGGCGTTCCCGCCGCCGTCAGCATCTCCCACCATCGCCGCGCCGGGAAGTATCTCCCTTTGCTCTCGATGGCTTTGGTATTAATCTCGACGATCACTCCGGCGCTCCGGCTATGGCTTATCACATCAGCTATCAGTGAGGCATACCACCCCTGCTCTTCAAGCCTCGCGTCTGCCAAGGCGGCATTGCCGATGATCTTGTCGAAGTGCCCCAAGATCTCAAATCCTCCTAACTCTATCATCGTGAGCACTTGCTCGAAATATTTCTCTACCACATATCGCAGATCGTCGTGATATCCCTCGTGGAGATAGCGCAAGAATCGCTCGAATCTACCGTCGCAGTCAAGCCATACACCCTCTTGCGTCGGCACGAAGTGCACTGACCCGATCCGATATTCCAACGGCAGGCGCTGAAAGTAGTCGATGTGTGGCCCCCAGTCGCGACTCATGTAGTCAACCTCCATCCCGGTCAGCAACGTCATCTTACCCTGATATCTCTCTTTGAGAATCTCCATCTCGTCGAGATATGCCGGCACATCTTCCTTGGTCATATTGCAAGGCGATTCCTGGCAGAGCGGAGAGTGGGGCGTTACTCCCCATACCTCAAATCCTCGACGATATGCACCCTCCACGATCTCGCTCAGTGGCGCATGCCCGTCGCAATATTGAGTGTGGGAGTGTAAGTTATAACGCTCTGTCCTCCCTATTATATTTTTTAGATCTTCTATTTCCATCGATTTTTTACCTGTAGTCTCTTGTCCCTCTGTCCCTATTTCAAGAGCTTGTAGAGGTCGGAACGAAGTTTCCTTACCTCTTCGCGCTTGGCTTCGAGATCTTTCTCGCGCTGGGCGATACGCTGTGCCAATGAGGTGCTATTCGAGTTGTGATATTGGCGACGGTCGTTGTCGAGCAACTTCTCGAGTGCCTCTTCTTTACCCTTCTCCAAGAGATATTTCTTCATCGCTGTCCGCGCTGTGGGGGAGGGGAGTTCGTCGTAGTAGTGATAGATCCTACCACCTGAGGCGGCTAAGGTGAATTCTTTGACTTTCATCTCGGAGGCGGGGTCGATGGCGCGGATTGTGGCAAGCAAGTCTTCGTAGTCGCCATCTTCCGGCTGAGTCTGCCGATAGTCGCTCAGTCGCGCAAATTCCACCACATCATCATCTTCTGAGGAGTAGTTGGTGCGCATATCGTTGGTGATGAAGAGATAGATGGTGACCTCATCTTCAAGCTGATTGCGCTCGGTAGCCCACCAGCCGACTCCGTTGTATTCGTCGATAGCAAGCATGTAGTCGTCGTAGGGGGAGTTGTAGGGGAATCCCAAGTTGGAGGGTTGCAAGAAGCTCCCGTCGGCGGCATCGCGAGTGGCTACCATGATGTCGTAACCGCCGATCGACCCCTCGCCGTTGCAGGCATAGTAGAGGGTCACTCCATCTGCCATCATGAAGGGATAGATGGCATCGCCTCCTTGCGACAACTCTTCGGATAGGGGTGTGGCTTCACCCCATTTCCCATCGGTGAGAAGGGTAGATTCGACCAGTTGCATGTTCCCCACGCTGTCGGGACGCGCCCAGAGCTTGTAGTCGCGCCCTTCGTTCTGATAGACATAGTCGATGCCCTCTTGCTCGGACGAGGGCAAGACACGGCCGTCGCTCAGCATACCGGCGGAGGCAGGCAATTTATAGGCCTTGAAAAAGTCTTGGCGCGGCACGCTGATGCTGTCGATCACTACGATTTTCTCTACTCTGTCTAAAAAGTTCTCCGCCTGCATCAACTGCTCGCTATAGAGCTTGTATTTCTGCTCGAAGGCCTCTTCAGGTCGCTTCAGCTTCTTGCGCGTCTGATTCTTCCGAGCCTGACTGTATAGCCTGTCGGCTTCGTCAAACTGATAGTCCATATAGGCATCACGTCCCTGCTCCAGCAATTCCATAGGTGTCGCCGGCGCTGCACTCATGCCGACACTACCCAAACACATCGCCGCTGCTATGCTATATAAGTATCTGAATTTTTTCATTTCCTATTTATTGTGTAATATCTCGATTTTCTATTTATTGTGTAATATCTCGCAAATTTACGGAAAATCTTTCAAAAATCTCTCAAAATCATCCTGTTTTGCACAAAATTCGGATTTTTGAGAATTTTTTATTACCTTTGCAACGATTTATGCACCTACGTTAGTGCGTTTATCGTTTCATTTCGTATCATAATCTAACATAATTAATATGAGTCTTAATATCATCGTTTTGGCCAAACAGGTGCCCGACACTCGCAATGTCGGTAAGGATGCTATGAAGGAGGATGGTACTATCAATCGTGCCGCTCTCCCCGCCATCTTCAACCCCGAGGATCTCAACGCCCTCGAACAGGCCTTGAAACTAAAAGAACAGTATCCCGGCTCTAAGGTGACTCTCCTCTCCATGGGCCCGGCTCGTGCCGCTGAAATCATCCGTGAAGGTATGTATCGCGGTGCCGACGGAGGTATCGTCCTCTCCGACAGAGCTTTCGCAGGGTCTGATACCCTCGCCACTTCTTACGCGCTTAGCGCCGCCGTCGCTAAAATCGGCGAGTATGATCTGATCATCGGCGGCCGCCAGGCTATCGATGGCGACACCGCTCAGGTGGGCCCCCAGATCGCAGAAAAACTTCACCTCCCTCAGGTTACTTACGCCGAGGAAATCATCGAAGTCAAGGATGGTAAGGCACTCGTGAAGCGCCGCATCGAGTCGGGTGTCGAAACTGTCCGCACTCCTATTCCCGCTGTAATAACCGTCAATGGCTCGGCTGCCCCATGCCGCCCTCGCAATGCCAAGTTCGTGCAGAAGTTCAAGTATGCCGCCGTACCCTCTGAGGTAGCTGACGATGCCGCCAAGAAGGAACTCATCGAGAAGCGCTCTTACCTCAACATCGGCGAGTGGACTGCTCAGTATGTCGATGCCGACCTCAACCAGTGCGGCCTCGCCGGATCTCCCACTAAGGTGAAACAAATCGAAAACGTTGTCTTCACCGCCAAGGATGCGCGTCGCGTCGAAAATAATGACCTGGAGATCGAAACTCTTATCAAAGAACTCATCGCTAACCATACAATCGGATAATCATGGCAACGGATAAGAATAATTTAATCGTTTATTGCGAATTTGAGGATGGTAAGGTGGCTGATGTGAGCCTCGAACTCCTCACCAAGGGTCGCCAACTCGCCGATAAACTCGGCATCAAGCTCGAAGCTGTTGTAGCCGGCGACAAACTTTCCGGTATCGAAAATCAAGTGTTCCCCTACGGCGTCGATACTCTCTACAAAGTAGAGGATCCTCGCCTTTATCCCTATACTTCGCTCCCTCACAGCTCTATCCTGATCAATCTCTTCAAGGAGAAGGAGCCTCGCATCGCTTTCATGGGCGCTACTTCTATCGGCCGTGACCTCGGCCCCCGCGTCTCTTCCGCTCTCCATAGCGGTCTGACTGCCGACTGCACTCAGCTCGAGATCGGCGACCATACCGACGCGCGCACAGGCGAAGTGTATAAGGATCTCCTCCTCCAGATCCGCCCCGCTTTCGGTGGTAACATCGTCGCTACTATCGTCAACCCCGAGTGCCGCCCCCAGATGGCTACTGTCCGCGAAGGCGTCATGAAGAAGGAAGTCTACAACCCCGACCACAAGGGCGTAGTCGTTGACCTCAAGGCTGATGACTATACTTCTCCCCTCGATTATGTAGTTGAGGTGATCGATCGTAACGTCGAGAAGTCTAAGGTTAACCTCAAGGGTAGCGCCGTTGTCGTTTGCGGTGGCTATGGCATGGGTAGCAAGGAGAATTTCCAAATGCTCCATGAACTCGCTGACGTGCTCGGTGGCGAAGTCGGCGCAAGCCGCGCTGCCGTCGACGCCGGTTGGGCTGACCACGATCGCCAGATCGGCCAGACAGGAGTTACTGTCCGCCCCAAACTATATATCGCTTGCGGCGTTTCCGGCCAAATCCAGCACATCGCCGGTATGCAAGAGTCTTCGATCATTATCTCTGTAAATAATGATCCCGACGCCCCGATCAATGATATCGCCGATTATGTCATCACCGGCAATGTCGAGGATGTCGTGCCTAAATTAATCAAGTACTATAAAAAGAATACGAAATAATGGCTAATTTCTATAAAGACAACGAGGCGCTCAAACATTATCTCACCCATCCGATGATGGAGAAGATTGTGGCGCTCAAGGAACGCGATTACGCCGATGCCGAGAAGTATGATTACGCCCCCTTCGACTATGCTGACGCACAAGATAGCTATGACAAGGTGCTCGAAATCGTCGGCGAAATCTGCGGCGATATCATCGCCGAAAATGCCGAGGAGGTCGACCACACCGGCCCTCGCGTGGAAAACAACCGTGTGATTTATGCCGAAGGCACTGCCCGCAACCTCGACGCTTGCCGCAAGGCTGGTCTTATGGGAATGGCTATGCCCCGTCGACTCGGCGGCCTCAATTTCCCCATCACTCCCTACATCATGGCTGCCGATATCGTCAGCCGCGCTGATGCCGGTTTTGAAAACCTCTGGGGCCTCCAAGACTGCGCAGAAACTATCTATGAGTTCGCCGATGAGGATCAGAAACAAAGATATATCCCCCGCGTTTGCGCCGGCGAAACCATGTCGATGGACCTCACCGAGCCCGACGCCGGCTCCGACCTCCAGTCTGTGATGCTCAAGGCTACTCAAAAGGAGGATGGCTCTTGGGTGCTCAATGGCGTGAAGCGTTTCATCACCAATGGTGACTCCGATATCCACCTCGTGCTCGCCCGCTCGGAAGAGGGCACTAAGGATGGTCGCGGTCTCTCCATGTTCATCTATGACAAGAGAAATGGTGGCGTCAACGTCCGCCGCATCGAAAATAAGATGGGTATCAAGGGTAGCCCCACTTGCGAGCTTACCTACAAGGATGCCCCCGCCGAACTTGTCGGCTCCCGCCGCCTCGGCCTTATCAAGTATGTGATGGCGCTCATGAATGGCGCTCGCCTCGGCATCGCCGCTCAAAGCGTCGGCCTCAGCGAAGCCGCCTACCGCGAAGCACTCGGCTATGCCAAGGAGCGTTGCCAGTTCGGTAAGCCCATCATCGAGTTCCCCGCTGTCTCTGAGATCCTCTCCGTGATGAAGGCTAAACTCGACGCTACTCGCGCTCTCCTATATGCTTGCTCGCGCTATGTCGACGTATACAAGATCTACGACGATATCGCCAAGGAACGCAAACTTTCTGTCGAGGAACGCAAGGAGGCTAAAGAGTTTTCAAAACTCGCCGACGCTTTCACTCCCCTCGCCAAGGGTCTCTCTTCTGAGTTCTGCAACCAGAATGCTTACGACGCTATCCAGATCCATGGTGGCTCCGGATTCATGAAGGATTATGCTTGCGAACGAATCTACCGCGATGCTCGCATCACTTCGATCTATGAGGGTACTACTCAGCTCCAGGTCGTTGCCGCTATCCGCCACGTCACCACCGGAACTTACCTCAACTGGATCAACTCTCATCTCGATGCTGAGTTCAATCCCGCTGATCAGGCTGTCGTAGCCAAGCTCAAGACTATGGCTGAGAAATATGCCGCCGCTGTCGAGGCTGTCACCGCTGTCGACGATACCAAATATCTCGACTTCATGGCGCGCCGTCTCGTCGAAATGGCAGGCTATACCGTTATGAGCATTCTCCTCCTCGAGGATTCTGCTCGCAACGATATGTTCCGCCGCTCGCTCAACGTATTCGTCAACTACGCAGAGGCTGAAGTAGCAAAGCATGCAGATTTTATCTCAAAATTTGCACCGGAAAAATTAAATGATTATCTTTGCGACTAATAAACCTCTCCGATAGATGAATCTCCCGGGGTAGACCAATCGGTTTTGCATCCAAAGCAACCAAAGAACATCCGCGGAAGATCATCTATTCCAAAAGCCAAGAATACGAAACAATAAAGATGTTTAGTCATAAAAGAACAAAGCAATAAAAATTTTAATAGTATCTTACACAGAGTGGAGGCAGTGTGTGAACACAGCCTCCACTCGCCTTTTTTATCCCAATACCTCAAAAAGCGTCGCAAATCGTCTCACCCATCCACCCACTATGACAAAACCCCAAAAAAAGTAACCCACCAATCCCGAAAAAATCTCTACCCCCGAAAAATTCCAGACCGTATCTTTTCCACTTCATCATCTCATGACTTCCCGGCTCATACAAGAAATCCATTATAGTTATAAATTTTTATCTGTTGTCTTGTATATTCGCAAAATCTTTGTAATTTTGCAATATGATTCCGACATTCTTATCGGAATCAACATTTTGGTAAAAGCGTATATTGACGCATGTTCTTTTTTCTCAGAACTTAGGACACTCTGAAGACTCACAAAGGACATTGCAGCAATAGACGCCACGGGTATGTTTATACCTCTCCGTGTCTTTCTGTGTTTGTACGGCATTGAAAGGTTGTAGGTGTATACATATATAGGCGTGGAGTCTGTTGCTCAATCCGGTGAGTTGGGCACGTCCTAAGGCCTTGAGAAACGGTGAGAGCAACAATTTGGCTCTACGCTTTTCTTATGGTCAACCTAAAATAGTCCGATTGAGCCGTCGGGCATAGATCCCTATGGCTAACGACTATTTGCGGTCAGCGCAAGCAGGAAAGAACGACGAATTTTATACACAGTTTCAAGATATTGCTTCTGAAATGAACGCTTATCTTGAATATAATCCTGATGTTTTTCGTGATAAAACAATCTTGCTCCCATGTGATGATCCGGAATGGAGTAATTTCACGAAATACTTTGCCACCAAGTTTGAAGAGTTCGGAATTAAAAAACTTATTTCTACAAGTTACGCTCCTGAAAGTAAAAAGTTTATTTTGGGAGGCCTTTTTTCTGACTATGAACAAAACTCTCCCCAGTTCGATGCCGATAAATCCAAGTCACACGGCAAGATTTTTGTATTGGAACGTGATATAAGCGGTGATGGTCGAATAAATATTGACGACCTCGAATGGAGTTATCTTGAGGGAGACGGTGATTTTCGAAGTGCTGAAGTAACAAAGCTCCGTAACGAGGCCGATATTATTATTACTAATCCTCCATTCTCTCTCTTCCGTGAGTTCTTGGCGTGGATTGTCGAAGCCAATAAGCAATTCATAATCATTGGCAATGTTAACGCCGTCAACTATAAAGAGGTTTTTCCTCTCATTATGGAAAATAAAATGTGGATTGGCAAGCGGTTCAATCAACGTGTAAATGGTAAGAATATGACGTTTATGGTTCCCGACTCATATCCGATGACTGGCACTGAACTCTACATCGACGAGAAAGGTTGTAAATTTATCAGTGTTGCCGGAACAGGATGGTTTACAAATATTGAGCATGGAAAACGCCACGAGCCAATACCACTTATGACAATGGCTGATAATCTTCGTTTCAGTAAGCATAAAGAAATTAAGGGTCGAACCGAATATGCAAAATATGAGAACTACGATGCTATTGATGTTCCATTTACCGATGCAATACCTTCAGATTATGATGGAATAATGGGGGTTCCATTGACATTTATTAGCAAATATTGTCCTGAACAGTTTGATATTTTAGGGATTACTGAAAATCTTGACTTATACAGTTTGAAAACTAAAAGATATACCACCGCCGAGTGTCAGCAAGCATATATGGATAAATTTGGGAAAAAGGGTACCTATGACTTAAATGCAAGTGCGGTACTTCGCATAAATGGCATTCTTGAAAAAAGATATGGTCGCATTCTAATTCGAAAAAAGCAATGAAAACTGAGCTACGCACTGATTTAACTGTTGGCGATATTGCCAAAGGTTTTGTATATAATGAATATGAGGGCAAAGGTTTGTATGGATTGAACGGCAAACTTACTATACAACCTGAATATCAACGTCATTACATCTATAATGACGGTAAAAAGGATGTTGCGGTTATTATATCGCTTCTTAAAGGTTATCCGCTCGGGCTTATATATTTTAACAAGACTCCGAATGGTCAACTTGAGGTCTTGGATGGTCAACAACGCATTACTTCCTTCGGCCGTTTTATAACAGGTAAATTCTCGATAATGTACAACGATCGTGAAACCTTCTTTGATGGTCTGCCGTCTGATAAACAAGATTTAATTCTTAAAAGTCCTCTCACAATATACATTTGTGAGGGCAAGGATGGAGAAATAAAGGATTGGTTTGAAATCATCAACATAGTTGGAGTCCCACTCAAGTCTCAGGAGAGGCTTAACGCAGCATTAAGCGGACCGTTTGTTACTGCTGCTAAAGCAGTTTTCAGTAACTCGAACAATTCAAATATTCAAAAATGGTCGCATTATGTTGCCGGTGATGTCAAACGACAGGATTTTTTAGAACGAGCACTCGAATGGATTAGCTCTTCGAAAGGGATGTCAATTGAGGGCTATATGAGTAGTCACCGCTATGACACTTCAATACACGAACTAGAATCATATTTCAATTCTGTAATTGGTTGGGTGTCGGGGCTTTTTGATATGACCGACAAAATGAAGGGACTTGAATGGGGACGTCTATATGAGACTTACCACTCTCAACCATATAACAAAGAAGAAATCAATCAAAAAGCACTTACACTTTTGGCTGATGGCGAACATGTAAAATCTGCCAAAAACATTTACGAATACTTGCTCGGTGGTGAGCAACACCCCGAACTTTTAGATATCCGTATGTTTGACGAGTCAATTAAGAGAGCTGCTTATTATCGCCAAACAGAAGCTGCTAAAGAAGAAGGCATTTCTAATTGTCCTTTGTGTGCCGAAAGCACCAATAACAATCGAACACGAATTTATCTGCCTTCAGAAATGGATGCCGACCATGTTACGGCATGGAGTCGAGGTGGAGGAACGACACTCGAAAATTGCCAAATGCTCTGCAAAACACATAATCGAGCCAAAGGCAACCGATAATGATCAGAGAGTTTATCCCTTTACGCATATCGGTCCTTCCAGGACATAAATGATAGCGCATCGTATCATTTAAGCAAAACATATCTTATGAGATTATCTGTGTTAGCATTTCCATTAGCACTTTATCACTACCACGACCAAAATGAGCTTTGATTCCGTTGGGGAAGGCCAGTGTTACTCCCGGAAGATCCATAATGGAATTAGAGTTAATCTATAATACTCCCTAAAAATCGAACCGGACAGGAATGCAAGAATAACCCTATAAA
>JBJEKI010000103.1:0-8960 GCA_051878555.1 Lepagella sp. | reverse complement strand
TCTGCTCAAAAATATCCGCCTCTACGTCCCCAAAAATTTAAGGAACGCGCTCTTAGTTGATGGTGAAGTAGCGCGACCGGGGGGAGGCAAGGTAGAAGCCTGCTACGCTCGATGAGGGAGTCAGTGCACCATTCACCGTGACACTTACCTCCACATCTTGCGGAGCAAGAAGTTTTACCAGTTTGTGCATCAGTCGCTGATCCGGTAGCGACGGATAACCTACCGCCGGACGAATACCCCGATATTTACCTCTTCTTATCGCCTCGTAATCAAGCGGTTCGTCGGGGCTATATCCCCATAGACTTACCCTCACTCGGCGATGTAGCCACTCCGATGTAGCCTCCGCCAGTCGGTCTGCCAGCGATTGCAACAAAAGCAATGAATAACTATCCTTACTCCGTGATGCCTCGTCAATCCGCTCCCTAAGCAGACTGCCGATAGTGACTAAAAAGCAACCGATATGATCACCCTCGCCACGAGGAGCTACAAAATCACTGAGAGCCACAGGCGCCATCCCTGAATCCCCCTTATGCTGGCGAAGTGTAGGGATCGTCTCTCCCCCTGCCACTATAGCATCGCCGTCGGAATATGCCTCATAGAAAGCTACTTGCGCTCGCATCGTAGCTCCCTCTCGCTGAAGTTCATTCAATAGCCGCTCCGCATCTTCACGAAGTTTGTCTGCCTCCGCCGATCGGGGATCCACCTGCCAGCATTTATAAAAGTAGGTGTAATTAATATAGGGTCGCACATCAGCAATAGCCACCTGCGGCAATGTTCTAATCCCCGAAAACGAAGGGGCAATGATGCTCTCCTTATCATATAGCGACGCACTCTCTCCGGCATGGTCGGCAGCATCTTCCGATACCTTCAACTCTTTTTCTTTTTCATAATACTCCTCCACGAGCCTCTTCTGACTCTCGCGGATACGACGTTCCTCACCGGCAGGGTCTTGTATCCATCTCATGGCTGCCACCGGATTGGCTGAAGCATCTCTAACTCTCACCACGACCCCATCATACACAGGCGCTATCTTCAGAGCAGTATGCAATTCGCTCGTGGCGGCACCACCCACGAAGATAGGTACACTCACACCGGCACTCTTCAGCGCCTTTGCCGTAACTACCATCTCCTCAAGCGAGGGGGTGATCAGTCCGCTGAGACCGATGAAATCGGGACGAAGACGCAATGCCTCTTCCACGATCTTCTCCGCTTCTACCTGCACTCCCAGGTCGATTACCTCGAAATTATTGCAACGAAGCACTACGGCGGATATATTCTTGCCGATGTCATGCACATCGCCACGCACCGTGGATATCAGAAACTTGCCGGCTGTAGCCCCGGAGATCGTTCCCTGCTCAAGCAGAGGACGAAGACACTCCACAGCCGTATGCATCGCACCGGCACTCTTCACCACCTGCGGCAAGAACATCTTACCCGCCTCAAAGCGACGCCCCACCTCCTCCATGGCTGCCATCAGAGGTCCCTCCACCACGGCTGTGGCTGTTCCCAACCGCCCGACAGCCTCCGGAAGATCCCGCTCCAACGAGACGGCATCACCCGCTATCAGCGATGATGATATTCGCTTCAATACATCCGTATTGACGACAACATCCGATACCTCTACAGCAAGTGGCTTGTCGGAATAGTCCGCTGCCACCTCCGTGAGGCGAGCCGCAGCATCAGGCCGTCTACAGAGAATCACATCCTCTAATCGCTCCAACAAATCCGGCTCTATATCGGCGTATGCCACCTTAGTTCCCGGATCCATAATCGCCATGCTCAGACCGGCCTTGACAGCATGATAAAGGAACACCGCATGCATGGCTTGACGCAGATAGTTGTTGCCTCGAAAGGCAAAGGAGAGATTGCTCAATCCCCCACTGGTCTTCACCCCCGGCAGATTCTTCCCTATCCACTCTACAGCCCTCAGATAGTCAAGTGCATAGCGGTCATGCTCCGCCATGCCGGTGGCTATAGTCAAAATATTCGCATCGATGATGATGTCGCGACGATCGAAACCACAGCGGTCGGTGAGGATTGTTACGGCTCGTCGTGCTATCTCGATCTTACGCTCATAATCAGCGGCTTGTCCCTGCTCATCGAAGAGCATCACCACCACTGCCGCACCATACCGGCGTATCAGACGTACCTTGGCTATGAAATCCTCCTCACCATGCTTCAATGAGATAGAATTGACGATACCCTTGCCTGCCATATTCTTCAGAGCCGTTTCCACCACCTTGAAATCTGAAGAATCTATCATCCAGGGAAGAGAAGCCGTGTCGGGATCGGAGGCAAGAAGACGTAAAAATTTCTCCATCTCTCGCGGAGCATCGAGCATCGGATCATCCATGTTTATGTCGAGGATCATCGCTCCGGCAGCCACCTGCTTGCGGGCTATCTCAAGGATGCCGACAGTGTCACCCTCCTTGACTAATCGTAAGAACTTACGACTGCCTGCCACATTACACCTCTCGCCGACATTGATAAAACCACGACTGTCGTCAAACTCCGAAAGGCCCGAGAGCCATGCCGGCTTAACATGCTGATAGTCACTGCGTGGTGACGGGGTTGCCGCATCAAGATACTCCCTGAGACGGCGAATATGTAACGGGGTTGTGCCGCAACATCCACCGATGATATTGATCTGCTTATCATCCAACAGAGGTTTGACAGCGTCGACAAACTTCTGCGGATTGAGCGAATAATTACCTTGCCGGTCGGGGAGTCCGGCATTAGGATAAAATATTATAGGGAAAGGAGATGCGGCAGAGAGACGGCGCAAAGCGGGAGCAAGACTCTCCGGACCCGCTGAGCAGTTGAAACCAACAGCCGCCGGCGTGTAATGAGCGATAGCCGCCAAGAAGGCCTCCGGGGTATGTCCGGAGAGCACCCGACCCGACCGGTCGGAGATGGTGATGGAGACAAAGAGGGGCAGACGGCGGCCTGCCGATTCCATGGCACACGATACGCCATAGAGAGCAGCCTTGGCGTTGAGCAAATCGAAAGCGGTTTCTATTAAGAGAATATCGACGCCACCCTCGATTAGAGCCGCCGCTTGCTCGGTATATGCCTCTGCAAGAGTATCAAAATCTACCGACCTCATCCATGGAGCTGCCGCCTCCGAAGGAAGCGAAGCCGAAAGCGCAGTCGGTCCCATAGATCCCGCTACAAAACGAGGCTTATCAGGAGTAATAGATGTGTAATATTTTGCCTTTTTAATAGCTAATTTTACCCCGGCAAGGTTTAGTTCCCTCACCAAAGAGTCGGTGGCATACTCTCGCTGTGAGAGTAAGTTGCTGTTGAATGTATTGGTCTCAATGATGTCGGCACCAGCCTCAAGATATGCATCATATACCGATGCCACCAGCTCGGGACGCGACAGATTAAGTATATCAAGATTAGACACAAGAGAACGTCGATGAGTCATAAATCGACGTCCTCTCACTGCGCTCTCATCGGGTGCAAGTTTACGAAGTTCTACACCCATTGAGCCATCAAGTAGTAATATTCTCTGACTTAGTATTTCTGTTATCTCCATATAAAAATATTAGAACGCGCTCTTAATATACTTTGCCGGCAATCTCGGCGACACTTCCCACCGAATGCATAGCATAAAAATGGATGCTGGGCACACCCGCCTCTTTCAACTCACGAGCCTGCTCCACGCCCCACTCCACGCCTACACGCTTCACATCTTCATCGCTCTTGCAACGCAACAATTCGTCGGAAAGTGCTGCCGGAAAGTCTATATGGAAGATGCGTGGCAACATCGACAGCTGTCGCAACGATGTCAAGGGTTTCAACCCCGGCACTATGGGCACAGTGATACCCGCCTCACGCGCCAATCTCACAAATTCAAAATAACGCTTATTGTCGTAAAACATCTGAGTCACCACATACGACGCACCGGCATCTACCTTCTCCTTGAGATGCATTATGTCGGTGGTGAGGTTCATCGCCTCTTCATGCTTCTCCGGATAACCGGCGACCCCAAAAGAGAAGGGTGGAAAGACCGGATCAGTCTGCTCGCCATCCGCCATAATACCTTGATTAAAATCCACTACTTGTCGCGCCAACGACACAGCATGTTCATGGCCATCGGAGGCAGCGACAAAGCGGTTAGCACTCCGCTCGCGGTCTCCACGGAGCACGAGTATATCGGTGATGCCAAGATAAGAGAGGTCGATAAGTTGGTCTTCTATATCACGACGGCTATATTCTCCGCATATAATATGAGGCACCGGAGTCACTCCATAACGCTCACGAAGCATGGCGGCTATCGCCACCGTGCCGGGTCGGCGTTGAGTGGTAGACAAACGATAAGTGCTGTCGTCGACTTGATGATATACTTTCTCCGTACGGTGGGTTGTAATGTTGACGTAGGCAGGCGAAAATTCCATCAGTCTATCCACCTCACGGTAGATACCCTCAATGCTTTTTCCTCGGATAGGCGGCAAGATCTCAAACGAAAATGCCGTGGGATGGTCGGATGTGAGAAACTCAGTAACTGTCATATATTTATATAACGTAACAACAAATAATTATCTTATAACTAATAACTAATATCTAATATCTAATATCTAATATCTAATAACTATTACATTACCTCCAATGCCTGCGAGAGGTCGGCTATCAGGTCGTCGGGATGCTCTATGCCGATGCTCAGACGTATGGTGGAGGGGGTGATATGGGCTTGCGCCAGTTCCTCTTCGTTCATCTGAGAGTGGGTGGTGCTCGCCGGATGTATCACCAGGCTCTTCGCATCCGCCACATTCGCCAGCAGGGAGAAGAGTTGCAAGGAGTCTATAAATTTCCAAGCAACTTCTTTGCCACCCTTAATCTCGAAGGTAAAGATGCTGCCGCCACCGGTGGGAAAATATTTCTCATATAGGCTATGATCTTTATGATCGGGGAGTGAGGGATGGCTCACCGATGCCACCTTGGGATGATTCTTGAGGAAATCCACCACCTTTAGCGCATTCTCCACATGGCGGCTGACACGCAGTGAAAGTGTCTCAAGACCCTGAAGGAAGAGGAAAGCATTGAAGGGGGAGAGCACAGCTCCTTCGTCGCGAAGCACGACGGCACGAATCCTGGTGACAAAGGGGGCATCGGGAGCAGCATCGGCAAAAATAGCCCCATGATAGTTGGGATCGGGAGCGGTGATGGTAGGATATTTGTCAGCGTAGGCCTTGAAATCAAACTTACCGCTATCCACTATCACTCCACCCAAGCCGGCACCATGACCACCCAAGAATTTAGTGGCAGAGTGCACCACCACATCTACACCATGCTCGATGGGTCGAATCAGATAGGGTGTGCCGAAAGTATTATCGACAATGAAGAGGATGCCATGATTATGAGCGATCTCTGCCACACGTTCCAAGTCGGTAACATCGCTGTTGGGATTGCCGAAAGTCTCGCCATACACCACTTTCGTGTTGGACTGAATGGCCTTTTCAAGGGCATCAAAGTCATTGAGATTGACGATGGTATGGCCGATACCTCGACTACTTAGATTATTGACTATAAGATTATAGGATCCGCCATAGAGGTTGTCTGCCGCCACGATATGATCTCCGGGACGAAGCACATTCTCTAATACGTATGTCACAGCTGCAGCACCCGAAGCGAGGGCAAGAGCAGCTGTGCCACCCTCCAGGGTAGCAATTCGCTTCTCTAATACCTCTTGGGTAGGATTGGTGAGGCGACCATAGATATTTCCCGGATCGGAGAGGTCGAAGCGCGCGGCGGCATGTGCGGCATTCTTAAAGAGATAGGCTGCCGTCTGGTAGATAGGCACTGCACGAGCACCGGTGGGATTGACTGCCGGATCGGCATCCTGCTCCTGACCGGCATGTACTTGCAACGTATCAAAACGATAATTCTTCAATACTTCTTTATCCATGATCTTATTCTTTAGATTATGTTGTAAACTATTGCTGAAGCATATTGTAAAACTATTGCTAAAGCGCTGCAAAGTTACTACTAATTGGGTAAATATTCCAAGAAAATAATAAATTATGGTACATTGTTCGGTTTTATTACTAATTTACATTTTATTTATTAGGTTTTATTACTAACTTTGCAACAAAAATAGAACAGCATGGAACAGGAAAAAGCAAACTATACACTCGATGATATCGACATACGTATCATTCAGGAGTTACAACGCGATTCGCGTCAATCGGTCAGGGAACTGGCGGCGAGAGTACATAGGTCGCCGACACCGGTGTTTGAGAGGATGCGTAGATTGGAGCAGAATGGTGTGATCAGTGGCTACACCGTGAGGCTCGATTTGGAGAAGATAGGGAGAAACTTCACCGTATTTTGCAAGGTAAAGTTGAAGCATATCAACACGGAAATTCACTTGGAATTTGCCGACGAAGTCAACAATATGCCGGAGGTGACGGAATGTTACAACGTCTCGGGCGACTACGATTATATACTGAAGGTACAAGTATCGGACATGAAGTCCTACCGGAAGTTTGTCACCGACCGCCTCGGACATCTGCCGATGTTAGACTCCGTGCAAAGCGTCTTTATAATGGAAACCATCAAAGACATCCCCCCAATAGTCTGAATTACATGACAGAGCGCACCCTAACCTCTAAGAGCGCATCCTAAGAGCGCGCTCTTAAGTAGTATTTCAGATTTTCATTGAAAATCCTAAGTAGTATTTAAGATTTTCATTGAAAATATGCAACAAAAATAGGCATAATTTTGTAAAAAAAACAATAATAATCAGACTTTTGTGCTAAATTTTAAGGAACGCGCTCTAATGTTTCAGCTGGATGTATAATTGGAAGAGGGCTATGGCAGCGGAGGCAGATACGTTGAGCGAGTGTTTGGTGCCCTCTTGCGGTATCTCCAATATATAGTCGGCGATGTCGACTATTCTCTGGTCGACACCCTCCACTTCATTGCCAACTACCAGTATGTATTTTCCTTGAGTATCCTCTCCTTCTCTCTCTCCTCTCTCCTCATCAAAGTTTATATTGAAATCTTGCAGCATTATACTGTTGTGTGTCTGTTCGAGGACGCAGACACGCCAGCCTTGTGCTTGAAGATTTCTCGCCTCCTGATAACTATCTTCGACATGGCGCCATCTCACCGACTCCTCGGCACCCAAGGCTGTTTTACTGATCTCCGGATGGGGAGGACACCCCGAGATACCTCCGAGCAAGATCTCGCTTACTCGGAAGGCATCGGAGGTGCGAAATAGGGATCCTATATTATGCATCGAACGCACATTGTCTGTCAAAAGCATAAGTGGAAGTTTCGACATACCACGGTATTCCTCGACACTGCAGCGTGTCAATTCCACAATATTCTTTTTCTTGCGATCTAACATTGTTATTAATTAGGAATTAGGAGTTAGGAGTTAGGAATTATTTAGAGAGTTCCAACATTCTTTCTATTGGTTTTACGGCTTTGGCGGCAATTTCGGGATCTACTATGATCTCCGGAGCCTCGTTGCGCAGGGCTGCTGCCACCTTCTCGAGGGTGTTGAGTTTCATAAACTCACATTCGTTGCAGCTACATTCGCCGGTCTCTGCCGGTGCGGCAAGGAAGGTTTTCTCGGGACATTTGCGGCGCATCTCGAAGAGGATACCACTCTCAGTAACGACGATAAATTCTTTGGCATCATCATGGCGAGCGAAGTCGAGGAGGGCGGCAGTCGAGCCCACCTTGTCGGCGATCAACTGTAGCGGGCGGCGACACTCAGGGTGTACGAGCACCTTAGCCTCGGGATGTTCTTTCTTCATCTCCTCGATCTTGGCGAGTGAGAAGCGGTCGTGTACATGGCAAGCACCGGGCCATAACAGCATCTCGCGACCTGTCTCGCAATTGATATATCCACCCAAATTCTTGTCGGGACCGAAGATGATTTTCTCATCCTTGGGGAGGGAATCGATCACCTTGCGAGCATTGCCGGATGTCACCACGATATCGGTGACAGCCTTGACGGCAGCCGATGTATTGACATAGCTAATCACCGTATGGTCGGGATGTGCCTTGACGAAAGCCTCGAACTCGGCGGCATCACAACTATTAGCCAACGAGCAACCGGCCTTCACGTCGGGCACCAGCACCTTCTTGTCAGGACAAAGTATCTTGGCAGTCTCACCCATGAAATGCACACCACACATCAAGATGATATCGGCATCAGTCTCGGCAGCCTTCCTGGCAAGTGCCAACGAATCGCCGATGAAGTCAGCCACCTCTTGAATCTCATCACGTTGATAATAATGAGCCATGATCAACGCATTCTTCTCCACCTTCAATCGTAAAATTTCATCGCGGAGAGCCTGAAACTTCTCTTCCATTTTTTATTTATAAGTTTAATAAAAAATTAAATCAATAATAAAAAAAAAATTAACAACAATAAACGCTGTAGATAAGTCTAATAACTTTTTAAGAAAAAATTTGGAATTTTGAGTTATTGAATTTCGAGGTCGACTTATCTACAAGGCTTAATTTTAATCCTACTTGATAATCAATAAAATCGAAACTTTATTGACATCCTGTAGATAAATGCAAAGATAATAAAAACCTCAGACAAAGAGATGCAAAACTGTTCAAAAGTATGAATTTTGGTGTTCAAAACTATGTTGATGATGTCCATATTTATTTTTGGCAAAATCCTTGCAAATGTCATAAACACTTTCGGTATAAATAGTTACGACAAAAGCAATTTATTCCTCCACAACTTATAAAAGACTTATCCACAACATATCTCCAACCTATCTCCATCTTATCTACAACTTATCTACAGGCAAAACCCACCCCGCCATACGATACATCAACCACATCCCGGTAGGGACGTGATACATCACGTCCACCCAATTCAATTCCAAATATATTTAAATATTTTGGGAATTGAATCCGAAAATATTTAAGAGCGCGTTCCTTAAATTTTTGGGGTCGTAGGGGTCGTAGCCTTGAGTCGATTT
>JBJEKI010000102.1:0-35629 GCA_051878555.1 Lepagella sp. | reverse complement strand
GACAGTGGCAAACCTCAATGCCTTCTCTCAGGAAACTTATGACAATGCCCTGCTGCTAGTCCCGGATGACACATACGCGGCATACGCTCAGTCATACGCATGGGATTGTTTCGACAATATCCAAAAAGCTGCCGCTGTCGATGGCATAGCCGCCGACGAAGATTCCTTGCCGGTAGTATACTACAACCTTCAAGGTGTGAAGATAGAAAATCCACAGGGTGGTATCTTCATCCGCTGCCAAGGTGCCAAAATCGAAAAAATCACCCTCTGATAAAGGTAACCTAAAAAAAGAAATACTCAAAAAACAATGAAAAAATGGCAATAGATTTTGATATTGCCATTTCTTTATTAGTTCTACGATAAAATTTTACAGCCATAAAAATTTCAAACCGGTTTCTTTTAAAGGTAGTGTTTCACTGAGTGTGTCGTATGCGAAGGCACACTCAGTGAAATACTACCCGCTTTGCTTGCCCCGGGCTACGAAAAGGTTATTCATTAGAATGCGCTCGTTATTCTTGGGTAAGGAGCGGGCTGCCGTCTTTGCCGCTTATGGTGAGGAGCATCTTTACCGGATAGCCGAGAGGGTCTATAAAACTAATAGCATATTCCGGGAGATCTCCCATTATATCTAATTTAACCTCTATCGGTTTTTGAGTCTTCAACACACCAAAAGTTTGCTTAACAGTCTCTTTGTAACTCAATTTACCTTCATCGGTTATCGTCATATCGGTAAGCGCCAAGAGTTTGAAATCGCACAACTTCTCGCTACAGGCAAAACAAAACTTACCGTTAGATGTAATAAAGGCATGAGGCCGCAAAGTGTTGAAGAAGGTCAATGGTAACTCAACTGCTTGCTCCAAAAACTCCTGTTGAAGATTATCGAAATCCTTTATGGTAAAATCCAAACGACGTGCCTTAGATGTGTCTACACTATCATAATAACTTTGATAATAATCCAAATCGCCGCTCTCATTTAGTGAACTAAACCAATAGTGATCGCAAGTCAACTCGCCGTGAGAGAAGATATACGAGCCGCAAACAGAGCATGCGGCACTCTCTGCACCGGTATAAAAGAAACTATGATCATCCATAAAATACCAAGCATCTCTGCCTCCCGAAGATAGTATTAGAGTCGGTTGGCCTTTTACATCTTTATAGACAGCACACAACATGGTATAAAGCCCTTTCTTAACATTAGGGCTACATAAATTCATGCCGATCACCAACTCGTCCTTGCTATCGCCATCAAAGTCTTTGAAGCAATAGCCTATATTGTTGCGAACATCCTGCCATTCCAATGCTTCCCCCTCCTCTCCACCATAATTGCGATAAGAGAAGATGCCGTAATAATCGTCGGGAACATCATCATACCCTCCCGACATAAGACACGCAAAATCCTCAAGGACCTTGACATAGAACTTGATATTACTATCGAGAGAGACCGAATCTGAGTCGTCGACTCGAGAAGAATCGACTATAATATTGCCTTTAGTTGCACCGGAACAAGAGAACGCCAATAGTTGGCTACCTACAAGTAGAATGGTGATTATAAATGATTTACGCATATAGATTTGAAGTAATTTATTAGAATTGAGAATAATTTATAAGAGGGTGCAACTCAAAGAGCGCGCTATGACATTGACCAAAGTATTCCATTAAAAACCGTTACCGGTCCACTTGAGGGTCTCGGTGGCATCGGCTTCGTATACGGCGTTAAGCTGTGTAACCTTGATATCCTTGCCCTTGCGAGGGAGGGAAACTGACTGCGGTATGCGAGAGTTATAGTGGAAGATCTTCTCACTCTCGCCATCGAGACGCATCAACCTGCCATCGCTATAATATCTGAAGAGATAGAGGGCTGTGGTGGGTTGCACGTCGGGAGACTCACCCAGCACGTTGATGGCGAGAAGAGTAGATCCATCATTACAGCGCCAGATACAAGCCTCCATACCTGACCCGGGGGCACCACCGCTTTGGAACGATAGATAGCCGGAGGGTAGATCCACCACCTTTGTAGCTGTCAGCTCCGGATCGGGTTGTTTGCCATCGAGGATAAATGTAGCGGCTCCCTTTACAATCGGGTTGAAGAGGTAAGACAATGAAGCCTTGAAAAGATCACGAACTGATGGTTTGGCGCCCAACTTGACCGAATAAACTTCGGCAGTGTTAAACATCACGAGAGGCGAATCGGTGATGGCAGCATCAGGAAGATCCTGATCAAATGAGAAGGTATAAAACTCGCCCGAGCGACCTACGGAGATTGTGCCCTCCTCAGCTTCGCAATCCTTATCGCAATTGGTCAACGAATAGGAGATCTTGCCATCCGAGCGAATCTCGTAATTACCATCATACGACACCATCGGTACTCGGTCGAGAGCCTCAGCGCCGGGGATATAGGGATAATAGCGAAAGCGAGTGACATGCATCTTTCCCTGCTCATCGAAGGTAAGCTGCACCCATACATTCCCTTTGTTAGCATCATATAGCTCCCAAGTACCCTCGAGCATTTGGAAAGAGACTTGAGCCGGGGAGGTGGCGGTTGCCACTGTAGAGGCGGAATCGGACACGCCGGAAGAATCGGCGGAGCCGGCACTTTTGACGTTACTACAAGATATTATCATAAACGAACCGATCATCAAAAGTGTGATCGCAGATTTAATTGAAGTCATGGTTGGAACACTCGATTAATTGTTAGTCAAAATCGTGGTTGACACACCTGTTTTTTAGTGCTTCGATAGATTGCATATTCATCTTGGCAGCTTCGGTCGTTGAGGTCTTGATGCTTTCGAGCATCATATCATACATATCAGAGCGCTTGGAGATACGTTCTGCTATCTCCTCATCATCGAATGGTCCATCGGGAGAATAACCGGCATAATAGAGCAACTCTGTCTTAGTGAGAATCTTCTTGGAGAGGTCGGGCCAGAAATCTTCATCTGTCCTCAGCAGGTCGTAAGACTCGCCGGTGCGGGTATTGCCGCAACAATCATCATCCGACTCAAAGTCCATACCAATCAGGTTGATACCACCCAGCACCTTCTCGATGTAATAATACTTGCCATTGATGATCAAGACCGGCATCGGCATATCGTAGGCATAACCGATACGGATATCTATTTCGCCGAAGAGTGTGCCATAAGTCTTCATCTTTTCGGCATCAAACTCTACAGTTTTTCCCTCACGAGTCTTGTATTTGCCACCGAGAAGATAGCGCACGATATCTTGTTCAAGGTACTTTTTATTATTTCCCTTATCGACATCTGAACCATCGATGACAACGAGAGTTTCTATTAGATTACCCTCCATTGCATCATAGAACAGTAAAGCATCACGACCACCGGAGAACTTCACATCGCATCCTCGCAACGGATAATAATTCCCATCATCAGGATCCGCAGAGACCCACATATCCCCTTTATAATGATCAAGGCATAGCCCATAACCACCCTCATGGAGAGTACCTCCGCTAAAGAGATAGCGGTCAAACTTCTCTCTATTTTCCAATGGATGTGTAGCAACATGGGGTGTTTCTGATGTATAGAAGCTATAGATCACACTGCCGTCGGTCCAGTTATAATCCATGAGGATATCGGCATCATTACGCGGCACAATCTCGGAAGAGCCTTGGCTTTTGGCAGCATTACCATTGCCGTTGGCACCCGAACAAGAGAATGGCAACAACATCCCAAAGAGGAGTATAGAAAGAGACAATAAATTTCGCATAAAAAAACGTATTATCCGGATGCACCGATTGATGAGATTAATGGCGCATCCGGATTATAATAGAATTATCTTATCACTTTTGCTGTTTTATTACCTTGTCGGATGATGAAGATGCCGTCAGATGGATCTGCGATTTCTACACCTTGGAGATTGTAATATCTAACAGGAGAGGATGTATTATCATATACATTGTCTACTCCGGCAGGACGGACTTCCACCTTGGTGAAATTACGCCAACAGGGAGCAACCGAATATGCATTTTTGGCAGCCTCAGAGACTACATATAGAGTGCCGCTATAGTCGGTAAAGGTATCATCATCGGCTATCGGGGGCACAATTGCATCGACGGATACTGACTCAATATGAGTATCGGCGAAAGCAAATTTTCCTACATTTTCAATATTGGTGCCAATATGTATAGACTTCAAACCGCTACCCTTGAAAGCAGACTCACCGATATAACGCATATTATTAGGTAAACTCATAGATGTGAGTTCTGTGGCATCCTGGAAACCGCTCGCCATAACCTCGGTAATTGGCACATCTTTTTGTAGTGCATAGATAGTTTCCGGGATCACAATATCACCCTTGACATTGGGCAAACCGAAGATCGCCACTTCGGTATAGTCATTGATAAAAGTTCCATCTACACCATCGGGAAGTCCGAAGACCGTCTGGTCCATACGAACGATATTTGCAAAATCGCACCAGCCCCAAGCATTGGAATAAGCTTCCAGTGCATCATAATCATTTACATGGAGAGTACCGGAGTAATCAGTAAATGAATTCTCCTCAAGCAGTGGAGGTTGCTGTGTCTTAATGAAGAAATCAGATATTGAATTGCCTGCAAAGGCATTCTTATTGATTTCTTCCATTCCCATACCGATATCCACATACGACAAATTGCAATTCTCAAAACAGGATTCATCGATCAGTGTGGTGGCATCAGGTATCGTAACATGTTCTAAAGAAGAACATTCGGCAAAAGCATATTTTGATATACCATTCACCTTGTTTGGTATATATACACTTCTCAACGAAGAACAGCCATAGAAAGTGTAAGGCAAAATAAAGGTTATATTTTGAGACCACTCTATTGTAGACAAAGTACTGCATTCATAGAAGCCATTCATCGGGATAAGGGTCACCATTTCACCTAAAGAGACTTTCGTTAAACTGGTATTATCTTCAAAAGGCCAACAATATCCTTCAGATGCAGCAACATCCGGAGTATACACCCAATTACGACCGAAAGTAATATTGGTTATATTAGCCCCATTCAGTGAAACGATACTTAATGTCAGCTGATTTTCAGAGGGTTCAATAACAAAGTCGGTTATATTACAACCAACGAAAGCAAAACCATCAATCATTGTTACGGAAGAAGGAATAGTCACACTTTTCAAGCTTGAGCAATTACGGAAAGAGTATCTGCCGATACCGAGTAGATTTTCGGGTAAATCGACAGTAACCAAAGAACTACATTCGTCGAAAGCAATATCTCCGATATGATGTAGGGATGAGGGAAGTGTAGCAGACGTTAAGCCGGTACAGTTACCGAATGTTTCCGCGTACAAAGTATCTATTCCCTCCGGAACGATGATATGCTTTAAAGAAGAACATCTGAAAAAAGCATAAGCACCCAGAGATGATAAAGTCTCAGGCATATCTACCTTTTCCAATGAACTACATTCACAAAAGGCATTTTGGCCGATTGAGGTCAAAGTATTCGGGAGGTTAATTCGAGTAATCGAACTGCGGGCAAAAGCAGATTCGCCGATAGCGGTAACAGTGTATGTATTACCTTCGAAATCAAAAGTTTCGGGAATGGTTATTACACCGGTGGCACTTGATGAACTGACGATAGTCACGGTAGTTCCATCCGTATTTACCCAAAAGTTGACATTGGCGGGAAGCGAGCCTGCGAGAGCCGACACGATTGTAGATAGAGCCAATGTCACAGAAAATAGATATTTACATTTCATAATCTATACACTTTATATGGTTGAACATGTTATTTACACAAAAGTATGAACATTTGATCGAAAAGGGTTTTAAACGAGGAACAAAATATTTTAAAATAGAGACAATATCGGGGTGGTTTGACAATTTCTTACAAAATATCAAGCAAAAAAGCTCTCTATTAAAAGAAAACGTCATTTAATTGAAATCAAAAGAGATTTTTCACCTCTAAATTTGTAGCATATAAATCTCGCGCTATATTGCATACATGGTTACGATAACCATTTTGCTCGGAAGAGGCGATTTTACTGCCATAACTGAGAAAAAATCAATGAGAAATATAAACTAAAACAATAGAAACATTATGAAGAAAATTTACTTAATCTTAGCATGCTTAATGGGCATCGCGTTCGGTAGTATGGCACAATCGCTATACACCATCACAGTGACCAATGGCAAAGCCTACAGTTTGATGGGTTCCATGTGGAAAGAAACTGTTGGTGCAGCCGAGGGAGTAGAAATCAAGATAGAGGCCAACTCACCGGAAGAGGGTGTGGTGTTTGACAAATGGGTAGTAGAAAGTGGCGATATCACCCTGACCGATGCCAACGCCACCACCACCTACTTCACTATGCCGGCATCTTCTGTTAGCATCACAGCAACCTATAAAGTGATAGACGATCGCACTCCCATATCAGAAATTACCGCAACTTCTGATATCGAAGACTTGGTGCGCTTAGGTAATGAGTGTATCAGACCACTGATTACTCTAAGCGAAGGGTCTGTGGCAACTATAAATATGTCATATAGTCACTGGGTTAAGAAAAATGAAGAGGATGAATGGGATAATCTTACTGAGACTGTCTTTACGCCCGGAACATATAAGTTTGTTACTGTTGAAGTACGTATAGACGGAGATAACGGATCGTTATACAAATTGGCTGATGATTTCGTATTTAAAGTAGATGGAGTGGCTTGGACATCTGTTGGAGAAAGTCATTGTGGAGATGGTTACTCATATCGTTATGTAAATTCACCTGAGTATGTGTTGGGTGCTCACCCGGTTATTATTCACAATGGCAAAGCTTTAAAGGAAGATTCCGAAGTGGGATTTGTCGAAGTAACAGAAGCATATTCAGGCGATAACCTGATGATTGTAGCCAATACTCCAGAACCGGGTCAACGATTCAATGAATGGACAATACAACAAGGTGACATAGCACTATCTATCGAACCATATTACACAATATTGGAATTAACAATGCCGGATGAAAGCATAGAGATAACAGCTACATATCGTGACGAGGGCGAATTGATTAATGAGTTGACTTTAACCGGATTATATAAGCCAGTTCCCGGTGTTATTCCAACATTCAATTCCGGAACAATGAGTGATAACGTCATGTATATGGGCTTTTGGATAGTAAAAAAGGGTGATTCTTTTGTCGAAATACCAACTACCATGGATGATGATTACAATCTATCATATACAGAAGCATTCGAAGAAGGTAAAGAGTATGGCTACTCAATTATATCTATGCCTAATGAGGGATACGACTTTTCATACGATTTGAAAGTGTATTTTAACGACAAAGAACTTCCATGGGTTGAGATGATGACACCCGCGGATTTTACGACCGGATGTATGTTTAATCCTTATTGCTATGGTAGGATGTTATTAACTGTCATCTTAGAGGAGGATATGCCGAGTGAATCAGGTGTCAAAGGGGTAATTGATGATACCAACGGCTTGGCTGATATCTATAATCTCCAAGGTATCAAGGTGATGAGCAATGCCTCGAAAGAGTCTATACGTCAACTTCCCGCCGGCATCTATATCATCAATAATAAGAAAATAGTTGTCAAATAAAACTCTAACCATAATATGAAGCCCGAAGCATCGGCTTTGGGCTTCATATCATATTCACGTTGTGGACACATGGCATATACGGTAACTACACGAAAAGGTTATGGCGAGCGGCTTAAGAATTCTGTCAAGAAGACGATAAGCGGTATCGTTCTCTTCTTGGGAGCCACCTCATTTCTATTCTGGAATGAGGGTAGGGCTGTGAAGACATCAGAAGCAATAATGGAGGCTGAAGAGATCACCACTCATGTAGATGATGTATCAAAACGTGATGCCGTACTTGAAGGGAAGATGATTCACGCCACAGCGATGGCAGAATCGCTCGACACACTTCGCGACGATACCTTCGGTGTGGCGCAACCGGCAATCAAGCTTATCCGCAAGGTAGAGTACTACCAATGGATGGAAAAGAGTGAAACGAAAACGGAAGAGACTTTCGGTGGCGGCGAGGAGACTGTCACCACCTATACATATAAGAAGATATGGTGTGACTATCCCCTTGATTCTGAAAAATTCGAAGACCCCGCCTACAAGAACAAGAACTTTGTCATAGAATATTATAACAGCGAAGAGACCTTGGCGGAGAATGTCACCTTCGGAGCTTATCGACTGCCACAATACATCAATGATGCTATTGAGGGTGAGAAGGAGGTGAAATTAGAAATGGACTCGGCACAACACCAAGAGCTCAACCATCTATATATCGAGAATCTGCGGTTCTCCGGGCAGGTAGATGTAAAGAACCTTACCGATTCGCTCGGTAGAGAGGCAAACTATCTTCATGTCAAGGGAAACAGGGTGTATATCGGGCGAAACGAATCAAAGCCGGAGATCGGTGACCTGAGGATCACCTTCACCTATATACCCTCGCAAGAGGTATCACTAATATCGAAAGTGACGGGCGACACCTTCGAGAAATATCGCTCCAAGAATGGATATGATTTCTGGCGAGTCGACTCGGGGAGTCATAGCATGGGTAATATGTTTCAAAGTGCCCGCAATGACAACAGTGCCCTCACCTGGGGATATCGGGCAGCCGGTATAATTGTCATGATCTTCGGACTGATGTTTGCCTTTGACATTGTGGTGATGCTCTTTAAATGGTTTCCTGCCATCGCTCGAGTGGTAAGTGCCGGAGTGAGCCTTATCAGCATAGTCTTCGGCATCATCTGGAGTCTCTTAGTGATATCAGTAGCATGGCTCTTCTACCGCCCGATCTGGGGCATAAGCCTATTAGTGATAACGATAGGCCTCTCCATCCTCTTCTGGCAACGCCTGCGCCGCAAAGCCAGAAACGCCCCACCCACACCGGAAGAACCGGATCAGCCCGAGCAATCGGAAGAACCGAAAGACCCCGAGCAGCCTGAAGAGCCGGAACTGCCCCAAAAGCCTGACCTTCCTGAAGAGCCTAAAGAACCGACACCGCCGCCGATCTCGACAGAAATGCTCAAACAGTCATATAAGAAATAGGGCTTATGAGGCTAATAGGGCTAATAGGGCTGATGAGATTCTAAGCCTTATTAGCCTTATTAGCCTTATTAGAAGGAATTAGACTTCTTGTTTTGCTCTGTTGCGATATTGGAGGGGGGTTACGCCGGTCGATTTCTTGAAGAGGGTGCAGAAGTAGCTGTCGGAATCCATGCCACAGTCCATGGCGATTTCGAAGATCGACTTGTCGGTGGTGTCGAGGAGTTGCTTGGCGAGAGAGATCTTGATCTTCAGGATAAATTCGGTTGTCGTCTCGCCGGTGATCGCCTTGATTTTGCGATTGAGCTGCGCTCTCGACAGGCAGAGGGTAGATGCCAAGAGGGCATAATCGATCTTGCCATTGGTGATTTGCTCGGTTACGGCATCCGTTACTTTGGCCAGGAACATCTTATCATTCATAGTAATAGAAGGTATCTCCTGATCGGGAGTGGCGGCATCCGCCTCTGTGGTGATATACTTCATCTGTAACATCTTACGTTGTTCCAATAATTTTTCTACTCTCACGTTTAGTTCATCGGCATGAAATGGTTTTTCGATATATGCATCCGCCCCGAGGCTGAGACCCTTGATACGATCCTCATGAGTGGCTTTGGCAGTCACCATAATTACCGGCACATGGCTCAGCAACTCCGACTCACGGATCTCCTTGCAAAGTTCGAAACCATCCATCACCGGCATCATAATATCCGTAATGATAATATCCGGCACCAACTTCATCGCCAACTCGAGACCCTCCTTGCCGTTGGTGGCAAACTGATACTTATACTCCTTATTGAGCTGGCGCATCATATAGTGAGCCACTTCGGGAGTATCCTCCACGATGAGAACGCAAGTGGCATCTTCATCGGCAAGGATCTCATCCTCGCTCTTCTCATTCGGAAGGAGTTGAGCACTACCCTGCTTGTGAAGATATGACTTGAAATAATCGGAGATGTTGAGAGGATCGATCGAACCATCGTTGCAAGTCAAAGGCATTTTGACGACAAACATAGCCCCTTCGCCCGGAGCTGAGTGAACTTCAATACTACCATTCATCTTCTCGACAGCCAACTTCACTACCGACAGGCCGACGCCGCTACCAATATTGGCATTAACGCCCTCCACCTGATAGAAGGGTGTAAAGATATGAGACATAGCCTCCTCGCTGATGCCGAGACCGAAATCACAAACCACGAACTGAAGGTTGCTACCCTGGGTGCGAAGAAGGAGATAGACCGAACTGTCAGGGTTGGAGAACTTGATGGCATTAGAGACAAGGTTGCAGACTATCTTCTGCATATAATCGGGAACGAAATCCGCCTCAATACTATTCTTGGGAGAGACACACACGAGGCTTACATTTCTCTCCGCACCATAATGGCGGAGGCCATCGCAGAGGATATTGACGAACTCCACGACATTGCCATGACGCCACTGCAATGGGGTGGTGTCGGTGGCATCCATCTTCGCCATATCCAAAATCTGGTTGATTAGATTCAAGAGACGAGACTCATTGCGCAAGATATCCACAGCATTATTATAGGTCATGCTATCTTCGTCGGAATTGTCTGCCAATTCCCTTGCGGCAGCTTGAATCACGGTGAGGGGTGTTCGGAACTCATGGGTAATATTCGTAAAGAAAGATGACCGCATTTGATCTGTTTGGCGAATAATCCGACTCCTCTGATTGCGAAGACGTATCACATTGATCAAAAGGAAGATCACTAAAATCGCAATAATTACGAAGATGATAGAGCCAATCAGAAGAGTGCGTCGAAGGCTGCGTTCGCTCTGATAAGCCTGCTGAATCTGAGAGATCTCACTCTTCTTGAGTTCACGTTCATAATTGATGCGTGCATTCTGCATTTGCACGAGATTCTTCTCACTCGAGATGCTATCGTTATACTGCTGACTGAGGATATAGCTATCGAGAGCACCCTTTAGGTCACCTTGGCGATTGCTTATAAGGTACTGCAGGCGATAAGCCTCGGCGAGATGTTCGAGGGAATTGATGTCTCGAGCCGACTCCATAGCCTTGGCGAGATACTGAGAGGCGGTGGCGAGATCCCCCTTGTCGATATAGACACGAGCTAAGGCAAGTGCAGACTCGAGCCAATGCCACACATCCTTGTTATCAGACATAATGTCGTATGCACTCTTATACTCAGTGATGGCGCTGTCGAGATCACCCCTCTTCTCATGGAGTCTGCCGAAATGGGAGTGACAAAGAGCGATGCCGAGGTCGGAATTAGCCTCCTTATTGTAGAGCATCGAGAGTTCGTAATAGCGGTGTGCCGAATCCACCATCTCCTTCGACTCGAAGATGGCACCGAGGTTGGCATAATTGATGGCTTGCCCCAAGGCACTGCCGAGTGCCTTCTCACCGGCGAGAGCCTGACGCAACACACTGTCAGCCTTCTCATAATTTTCCATCGTCATGTGGATATTGCCGATACCGTTGAGGCTCACCACACGATTCTTGCGCGACACATCGCTTGTTTTGTCGCTATAGGCGTTGCAATACTCCAAGGCACGATAATGATAGACTGCTGCCTCATCGAGGATTCCCATGCGCCGATAATTGGTGGCAATATTGTTGAGGGCTTGGATTATTTGGATGGTGTCTTTTAGGGCGATAGCCTTATCGAGACCCTTCTTGTGGATATTGATAGACTCGATGAAATTGCTCTGTTCGCGGAAGAGGCGACCGAGAGCCTTATAGCAGATCACCTCGCCATAGACATTATCTTTGGCGGCAAAATCGGAGATAAGAGAGCGGAGAGCTTCGTCATTCTTCTCATTCGCCTTGACGATACTGTCAGTGGCGCGTATGGCTTTATCGCTCAACTTTTGGTTTCCGCCGCAAGAAAACAAAGCTGTCAAGAGAAGGGAAACCGGCAGAGCAACCAGTAAGCAATTTCTAAAAATTTTACCGTTAGTTAGCATTGAAAATCTCATATCCGGAGGATGCGAAAAGCACCTCATTAAAGACTACACCTACACTTCTTAAGTATACCCCGATCAAACTAAAAGGGAGAGATAAAAAAGGGCAGGTTATTTCAATGCAAACTTAGATAAAATAGCAGTTATAATGCTTGATAAAAACTTACAAACATTTGACAAAAACTATCAAATCAATGAAAATCAGCGATTTTTAAGCCCAATCAGCCTAATAGGTCTAATGAGCCTAATGAGCCCCATAAGCCTTATAGCCTATCACCCTAACTTGGCGCGATACTCTGTCGGAGAGCAACCGAAAGATTTTTTGAATGTGCGGGAGAGGGCGCTCAGTTCGTCGAAGCCGCACTCGCGAGCCACTTCGGCAATCGGCATATCGGGGCAATCTTTGAGGAGTGTAACAGCCTTGCTCATCTGGATAGAGGTGATGAAGGCTTTGGGCAATTTGCCGGTAGCCTCAACGAAGCGACGACGGAAGGTCTGCTCACCCATATTGAGGCTTAGGGCTATATCGGCGACGCTAAACTTCCCTGAGGGCATGCCCTCATTGACAGCCTCGATAACGCGACGTTCCAACTCGGTGACGTCGGAAGTCTCTTCTTCTACATTATTCTGCTGTTGATATTCATATATCTTTGCCACGAGCGATTTCATCTCACGACGATAATGATTCACGCGGCGACGATGGAAGATCCAACCTATTATTAAAATAAGGACTAAAAAAGCACCGATGATAGACCACACGACACGCCGAGTTTGATGTTGATTCACCTCCTCTTGAAGGCGATCGGTGTCAAACTCCACCTTATAGCGAGCCAAAGCATCGGCGGATGCTTGACTATAGAGGGTGTCTTTGAGTTGATTGAAGCTCGTCATAGCGGCGTAGGCACTATCCTGATTGACAGTCCAATAGCTCTCGTAAAGTCCTCGTTTGGAATGGAGCTGGTTGTAGAGGTCGCCCATCTCACCAAGGAGGCGGTCTGCTTCACGGAAGTAGTTGATAGCCTCGGCATTGCGCTTCTGCTTGAGCAATGCAAAACCGAGTTGGTTATAATCGATAGCTAAGGAATGATAATTGCCGACCTCCTGGAGGATAGGGAAAGCCTGTCGGAAGGTGGCTTCAGCCTCGGCATATCTTTCGAGGCCGAAAAGGGCGTTTGCCTTTTGAGAGAGTCGGATAGCCATTCGTTTCTTTCTGCCGGCAATGGAGTCTACTTTATAACCCTCTTCAGCATATTCCAAAGCCTTTGTGTCATCGCCCGACTTATGATAAGCCTCCGATGCCATACCCATCAAGATACCCTTGTAGGTTGTATCCTCGACTTTATCAGCATACTTGAGACCCTCGAGGATATACTTTATTGCGGCATTGGGGTCGTTGGCAGCGATATACGTGCCGGCGAGAGTGCTGTAGGTGGCGGCAATCAGTTTGTCGTTGCCACTCTTGAGAGTAATATCGAGGCATTGCTTGGTATAATTGATACCGGAAGCGAAGTCACCCATACGTACGCACACCACGCCAAGGAGGTTGAGGCAGTCCGACTTGGCGATACTTGCCCCATGAAAGAGGGGTAACGCTTTTAGACCATATTCTTTGGAGAGTTGGTAGTTTTGTTGCTCGCAGTACCACTCCCCTGCCCAGTAATAGAACTGCTGGCGAATAGAGTCGATAGGTGTATCTTTCTTGAAGCTGGTATTGTCATCGATGAAACCCTCTTTGCGGAGCTGATTGAAAAAATCGTTGGTAACGTTGACTTTATCGGAACTCTTCTCGAAGCTGCTGATGAGCGACTCCACCTTATCGGCAGAGGCGAAAGAAGCGAGGGGAGTGAAGAGGAAAGAGAGGAGAAGATAAGTGCCGAGCAAGAGTTTTGCCGATATATGGGGATATGACATAAATCAGTAGAATTTTAAGGAAAGCATAGAAACTGTTCATTAGGAGAGAAAGAAACGGCAGACATCCTCACATCAAAGAGTCAAAGATCCAGAAAAATGACACTTCAAAAAGAAAGACATCTACCAAATCCACAACAAAGATAGTCAAAAAAACCGAAAACATCAAAAAATATTATAAGAAGTGCATAAATCACGAAAACGACAAAACAGGAAGCGAGTAAATGATTGAATAAAAAATTTATGATATTGTTGAAAAAGGTAGGGGGTATTTGTTGTGAAAATTGGAAAAAATTATTAATTTTGCAAGCGGATTTTGGTAATAAAACAACAACCCTGTAACAGAGTCCCGAAAAGAACAAATTTGAACAAAAAAATCAGAAAAAGAACAATGGGATTTTTTTCATTTACTCAGGAAATAGCGATGGACCTTGGCACAGCCAATTCCATCATCATCCATAATGACAAGATTGTGGTAGATGAGCCGAGTGTAGTAGCTATCGAGAATAAGACCGACAAGCTGTTGGCGGTCGGCACAGCTGCCCATCAGATGGAGGGTAAGGAGCCTCCCGGCATCCGTACGATCCGTCCGCTGCGCGACGGAGTTATCGCCGACTTCAACGCTGCAGAGCAGATGATTCGCGGCATGGTGAAGATGGTAAGTTCTAAACGTCGTTGGTTCTCCCCTTCACTCCGCATGGTGGTGTGTATCCCCTCCGGGTCAACCGAAGTTGAGATCCGTGCGGTGCGCGACTCGAGCGAGCATGCCGGCGGCCGTGATGTCTATATGATCTACGAGCCGATGGCGGCAGCCCTCGGTATCGGCCTTGATGTCGAAGCCCCCGACGGCAACATGATTGTGGATATAGGTGGCGGCTCGACAGAGATCGCCGTGATCTCACTCGGCGGCATCGTCAGCAACAAGAGTATCCGCATCGCAGGCAATGACCTGACAGCAGATATCCAAGAGCACATGGGTCGTGTACACAATCTGAAGGTGGGTACCACCATGGCAGAGCAGATCAAGATCAATGTCGGTTCGGCACTCCCCGAATTGGAAGATGCTCCCGAGCCCTATATCGTTTGCGGTCCCAACAAGATGACATCGTTGCCGATGGAGATTCCTGTGACCTACGAAGAGATCTCACACTGCATCGACAAGACCATCATCAAGATGGAGAATGCCATCTTGGCGGCATTAGAGCAGACACCTCCCGAACTTTATGCCGATATCGTTCGCAATGGTATCTATCTGGCAGGTGGCGGCGCATTGCTTCGTGGTCTCGCCAAGCGACTCACCGACAAGATCCGCATCGAGTTCAAGATCGCCGAAGATCCATTGCACGCAGTAGCCAAGGGCACCGGCGTGGCTCTTAAGAACATCAATCGGTTCTCCTTCCTGATCCGATAAGTTCCCCTCAACCGAAAGAAATTCTCTCATATCTGTATGGATAAAAAGGTCCATACAGATATGTTGTGTTAAAACAATCATCTCTCGAGCCATGGAAAGACTTCTTTGACAGAGATGGTGATAACTCACAATCAATGAGAAATATACTTGACTTTATCATAAGATATTCGAAGTGGTTTCTATTCGTCATATACATGGCGATAGGCTGCAAACTGCTGGTAGATAACAATGTCTATCAGCAGTCGATATATCTTACCTCAGCCAATCAGGTGACCGGCAGCATCTACAGCGTATGGTCGCAAGTGACCGGCTATTTCCACCTCAAGACGATCAACGAGAGTCTGCAAGCCACGAACGCCGACCTGCAAAATCAGGTGCTCAACCTGAAGAGTCAGATCACTGAGATGCAGACCCTCCACCTCGACACCCTTCTCTCGAAAGATCAGCAACAGGAACGCTTCGGCTATATCTCCGCCACGGTGATCAACAACAACACTCGCCATTCGAAGAACTACTTCACCATCAACAGAGGGAGTCTCGACGGCATCAAATCGGGTATGGGAGTTGTCGACCAGAACGGCGTAGTGGGTATCGTCAACGTGACCGGCGATCATATCTCGCGAGTGATCTCGTTGCTAAACGAGACGCAAAACTTCTCGGTCAAGATCAAAGGGACCGGTTTTGTGGGCTCGATGACATGGAAGGGTGGCAACTCGACGATAGGATATGTAGAGGAGATGCCTCGCCATGCCCAATATCAGATTGGCGATACAATTGTGACCAGCGGCTACTCTACCACCTTCCCGGAGGGAATACCGGTGGGCACGATAGTGGGTAGAGTCAGAGGAGTGGATGAGAGTTTCTTCACCCTCAAGCTGAAATTGGCTTCCGACTTCAAGGCGCTCAGCGCCGTGAGAGTGATACGTGATATTTATAAAACAGAGATTGACTCCCTGGCAAACTACGATAAAATAGACTAACACGAAATGGATAAAACATTGCTCAACAATTTTATCGTAATGATTGTTATGATATTGTTGCAGGTCTTGATCTTCAACAATATCATGCTCTTCAGCGTGGCGATGGGGTTTGTGTTTATCTACACCATAATCCGCTTGCCGATGAGTCTGCACACCAACTGGCTGCTGACCTGGGCATTCCTCTTGGGCTTGGTGGTCGACATATTTTCCGACACAGCCGGAGTGAACACCATCTCTTGCACGCTCTTGGCGATGGTGAAACGTCCGGTGCTCTACGCCTACATTGCACGCGACGACAGCACGAAGAATATAGTGCCAAGTCTTGCATCACTCGGTTTTGCGGACTATGGTAAATATCTCTTCACGATGTCGACGATCTACACCCTATTGGCATTCGTGTTGGAATATTTCAACTTTGCCGACTTCAAAGAAATCGCCTTGATGACGCTCTGCAGCAGTCTCTTCACCTTCATCCTGATACTCGGGATAGATAGTCTAATCATAACGCGACGTGAGAAAAGATTATAAATTAGAGAAGAGGAAGTATGTGATCGGTGGATTCGTCACGGTGATAGTGATAATCTACATCATACGACTTTTCGGATTGCAGATCGGCGACGACAAGTATAAGGAGAGCGCCGACAGCAATGCCTTCTTGCGACGTGTCATCTATCCGGCTCGAGGCTTGGTGTATGATCGCAACGACCGCTTAGTAGTGTTCAATAAGCCTGCCTACGATGTGATGCTGATCCCGAAAGATGTTGCGGAGTTCGACACGCTAATGCTCTGCAATGCTTTGGGAATCACCAAAGAGCAGCTCTTGGAGAAATGGAGCGATATGAAAGACACTCGCAAGAATCCCGGATATTCGGCATATACCCCTCAGAAGCTTATCTCCCACCTCTCGCAGGAGGACTATGGGAGGCTTCAAGAGAAATTGTATCTTCTTCCCGGTTTCTTCATTCAGAAACGCACGGTGAGGGAGTATAACTATCACTGTGGCGCCAACATCTTGGGTAATATACGCGAGGTGTCATCAGGGGATATGGAGCGCGATCGCTACTATCGTCGCGGGGACTACACCGGCGACTTGGGTATCGAGAAGAGTTATGAGGTGGCACTCCGCGGTCGCAAGGGTGTCGAGATATTGATGAAAGATGCCCATGGGCGCATCAAGGGCAAGTATGAGAATGGCATACACGACCAGGCACCCATCTCGGGCCACAACCTGAAACTCTCTATCGACATCGAGCTCCAGGAATATGGCGAGCAGCTGATGAAAAATAAGATCGGAGCTATAGTGGCAATAGAGCCCTCTACAGGTGAGATACTCGCGTTGGTGACCTCTCCCAACTATGATCCGGCTATTCTGGTGGGCCGCGAGAGGGGTAACAACTATGCCGCATTGGTCAAAGACCCCTACAAGCCACTCTATGACCGTGCGATACAGGGTGCCTACCCTCCCGGATCGACATTCAAGCCCTCGCAGGGTCTTATCTTCCTGCAAGAGGGTGTTATCACCCCCTCCACGGCATACCCCTGCTATCACGGATATGTAAATGGTCTGCGCGTGGGATGTCACGGTCACGCCTCCCCTATCGCCCTGAAGCCGGCAATACAAACATCTTGTAACGCCTATTTCTGCTGGGGATTCAAGAATATGATCGACAAACGAGGCACCAAGGTGGCAGATCAGTTTGAGAAGTGGAAGAACTATATGGTGGAGATGGGCTATGGCTATAAGCTGGGAGTCGACCTCCCCTTCGAGAGCCGTGGCTTTATCCCCAACAATGAATTTTACAGCAAATCCTTCCGCGGAGCTAATTGGACCGCCAACTCGGTGATCTCAATCTCTATCGGCCAGGGAGAGGTGCTCGCCACACCCCTACAGATTGCCAACCTCTGCGCCACAATCGCCAACCGAGGATGGTTCATCACTCCCCATGTGGTGAAGGAGATTGAGGATAGTGTGATCGATGAGAAATATCGCAAGAAGCGTATTCCCTCGATCAAGAAACAATATTACGAGCAAGTGGCTGAGGGTATGCGTATGGCAGTGACCGGAGGAACTTGCCGTACGGCGAACCTTCCCGATATCGAGGTGTGTGGCAAGACCGGTACTGCGCAGAACCCACATGGTCGCGACCACTCTGCATTTATGGGCTTTGCCCCCTATCACAACCCGAAGATAGCGATCGCCGTTTATGTGGAGAATGCCGGTTTCGGTGCTACATTCGGTGTGCCTATCGGCTCGCTGATGATGGAAAAGTACCTCACCGGCACCATACGCGACTCTCGCAAAGATCTGGAACAGAGAATATTGAACTCTAATACAATAGTATCAAGTGGCGTCAAGAAACACTGATTCAAGCATATCGGCATTCAAATCGATAGATTGGATAACGATCATACTCTATATAATACTCGTGGCATACGGCGCCGTGAGCATATACGCTGCGAGCTATGATTTCGACAACGCCAGTCTCTTCGATCTGCAAGAGTTCTCGGGTAAGCAGATCCTCTGGATCGGGCTCTCGCTCGTGATCGGCTGCGTGATTATGATCACAGACTATCGCATATATAAGACCTACGCCTATCCGATATATATAGGAGTGCTGATAATCTTGCTCTTAACGATTTTTATCGCCCCCGATATCAAGGGGTCGCACTCATGGATCAAGATTGGCTCAATGAGTATTCAGCCTGCCGAGTTCGGCAAGTTTGCCACTGCGTTGGCACTCGCCAAACTTTTCGACTCCTACAACTTTCAACTCAATGCCAAAATCAGCAATTACTTCCGGGCACTGATCATCATCTTCCTGCCGATCATCTTCATCTTGATGCAGAAAGAGACAGGAAGTGCGTTGGTCTATATCTCCTTTATCTTCGTGCTCTATCGCGAGGGTATGAGCGGGCTTGTGCTCTTCTCGGTGCTTTGTGCCATCTCCTATTTCGTGGTGGCTATCAAGTTCGCCGACCCACTGATCTTGGGGATGCCATCGGGTGAGTTTACCGTCTTTATCTTGATTATGTTGGAGTTCTCGCTGATGCTACTCTTCTATTGCAAGGATATCATTATCGCCCGAAATGTGATCTATGGCTTTGCCGGTTCGGGATTGGTGGTAACGATCTTGGCGCTCTGCCATGTGCCGGTGAATGGTCTACTCTACTTCATCATTATCATCTCAGCGGCTATCATCTACACTTCAATAGCGATGTTCCGTCATCGGATTCGGAAGTTTCTGATTACTATTGGTTTTGCGTTGGTGTCGGTGGTGTTCCTCTTTTCGGTGAACTATGTCTTCAGCAATGTGTTGGAACCCCACCAGCAGATGCGAATCAAGGTGGCACTCGGCATCGAAGAGAATCTTCAGGGAGCAGGCTATAACGTCAACCAGTCGAAGATAGCAATAGGATCTGGTGGCATCACCGGCAAGGGTTTCCTGAATGGCACGCAGACGAAGTTGAAATATGTGCCGGAGCAGCATACCGACTTCATCTTCTGCACGATAGGTGAAGAGCAGGGGTTCATCGGCACTACGACTGTGTTGATACTCTTCCTGACCCTTATCTTGCGACTAATCCACATTGCCGAGCGACAACGCACCATCTTCGAGCGTGTCTATGCATATTGTGTGATCTCTATCTTGATCTTCCACCTATGCATCAACATCGGGATGGTGATCGGGTTATGTCCCGTAATCGGTATACCGCTACCCTTCTTCAGTTATGGAGGGTCGTCGCTCTGGGGATTTACCATACTACTCTTCATCCTCTTGCGCCTTGATGCCTCGCGCAAGGAGCGGATGGACTAACACTCTTATTATCACAAACATGGATTTCAGATTAGAAAAGACGATAAGCGACAGCAACGCACGCGCCGGAGTGATCACGACAGATCATGGCGAGATACCAACCCCGATCTTTATGCCGGTGGGCACGGTGGGGAGTGTCAAGGCAGTGCATGCTCATGAACTTCGCGACGATATCAACGCCAAGATCATCCTTGGCAACACCTATCATCTCTACCTTCGTCCCGGCTTGGAGATCCTTCGCAAGGCGGGAGGTCTCCACAAGTTCAACAGCTGGGATCGCCCGATCCTCACCGACTCGGGAGGCTTCCAGGTCTTCTCGTTGGCGTCGAACCGCAAACTCCATGAAGAGGGGGCATGGTTTCGCAGCCATATCGACGGGAGCAAACATCTATTCACGCCGGAGGGTGTGGTGGATATCGAGCGAGTGATCGGTGCCGATATCATGATGGCACTCGACGAATGTCCTCCCGGCACGGCAGATTATGACTATGCCAAGAACTCGTTGGGACTGACCCTTCGTTGGCTGAAGCGTGGATGGAAGCGCTATCAAGAGACAGAAGGGCTGTATGGCTATCGTCAAGCATACTTCCCGATCGTGCAAGGGTGTGTCTATCCCGATCTGCGTCGAGAGTCGGCTAAGTTTATCGCTGACCTCGGTGCCGACGGCAACGCCATCGGAGGCTTGGCAGTCGGCGAACCGACCGAGAAGATGTATGAGATGATCGAGATTGTCAACGATATCTTGCCGACCGACAAACCTCGCTATCTGATGGGTGTCGGTACGCCGGCGAATATCCTCGAGGCGATAGACCGCGGCGTGGATATGATGGACTGCGTCATGCCGACACGCAATGGCAGAAATGGTATGATTTTCACTCGCCATGGCATCATCAACCTGAAGAATAAGAAATGGGCAGACGACTTCTCACCCCTTGATGAGGGTGGACCCTCGATCGTGGACCATGAGTATTCACGCGCCTATCTTCGTCACCTCTTCGTGAGCCATGAAATCTTGGGAATGCAGATCGCCTCGATCCATAATCTCGCCTTCTACCTCTGGCTCGTAACTGAGGCTCGCAATCATATCCTCGCCGGCGATTTCAAAGCCTGGAAGGAGGAGATGGTGGTCAATGTGACTCGGAGACTCTGAGACAATTAGGAATTAGGAATTAGGAATTAGGAATTAGGAATTAGGAGATAGGAATTATCTAATAACTGATGAAAGGTACGGTTAAGAAAATTATCGGACGGATTAAGAAGACTCGCGCGATGCGTATCTTGCGAGTGACTCGCCGCAGACGTCTCAGGAATATCAAGTTGAGGGGCGTCTCGCGGAAGCATCTTCATTTCTCCTACCGATCGATCGGCTTGAAGACTCTTGACATTTTTATTCTCAAGAAGTTCTTGGGCACCTACTTCTTCGCCACAATACTGATTCTGGCGGTGGCAGCCATGTTTGACGTTACCGAGAAGTTGGATGCCTTCCTCAGCGCCCCGCTCAAGGAGACTATCTTCGACTATTTTATGTCCTTCCTCCCCTACTTTGCCAACCAATTGGCACCCCTCTTCACCTTCATCTCGGTAATCTTCTTCACCACCAAATTGGCCGGTAACTCAGAGATCATCGCCATCCTGTCGAGTGGTGTCAGCTTCAATCGGTTTGTGCGCCCATATATGATCGGGGCGGCTGTGATAGCAGCACTTACCTTCGTGCTGAGCAACTATCTGATACCGCCGACAAACGTAAAGCGAATCGAATATACCAACAAATATGTGAAGAACAAGAAGGTGACCACCGGACTTGATATCCAGCTGATGGCGGCACCGGGAGAGGTGGTATATATCGGTCGCTTCGAGAATAGTTCGAAGACCGGTTATCGCTTCTCATTAGATAAGTTTGAGGGGAAGGAGCTCGTGTCGCGACTCACGGCACAGACAGCATATTACGACACCACGAAGATGTATCACTGGACGGTGAACAACTACACGATCCGCGACTTCGACGGCATGAAAGAGAAGATAACACGCGGCTCACGCCTTGACACGATCATCACCATCGAACCGCGTGACTTGCTGATTTCGTCAAACGACCAAGAGACGCTGACCACGCCACAGCTGTCGCAATATATCGAAAAGCAACGCAATCGCGGTGTGGCGAATATCAAGAGTTTTGAGATCGAGAAAGAGCGTCGTTATGCAGCCACGGCGGCAGCTTTTATCCTTACACTTATTGGTGTGTCGCTATCGGCGCGTAAATCGAAGGGTGGAATGGGGCTGAATATCGGTATCGGTCTGCTGCTCAGCTTCAGTTATATCCTCTTCTCGACGGTAACGAGCCAGTTTGCCCTCTCGGGCATGACCTCACCATGGGTGGCTATGTGGATCCCCAACTTCGTATACCTTATCATCGGTTTGATCCTATACCAAAAAGCCAGAAAATTCTAACAGTGGATGAGTGAATGAGATAATGAGATGATGAGATGATGAGTCTCTTTAAAAACCACTATTGATTCAAGAGTTGATTATAGCCGATTTGGAAAAATGAATGGGCGTAATCTCTGGGGCGAACCACATTGCCATCTACTATCACTATATCTATGTCGATGGGTACAACCCCGGCAGCGCGTGCTGCATCATCTCTGCCGCAAGAGAGTTCATACTCTTTAAGGCGCCGGTTGAAGGCTTCGCAAGATTCACTAATCATGCCGATCACTACGGCGTTGACGTAGGGATTGCCGACACCCTGTAAGGCAGGGGTGCGATATAATGTAGAGGCTTGAAAATCTTTCAATTCCTGTGAGAGCCATTCTACGGCAGACTTCACCTCATCATAACCCACATTAGACCCGACTGATAAGACAACGCTCAACATAACTCTTGTCAATTAGCTTTCTTCCGTATGGAATTGGCGAGTGTAAAGATGGTCAATTCAGGTTTGGCGGCTAAAATACGAGCCGGGAAACCTACCTCTCCGCACCCGATATTGACATAAAGGCTCATATTCGTGCCATCCTTGGCTTTGGTCTCATAGAGTCCTGCCCACTGCTCATAGCGATACTTGCTGGGTGACCATTGCCAATCGCCGACCTTGAGCATCATCTGCATGGCATGGGTATGCCCCGCCAAGGAGAGGTCAATATTGCTGATATCGACTGCCACGCTGCTCCAATGCATCGGATTGTGGGTCAGCAAGATCTTGAACATATCATCGTTGAGACCTCGGAAATTTTTAGGATCATCCGGATAAGACTTGCCGAGGTCGCCCAACTGCTTGAAGGGTGGTTCACCCCAATTTTCGACACCGATCAAGACGATTGAATCATTGCCCACCTTGACAAACTCTGTGGTGTTGCACATCACAGTCCAGTTGATGCTCTTCATCATCTTCTTGAGACGAGCCACATCCTCGTTGGCATCCCCGGGATGTTCCCAATCCATATAGCCGCCATAGTCATGGTTGCCCAATACAGCATATACTCCATGCGGGGCATGGAGGCGTGCTAACACCGGCAGGAAGGGATCGAGCTCCATCGAGCAACGATTCACGATATCACCGGTGAAGAGGATAAGGTCAGCTTCTTGAGCATTGATCTCATCGACAAGATGAGACACGAACGTGGTGTCATTGCCCCATGTGCCGACATGAGCATCGCTGAATTGGAGGATGCGGAAACCCTCGAACGAGTCAGGCATCTTGGGAGAATTGATAGCAACATGATTCACCACGATGTCATGGCGAGTATAGATAATGCCCCACCACATCACTCCGAATACGAAGAGAGCCACCCACAGTGCGATAGACACCGGATAGCGATAAGAGGCTGTGTGACATCTGCGGCATAAAGCAATAATCTTGCTAATGCCTGCACCGATGTAGGAAACGATAATATAGAGAATCTTAGGGAGATAGATCGACATGAAAGTATATAGCAACCACATCGGCGCCTGCAACGAGTGATCCTGACTCCGCTTGGGGAGAATCAAGACAGCCACCATAATAATAAGGCATACAGCCATCAGCAGGAAGTGGAACCATAGAGCCGCCTTGCGTCGCCTCCTATCGATAAATCGAAATATGCTATAGAGTATCGCGCTGTCGACTACAAGGAAAACCGCAACAGCCACCAATATGAAGGATAACTCAACTCTCATGTTCTCGACTTCTATAAGATCTTATATACTCAAACAGTGTGCGATGAAAACTGTTACTCCATACCTCCGAGGAGGGTCTTTAGTTTATTCTTCAGAGGATTCGAATACATGATGAGCATCATCTCGAGCATATAGTCGCGTTCCTCCTTGGTGACATTCTCGAGTTCCACCTTGTCGAGTTGAGCGTTGAGATAGTCTACGACTTCACGTCTCTGCTCCTCGGTATATTTACCGGCGAAACGCTTCTGATTGTGAAGCATATCGTATGCGATATAGTTGATGGGGAAGATCTCATAGCTGCGGTGGATAGCCTGGTCGATAAGGCAACCGACATAGCGAGCGGCAGTATTATTGTCGGGGAAATCGCCGAGTTGGTCGAGTTTGGTGTTGATGCGAGGGGTTAGTTGGAAATGTATTCTACCCTTGAACTGGAGGAGTCCTGTCTCCATGCTGAAGAGGTCGTCATGTTGTGACTTTTTGAAATCGGGGTCACGACGCTTCATCAGGAACTCGCGAGCCTTTAGATAATCATTGGGGTCATACTCGTAAGATATCGACACCGGCATAAGGTTGATCTCCTTCAGACTATCTATGAAAGAGCCTTCGCCGGCGATGGCGAGCATCTTGATAAGCGACTCCTGGGTATGGTCGGAGCTATCCTTAGCTCTACCCTCACGCTGGGCAATCCAAACCGACTCCTTCTTGTCGAGGATGGCATGGTGGATATATGCGCTAAGTTGCTTGGCGGCAAGGAGGCCCTCACGCAGACCGGTGTTGCGCTTTACGATAAATGACTTATTGAGCCTCACCAGATCATTGATCCAATCAAAGATCAAGAGGTTATTGCCGATAGCCACCTCCGACGAGGGAATACCCTGACGCATCAATGCCAGATTGAGGAAAGAAGCATCGAGCACGATGTCGCGGTGGTTGGTGATATATACATTATTGAGAGCCGGATTGTAGAACTTCACACCACCGAGACTGATGCCAGAAGTAGTGGTCTTGGCGAGCATCTCAAGGAAAGGGCACATAATCTGATTCTGAAAATCATACTTATTGTCGATCTTCAGAAGATCTTCAATCAGCGCCGGCACATCATCCTTGGGCATAGTATAATAAACGGCATGTAAAAAACCGGGGTCTTTTACAAGATTAGCCATTTTCTCCTTGAACACCGAATCATCGTAAGGAGCAATCTCACTGAAATCTATCTCAGATACACTCATAATAATCCTGTCTTATCAATTAGAAACGGATTCAGACCTGCCGACAGAGGATGCCAGCTTTCTCCACTTGTCGAAGAGAGCAGACATATCGGCGGGAATCTCAGATTCGAAAAACATATTTTCACCCGTGGCAGGATGCACGAACCCGAGAGTGCGTGCATGGAGAGCCTGACGCGGACATATAGAAAAGCAATTTTCCACAAACTTCTTGTATGAAGAGCTCGTATTTCCCTTGAGGATATGATCGCCTCCATAGCGTTCGTCATTGAAGAGGGGGTGACCCTTGTAGAGCATGTGGACACGTATCTGGTGAGTTCTACCCGTTTCGAGCACACACTTCACCATGGTAACATATCCGAAACGCTCCAACACCTGATAGTGGGTTACGGCATGCTTCCCCTGATTGGGGTCTTCGAGCACCGCCATCTGCAACTTATTGCGGGGATTTCTGCCGATATTGCCGACGATAGTGCCGGAATCCTCGGGGAAATCGCCCCAGACGAGAGCTACATACTCGCGGCGTGTGGTTTTGTCGAAGAACTGCTTGCCGAGACAAGTCTTCGCCTCGGGAGTCTTCGCCACAACCAGCAGCCCGGAAGTATCCTTATCGATACGATGCACTAACCCGAGTCTCGGGTCACTGACATCATAGTCGGGGTCATCCTTGAAATGATAAGCCAAGGCATTGACCAAAGTGCCGGAATAATTGCCATGGCCGGGGTGGACCACCAGTCCCGGGGGTTTGTTGACCACCAAGAGGAACTCATCCTCATAGACAATATCGAGGGGAATATCCTCAGCGATAATCTCGAAATCATAGCGAGGACGATCCATCACGATACTGATCACATCGCCCGGCTTCACCTTATAGCTCGACTTAACCGGGCGGCCATTCACGATGATGCACTCGGCATCGGCAGCCTGCTGGATCCGATTGCGCGAGGTCTTCTCCATTCTCTCGACGAGGAACTTATCGACGCGGAGCAACTGCTGCCCCTTGTCGGCGACGAAGCGGAAATGCTCGAAGAGCTCGCGCCCGTCGTCGAGAACGTAGGTCGGGGAGGGGGTGACGTCAACGTCAGTACCGGCATCCAATACCTCGGAAATAATGTCATCATCCTGAATCATAATCTCCGAACTAATTAAAAATATTGAGAATTTTCCTCCTCACTGCCATTCTCCTCCTCGGGGTGGGTCTCGTAGGAAGTGGAGGGTTCTTCATAGCCTTCACCATTGTCATAGCTCTCGCTGTTCTGTTGCTCTTGGCGTTGCATTTCCATATATTCGAGCGAAGAGAGAGAATCCTCAAGCTCGTATAGACGACCATCCGACACCTCCACCACGATACTGGAGTTGACCGGAATCTTCTGCGTCTTGCGCACCGGACGCCCGTTGGCGAGAACCTTCACTACGCGGTCGGAAGTGCCGAGCACCTTCACCACTTTGATATTCTTAAAACCGAGTTCCTCAAGTTTCGCCATCGCCGAACGAGGAGAAGCCCCCTTGAGAGCCAACTCATTGGGATGGTTGTCATCATCGAGGATTACCTCCTTGGGATGCACCGAATTGATGTAGAGGAACACCTTTCGGCCCGGCTTTACGATCGAATTGGCTTTGGGAAACTGCTCGATGACACAACCGGGGCGTAGATCCTCGCGATAGAGAGAATCGCGAATATCCACCTTCAGACCGGCGTTATGGAGCTTGACGATAGCCTCGGTATAAGTAAGATTTTCTACTCCCGGCACCTTCAGCGAGCGGCCATGCTTGGTGAAGATAGCCGACGCAAGATATGCCACATAGATGCCCAACACCGCGATAATCAATATGATTACGATGTTGGCTATCACCGGGTGCCGATCGATCAACTTGCTCCCCCAGCTATATGAATGGTCTGTCCTATTATTTTTCAAGGTCATATTGTTTTTGCAAAGTTAACAAATTTTAGCGAGAAATAAAGGTAAAATCGATATTTTTTGCTAACTTTGCACTTGATTGCGTTCTACGAACAGGATGCACCAAATTCGATTCAAGTATTTTTATGCGAAAGTTTCTATTCATAATACCCTTGTTGGCATTGCTCTCATCATGCACCGAATATACGAAAGTGATGAAAAGCAAGGATATCGACTATAAATTCGAGTTTGCCAAGAGAGCTTACGACGAGAAGAAATATCTCCAAGCCTCTACGGTGCTCAATGATATTTATACCCCGCTGCGCGGTACGGCGAAGGGAGAAGAGGCTCTCTTCCTCTTGGCGATGTCTTATTACAACAATCAAGACTATACCAACTCCAACGTCTTCTTCAACACCTATTACTCACGCTACCCGAAGGGTAAATATGCCGAGTTGGCTTCCTTCTATTCAGGCTATGGCTTCTATAAGGAATCGCCTGATGCTCAGTTAGATCAAACCTATACCATCAAGGCCATCCAGGAATTGCAAAACTTCCTTGAGAAATATCCCAACAGCGATAAGGCCAAAGATGCACAAGACGCCATCTTCGAGATGCAAGATAAGTTGACTCTCAAAGAATTGCAGAATGCTCAACTCTATTACAACCTTGGCAACTTCCTTGGCAACAACTACGAGGCGGCAATCATCACATCGCAGAATGCGCTTAAAGATTACCCCTATTCCAAGTATCGCGAAGAGTTCGAGTTCCTCATTTTAAAGTCGAAATTCCAGCAAGCCAAGAATAGTGTCTCCGAGAGGATGGGCGACAGATATAACGAAGTTGTGGATGAATATTACTCCTTTATCAACAACTATCCGGAGTCAAAATACACCAAAGAGGCACAGACGATCTTCAAGATTGCAGAAAAAAAGGCGCGAAAATAACATATTTTTGATCGCATATATAATAAATAGACAATAATTACGTTATAAGTGATGATGTAAAAGAGGAAATACATCATCCTAAAAAACTGAAAAATATATAAAAAAATCATAAATCTTATGGATTACAAAAAGGTCAACGCTCCTATCACAACAGTGACCCGCGACATGATCGCCATGGCGGAACAGACGGGCAATGTATATGAGACAGTGTGTGTTATTGGCAAGAGAGCCAATCAAATCTCGGCAGAGATGAAGAAAGAGCTGGAGAAGAAGCTCAAAGAGTTCGCCAAGGAGGATTCCGGCGAGAATCTTCAGGAAGTGACTGAAAATAGAGAGCAGATTGAGGTTTCTAAATTCTATGAGAAGCTTCCGAAGCCGACCCTGATTGCAACCCAAGAGTATATCGAGCACAAGCTTTATTTCTCCAACCCTCTGAAGGAAAGAGACAACCTCAACGACTAAGAGCTCGCTCTAAGGGGCAACCACCCTACTCACATCTTGGTGATAGTAAAGAAATAGAAGGAAGATGTCTCTGAGGCATCTTCCTTTTTCTAATGCAATACTACCCTGCCGACAAAGAGGGTTTACCCCTCTTCTCAACCACTCATCCACCCAGAGGCAATGAGAAAATTACACATCTTTAACCCGGAGAGCGATTATGCTTTAGCATCCGGCAGGGGATATTATACTCCGCCGGGGCAGGTGGTGGAGTTGCGTCAGCGATTGTCTCTCACTCCGGCAGCCTATGCCTCACCAGGTGATATCATCCTTCTACTCGATCGAAAATTGGATATAGCCTCGTTAGATGGTTATTGTTTGGCTCAAACCAAACATCTTTCTATCATAACGAGGGATTGTCTCGCTACAATTTTGGATAACAGTGAGAAATTCATCGCCGAACCATGGGGATGGAATTACACTGTCCGTCAACAGCTGAGCGACTTCAGCGACAACATCATCAATTTTCCCTCGTTGGAGCATATCGATCGGTTGCGCGAACTTTCCCATCGCCGCACCACCATCGACTTCCTTCGGCTTATGTCGCCGCTACTCGATTCGGAGATCCGATTGCCAATGGAGATAAGCGAGCCGCAAGACTGTGTCGATGCTTTCCGGCAAAACGATTATCTCTTCTTCAAAGCCCCTTGGAGTAGTTCGGGGAGGGGTATACTCTCCACTGAAGGTCTCGATGAGACTCGGATAACGCCTTGGGTAACAGGGATAATCCGGCGGCAGGGTTCTGTGATTATGGAGAAGGGGTATCGGCGGCGGCTTGATTTCGCTACGGAGTGGTTTTGCACCGCCGGCAAGGTGGACTTTATCGGTTTTTCGATTTTTGAAGTGTCCCAACGCGGAAGATACCGAGGCAACGTCGAGGGTAGCAACGAGAAATTGGAAGAGAAGATCAGAAGGGTAAGCAGCAAGTGGGATCGTCGCTACCTCGACTTACAACGCGCGGCTATCGAGCTGCTGATTGCTCCCTACTACGATGGACCCTTAGGTATCGACATGCTGATCACCGAAGATGGGAACATTCACCCCTGTGTAGAAATCAACCTTCGCCATACCATGGGTATGCTCCGGCATCTCGACCGTTATTACAATAAATAAGGAGGAAAGAGCGCATTCCTTTAATTTTGGGGTCGTAGAAGTCATAGCCTTGAGACGATTTAGGTTGATACTGTTTCTTTGAGTGTGTCTAAGAAACAGTATCTCTGTACGAATCTTTTGGGCACATTTCGAAACTCATATCGATTACAATGCACGCATGGTGTCCGCTGTGACTTTCAAAATCTGCTCAAAATACATCCGTCTCTACGACCCCTAAGATTTATGAAACTCGCTAGTATGTTCTATATCATAACTCTATAAGCTTTTTTTATATAATCATCAATTTCTGCTTTTGTTTGTATAGATAGAATATGCTGTTTCTGCTCCTCGCTAAAAGGATATATACCAAACGACTTTACATAGTTTTTGGCATAAGAATAATATCCTGTGGAGTAGGGTTTGCTGGTATTCTTCATATAATAATCAAAGACGCTTGACTCAAGAACTCGCTTCAAGAACAGTAATTCCGTTTCGGAATCATTATAAATGGCATATCCGCAGTATATCAGCATGTCCTTCTTTGGCATATATACAAAATGGGGCAAATCACTCATATATGGGAACAGCAACTTGCGACCATTGTCTGCAATGGCTTGAGTTCTTCCAAAAGCATACCAGGCACCATAATCGCCCTCTCCCTTATCTCGAGCATCAAGAATTTTGCGGTACGTTTGAAGATAGCGATATGCTAGAGGATATTCTTGCAGGAAGATATTCTCTTCAATCAGGTTATGCTCAGAATCGTAAGGTAAGATGATTTTTTCTTCTTTTTCAGGTATTTCCTCTTCCGTTTTCAAAATATTTGGTTTGATAATATCCCTACAAATTCCCTTTTCGATGGGGTATTCTTTGCCATCTTTAATCAAGTAGTAGAACAAGTTATCAGAACGAATGGGGCGGAAGATAAATACATCGTTAGCCAGTGTAGCTATACCATTCTTGATGACATACTTGTTTCCAAGTGGTTCGCCTGCTGTCTCAATACGACGTATGTTCTGTAGCACTTCATTTTGGTTTAGATGCCAACCTCGATAGTTGTCAAGTGCTGAATATTCTATCTTACCAAATGTCATCTCTTTGCCATTCTGTACCTCAATAATATCAGTTTTAGCATAAAAAAGTGAGTTACTTGGGATTTTCGTCAGAAACACTAGGCATGTGTAGGCCAGTTTCTTTTTAAAAACCAATTGCTCGCCAAAGTTTATGATACTAAGAGATAAATCACCGGATGAAAGATAAATACGCAGCTGCCGCGCATTGACACTCTTGAAGAAGGTATTAACGGTAATGTAGCCTAACGCTCCCGTATCACTCAATAATGAACTACCAATCTCAAAGAATGGGATGTATAGGTCAGCATTGCCTATACGAGATGTACTCCAAAGCGACAAATTCGTCTTCGTTACGGGGTTTATATGCTTGGAACGAACGTATGGTGGATTTCCCACAATTACATCAATACCATGATTATCCCGTACTTTTGGCATATGCCAGAAGTTAAAAGTTAGAGAATCACCTTGATAGAGGTTGAAGTCACTTTCTTCAACTATCTCTCCGTTAGCCAAAGCAACGAGAGCCAACAGTATTTTTGCTCTACGTATGCTTATTTCACTGATGTCAACTCCGTAGAGCTGATGATATGTCTCGACAAAAGAGAGTCCAGTCTCTTTGTTGATGTAGTCAGCCAACGTAAAAAGGAAAGCTCCACAGCCGCAGGATAAGTCTGCACATAAACATTCAGCCAGTGGTTTTCTTACTAAAGGGAATACATGACATACAATATAGTCTCTGATGTATTTGGGCGTATATACTGCCCCATTTGAGGTCTTTTCGTTTTGCGGTATAGCAAGTTCAAATATGCTTATAACATCTTCCAGCGTACACTCGCTTGAGAGCAAGGTGATGTCTTGTTCAAGTCCGTCTTTTTCTTCTACCACGAACTGAGCCAGATAGCCTTCGTAAACATCAAGGTTATGGTGTCTGACAAATGAGTTGACAACCAACTTGTCAAGTAGCAACTCATCTTCTGTGTATTTATTAATCAGTGCATTAACTTTCTTGTTCATAGGGAGTTCTGTCTTTACGGATTGTGGAATATAATAGTGCTTTATCTTCTGCCTTCTTAATGCCGTATAACTTATCACACATCAGGTCAAGTTGCCGCCATAGTGTATTAAGCGATAGTACGAGACCGGATGTCTGCGAGCCTACGCTGTTGCTTATTTGATCATTAATCTTTTCAATCTTTTTCGCAATATTAGCTAGATTTGCAATATTCCTTCCACACTTAATAAAAGCATCTTTGGGAAAAGGAACGGGGTCGAGGAATTGTTTGTTGAACTTGTAGTAACCACCTTGTTGCGGATTTGCTATCGAACGGGCTAAGGTGTTGAAAATAGTAGAGTTGATGATGGCAGCAAGAGCATAGAGATGTTTCTCGTCCGGTTTGTCAATTTGGATGAAGAACATATTTGCATTATCACAATAGACATGCTTATCCATCACAACAGCTGCCTGTGTATATTGTGCCGTCATTGGTACGCATAGTTTCTCATATATTGCACCATGATTGTTGGCTCGCGTAAATAAATGCCAATGATCAACAGAGTTATAATCTCCATTCCTTTGTGGAAGAGTCTCTACAGTCTTACATATCATATTTTTGTGTTTGGCAAGGTATGCTCCAGCTTTTGGGTATAGAGCTGTAAACTCAGAGATACTGAGTTCTGTCACCTCACCATTGGCTGTCACAAAGTATGGAAAAAGTGCAAATGTAGTGTACAGTCGTTTTGTCAAAGGCGCAAATTGCTCATTGCATAGCAAGGGGCGACAAGCTTCAAATTCTATTTCCACATGATTGTCAATGACGGAATGGCCATATAAAATACCATTAGATATATGGTCAGCCACTATCTGATAAGCATCGTTCCACAACATCTGTAAACCCACTTTAATATGACAAACATCACCAAGAGTTCCCAATTCCTCTGACAATCTAAGTCTCAAGGCATTTAGCGCTACATTTTCAAAATTCCAAGGGGTTTCGCCTAGTGATTTGGCTTGCAGTAACTGTTGTCTGCCATCAGATGAGTTCAAATACCAGACATTGGTATTGTTTTGTTTGTTGTTGTCGCATACAATAATGGCCACATATGTAATCCTACCTACAAATAAATCTGTCTCAGTATAGTCGTAAATACCGTTAAGCAATTGTTTTGAAGACAGCAGTTTTCTAATGCCTTTACCATATTCTGTCTTAAAAAACCTTTTCTGCACGATATACCCCAATCGTCCATTGTCGTTAAGCAGTGAAATACCACGTTCTATAAATGGGATGGCGAGGTCTATCTTGCCATTCTTGCTAGAGGAATAGACTCGTTTGATGTACATTGCCATCGTAGGAAGATTGCAATTATAGTTCTTCACCTCCACGTAAGGTGGATTTCCTATAACGTAGTCAAAACCTCCTTTTTTAAAAACATTGGGATACGCTTGTTGCCAGTCGAAGGCATTGGTTAACTGTAGTTCGTTGATGTCATCGCTAATGGTTGGACATATTTCTTCTATGTCTGGACCAACCAACGAATTTCCGCATCGGATATTTTCTCCTATACCTTTCAGAATTTGAGAGCCGAATAATCCAACAACGCCAAAATCCTGGGGTGCATAGTTTTCAATAAGTTTCAGTGAAAGTGACATCTTGGCCACCTCAACTGCTTCAGGATTGATATCAACACCATATAAGCAGTTATTGATAATAGCTTTTCTACCCTTAATGGTCAGTGTTACGTTCCCATCTTGTAGAATGTAGTAACTATCATCAATAGGCTCGCCTAATCTTATGCGATTCTCTACCTCTTTAACGATATATTCATATGCACCAACAATAAAAACACCACTACCGCAAGCTATATCTACAATACTAAGCTTCAGAATCTGGAGGATTGACATACATTTCAAAGAAGTTGAGAATGTGGAGTCAAGAACGTTGTTTACTAGTTGCTTTGGGGTTGTTACAGCTCCGTTACTCTTCTTGAACTCTTCCTTCAGTTCGTCTGTTACCTTACCGTTTCTAACCACAAGCTGATAACCGAGGAACAAATCATAGATGTCACTGATGGTTTTTAGTGGTATAACGTCAAATCGATAGGGCGAGGGGTAATATAGACTATTGAGGAAATGTGTAAACACATCACTATTTATCGACAGGCTTTGCAAAGGAGCAATTTTCTTAAACATAGGCCCGTCGTAGTGGTCATAGAACTCTGCGTATGAACTTCGTTTAAATGCCTCCCAAAAATTGTCGGCAGCAAAGTCTAATAGTAATTTGTCCTTTTCTAATCCCCTTGATTCACAAACTCTGATGAAGAGCACACGGTTGATAATGGTCTGTACATAGAAACTGAGTGTGGCGACATTCGTGATATCATTATTGTCCAATATAGCCTTGGCAATCTCCTTCCTGACATCACCAAGCAACCGAGAGAAATTTTCGTCAAGGGCATTCCCTTTTCCTTTGATAAACTTGATATTGCCTTCTATGATGTTTTCTCTATAGAGGTAAACCTTCAATATATCAAACTTTTCGACAAATTGAGTGTATTCATAGAAGTAGATACAAGCATAGTCAGCTTCATCTAAAACGTTAGGCATAATAGAACAATCGTATATTGCTAACTGCTCAAAATTGGTAATAATGGCGAAAGGTGCACCAATAGACCACCCATAAGAGCGTATTTGGAAGGCCGCATCCTTATTTGACTCTATATTTACGGCCAAGCTCTTGGCATCAACGAAGGTCAGCAACACGCTACCATTCACGAGCGTATAATCGGGCCGTGTGTTTGTAGAACCTATATCGCGCAGTTTCACTTTCTCGCTACGACCCAGGGTATGCTCTGTAAGTACTTGCTTGGTGTTTTGCACGTCCCAACCAAACACGGACAAAAGTTCATCTATCCATGTCCGCATTGTCGCTTCTGATGAATTTTCAAGTTGTCCAGCAGACTTTGATACTTGATAGCGTTGTACTAAGTCTATTAATTTTTCTTTGTCTTGAATCACCATTTCATCATAAATCTAATGGCCTAACCAGATTATTTACGTTAACTTCAAGCACTTTTGCAATATGTAGAAGTGACTCCAAAATTTGGCTGAGCTGAGTTTGTTACCCACTTTGACACAGTTGCTTGGTTTCGTCCAAGCAGTTCAGCCAGCCATTTGTTCTGAAGATTCTTTTCAGCTAATATGACATTAATTCGGTTAAGATTCTTAATCTCTTTTCCCATGCTTGATTGCTTAAAACATCGCAAATATAAGGATTTTCGTTGAAATATTTGAAGATTGTTGAAATTATTTATCGTTAATAGAAATTATTTTATATTTTTTGTGATTTCAAATATCGCATTTAACAGTTAAGATTACTACTTGTGGCAATTGGTTACTCCTTTATTTTTGATTTTTCTTTTCCCAATCATAAAAAATTATCGTACCAAAGATTTCATGTCTAGCGACACATAAGAGCGTGTTCCTTAAATTTTTGGAGCCGTAGGGGTCGTAGCCTTGAGTCGATTTTGATTACTTGCTGTAAGGAGCATACGCATGTATGTGACTGAAAGCAAGTAATCAAAAGCGGCCAAGGATACGAGACTCGGGTAAAATCATCGTTTCCTCGAATTTCGGAATCGCAAATTACAATTAACATTTCGTTAACATTATT